>SHZC01000001.1 GCA_009692505.1 Myxococcales bacterium
CGGCGACGGACGGCACAAACACCGAGACCGGCGAGTTTGGCACGCTTGGGACCTCGATGCAGTCGCTCAAATCCGCACAGCGGTCCATGCAGCGCGCGCTGACGCTCGAGGTTCGGCGCCTGTTCGACCGTCGCTGAGCGGTCGCCGGACCTTCCCCACATGAAGTTTGCTTTCGGGCTCCTCATCCTCCTCGGCTGTTCGGAGACCAGCCGGGCCCAGCCATCGGGCTTTGGCTCTCAGGCGCCCCAAAGCGCAGCACCCGCCGCCCCCCCTCCCGCCGCACAGACCCCCTGCCAGACCGACGCCGAGTGCACCGGGAAGTGGACGCCGATGGCCGACGGCTGCGGCAGCATAGAACGCTGCTCCGAGGGGGCCTGCAAGGCACCTGCGGCCTCCACCGGCGAGGTCGCCCCCGGGACGGCGATCGTGAAGTTCGACGGCCCCACGGGGGAGGTCAGCGTGAACGTCGAGGTCGTGCGCAGCGGCTTTGAGACGTCGCGCGGGCTCATGTGCCGCCCGTCGATGAAGCCCGACTGGGGCATGGTCTTCTTCCTGGGACAGACGCAAGTCCAGCGCTTCTGGATGAAGAACACGCTGATCCCGCTCGACATGGTCTTTATCCGAGAGGACTGGACCGTCGCGGGCCTCGTCTCAGACGTGCCCCCGCTCACGCTCGAGGGCCGCGGGATCCCGGAGCCGACGCGCTATGTTCTGGAGCTCAGCGCCGGTCAAGCACGCCGCCTCGGCCTCGTCGCGGGGACCCGCCTCCGCTACTTCGCCCGGACCGGGTTCTGAGGCCCGCGTCAGCTCAGCCCTCGGAGTTTTTTTGAACCTCGACCAGCCTGCGGAACAAGGCCTCGCCGAGGTGGTCAATCATCAACGCGTCGATGACCACCTTCAGGGCGGCGGACTCCCGGTCATCGTCGAAGAGCAGCTCGATGCCCATGCCCGGCTCCTTCGACGACTCGGCTCCCGTGACGACGCGCTTGACCACGCCGCGCAAGATGATGGGCGCGGCCACCTTGGGGATGACCAGCGTGAACATGGCCTCGGTGCCCGGGGGCAGCGGCGAGTAGGTGCGGACGAAGAGCCCACCCGTGCTGATGTCGCGCGTGTAATCGGCGATGAAGGCGTTGAAGCGTTTGTATTCGACTTTGATTTCGAGAGGCACGCGAGGGGTCCGGCGCATGTGCTGGTCCGACATGGCCTCACTGTCGCACGCTCGCATGGACGCCGCCAATGTTAGCGCCCCTGCTCTTCGTGGGCCTCAGCGTGGTCCTGTGCTTCGTGCCGCTCTTCAATCTGCTCGCCTTCGAGTTCGCGCTCGCCTTCACCGTTCCGGCGATGGTGCTCGGCGGCGTGATCGGGCTCGGTCTCGATCCATTCTTTGACCGGCGGACGCTCGCTCGCGCCCTCCTGCGGGGTGCCCTGCCCCAGGCTCTCGCGCTCGTGCCGATCACGCTGAACATGGCCCGACTTCGCAACTGCAACCCCCTGGAAGGCCTCTTCTTCTTCATCCTCCTGCCCACGACGACGCTCGCCGTCTCGCTGGCCTGGGGCGCGGTCTCGAGGCGGCTGTCCACGCGCTTCGGTGGGCGCATCTTCGGCGTCCTCGTCCTGTGCACCTTCGCGCGCTCGGCCGTGGACTTCTGGCTCGGGCCGACGGTGGACTTCTTTCACCCCTTCGTCGGCTACTACCCGGGCTCGCTCTACGACGAGGTCATCCCGATCTCGTCTCGTCTCGTCGTCTCCCGCCTCGAGGATCTGGCCTTCGCCTTCGGGGCCCTCGCGATCCTGCGTGGCGGTGCTCGTCTGCGGGTGCTCACCACGGTCTCGGTCGGCCTCGTTTACGTCGCGGCGTCGCAACAGGACCTCCACCGGACGACCGATAGCGTCGCCGAGAGCTTGGGCGGCCAGACCCGCACGGCGAACCTGATCTTGATCCATCCGAAGGACTTGAGCCCGGCGCGGCTGACTGACCTCGAGACCGAGTTGGAGTTCCGTCACGCCGAGCTCACCGTATTCTTCGGTCGCGCGCCGGCCGAGCCCATCACCGTTTGGCTCTACCAGGACGCCGCCCAGAAGAAGCGCCTCATGGGCGCGGCACACGTCCGCATCGCCAAACCTTGGCAGCGGGCGGTGCACATTCACGCGCCGCAGATCGGGGACGGCGTCCTGGCCCACGAGCTGGCCCACGCGTTCTCCGCCGAGGTGTCCAACGCGCCCCACCACCTGAGCCTGTGGTCGTCCCTGCTCCCGAACATGGGCCTCATCGAGGGGCTCGCCGTGGCTGCCGCGTGGGACGAAGGCTTGCTCGACGCGCACGCCTGGACCCGCGCCCTGCGTGAGCTCGACCTGGACACGCCGATGGAGACGCTGCTCGACCCCTTCGGCTTCCTCGGTGTCAATGCCCGCGCCGCCTATACCCAGTGCGGCTCGTTCGTCCGCTATGTGCATGACGAGGTGGGTCTTGACGCCATGGAGCGGCTCTATCGGGAGGGCCGATTGGAGCCCGAGGATCCGGCGCTCTCCGGCTGGCGAGCCCATGTGGATGCCCTGCCTCAAGACGCGCTTGCCCTCGCCGTGGCGCGCGTGCGCTTCGACCGTCCGGCCATCTTCGGAAGGACCTGCGCCCACGAGATCGCCGCCCTGCGCGACCGGGCTGAGCAGGCGGTCAGCCGCGGAGACTCCGGCGGCTCGGTCGTGGAGTGGGAGCGTGTGCTTGGGCACGTCCCCGAGGATCTCGACGCCCGTCTCTCGCTCATGGACGCGCTCAGATCCGACGGTCAGACCGAACGGGCAGTCGCCCTGGCAAACGCGATTATAGCCGAGCCGCGCGCCGGGACAGTCCGCAGCGCCCGCGCCCGAGAGTTGCTCGCAGACGTCGCCGCGCTCCGGGGAGACGCAAATGCTATCGCCGAGGCGCGCTCAACCTTCGACGCCCTCCTCAAGGAGAGCTTCGATCGCGCGGCGATGCGTCGGTTGGCGGTGAAGCGCTTCGCGGTCGGCGCGGGGGCATACGGTGATCACCTCCTCGCGGCGCTCACTGAACGTGGCCCCAAGCCCGACGATGGCCGCGACGAGCTCCAGATCGCCGTGGGCCTCGTGCCGGTGCACCCCGTCTCTTTGTATCTGGGCGCGCGTGCCCTGATTCGGGCGGGCGACTGCGGCACGGCCGTGCCCCGACTGCAAGCCGCCGCCGACGCCCTGCCCCACCCCTCCCTGACCTTGGAGGCGCACCGACTCGTCGCCATGTGCGCGTTCGACGACCGCGCGTACACCGTCGCCGCGACCGCTTTTCTGGCCCTCTCCAGTCGCGTGGATCTCAACCTCCAGCGGGGCGAGCGCGATGGCCTCGAGGTCTGGGGGCGGCGCGCTCGGTTCTTCGCTCAGCACCACCATGGACCCGGGAATTGACTCATGGGCCGGGATGGGGAATCTTCCGACCGCCCCAAGGGGTTCCCCCGACCATCGACCGCCGGAGACTTAGGATGACGTCCATCGTTCGCCCGACCCTGATTCTCAAGCTGGCAGTGGCCATTGGTCTGCTCACGTCAGCCGCCTGCGGACCCAACTACATCAAGGGGACGAAGGTCGAATCGACGCCCGAACGCGAGGAGATCGCCGGTATCGTCGAGCAGTATCGCAACGCGATGCAGAGCCGCGACGTCGCCGCCCTCCGCACCCTCGCCAGCCGGAACTACTACGAGAACGGCAGCACGACCGATGACCCCAATGACGACTACGACACCGTCGGGCTCGACAAGGTCTTTGGTGATCTGAAAGACAAGGTCAAGGCCGTCAAGTATGAGATTGATATCGAGGAGATCTCGGTGATCGACGACATCGCCACCGTCGTCTTCGAGTATCGCACTCAGTACCTCTACACGGCGGGTGAGCAGGACCGCTGGGGCACGCACACCGACCGAAATCGCCTGTCCTTACGACGCGAAGGCGACGACTGGCGGATCATCAGCGGGATGTGACGTCGTCGGAGTGATCGATTGTGCCGTCGAGGGACTCGTCGTCCGACTCCGGCAGGGCGCCGAGCAGGGCGTGGAACTTGGTCCCGAAGACGAAGTTGTGCAGATCCGTAAGCTCGGCCGAGCGCGAGAGCAGACCGCGGAATCCCTCGGGGCCGGAGATCCGTGAGGTCGTCAGCTCGGGGGTGTCACGCATGATGATGGTCAAGCTTCTTGACAAGTCCCCGGACAGGACAAATGCGACACGATTGGCGCGGCACCGGGTGTCGATGAGCCACTGATCGAACGCCGACGGACCTTGGACGCGAACGGGGAAGGCGTAGGCCGACAGCGCCTCGAGCTCAGCCTCATCGAGGTGCTCGACGAGGAAGTCGGCCCAGGTGGAGATGAGCTCGGGATCGGCGCCGGTCTCGAGCGCGAACTCGGCGCCGTCGTCTCCCAAGCCGAGCGCCATGGCCGCGGCGAAGAGCGCGCGACCGTCGTCCGGCGAGAGACCAAAGGCGAGCGCGCCTGCACCACGGGAGCCCTCGAGCACACGCGCCATCAGGAAACGCTGATCACGCGGGGGCGTCCCGACGGCGAGCCCGCGATCGACCACAAGCTCCATCGGGTGAAGCCGGTCGACGACGATGCGACGCTCGTCGACTGGGCGTACATGGACCACCGGCGTCGGCAACTCCAGCGACTGACAGAGCCCTTCAACCAAGCCCAGGAGGTTCGGCGGCGGCTGGGCGGCCGTTTCGTCGGGATCGAGACGGAGCGCGCCTTGGTGCTGGTCGATCGCCTCTGAAAGGGTCTCATAGAGCACCTTGAGGAGCATCGCGGCGGGGGTGCTCCACGACGACTCGTTGATGAGATCAATGCGGGTCGCCTGATCCAAGACCAGCCCGGGGCGCTCGTCGAGCGGGCCCCCCATCGCCCGACACAGCTCCGTCTCCTCACGGGTGGCCTGCCGCAGGAGCACGAGCAGGCGCAGCGGCGTAGCTCCCCAATGGCTCTGGCCGGCCCCCCGATACAAGATCACAAGGTCCCGCAACGACTCGACGTCACCCGGGAAGCTGCGCAGGTAAGACAGCCGATGGCGGATCGCGCGATGGAAGTGGTCGACGTCATTGGGATCGGCCGAGTCGGCTTGAACCAGGCGTAGATAAAGACGGGCCAGGATCTGCTGGACCTCCGGCGCATCGGGGACAGCGTTGTGCAGATCCTCGTAGACCTCCAGCGCGCCGGCCACGTCGTCACGCCCGAGCAGGGCCTGGCCGAGCGCTTCGAGGACCGGCCGCCGCTCCGGGCCGGTGATTCCGAGGGTCCCCTCCCAGATGGTCCGGAAGGCCTGACGCTGGTCTGCGTCGTCGGCGCCCTCGCAGGACGCCAGGAGGCCCCTTACGGCCGGCAGGAGGAGCGGTGAGGCGTCGAGCGCGGCCCGAAACGCGAGGCGGGCCAGTGCGGGTCTCCCGGCGCGCGCGTGGAGCTCACCCGAGACCGTGAACCCGTCCGCTCTCGCGTTCGGCTCGACTTCGTCTATGAGCAGACGCTCGTTGATGGCGAGGGCTTCGTCGTAACGGGACTGCTCACGATAGAACGAGAGGACGCGGCCAAGCAGGTGACGATCGCTGAGACCGCTTTGCAGGGCGCGCTCGTAGTAAGTGGCCGCCCGCTGCGGCTTGCCCAGACGGGTCTCGACGATGATGGCCGCGGCGATGTACGCAGCGGCTCTCGCGCCCGCGTCGGTCGACGCCTCGCCCAGCTTCTCGCGATAGCGAACGGCCGTCTCCCAATGGCCGCCCCGCTCCTGGAGGTTGGCGAGCGCCTCGAGCGACTCGACGCGAGAGACCGGTTCGAGCGCGGCCGCCTCAAAGGCTCGAAGCGCTCGATCGGCTTGGCCGGCAGCAAAAAAAGCTCGCCCTCGGCGCAGGTACTCACGCCCCTTATGGGTCGAGCCGTCGAGCCCGGCGGGCAGCGGCGGCAGAGACGGAAACTCAGCCCAGATCGCCGCCGCCCGGACCAGCTCGCCGTCTCGATACAGCGCCTCACCCAGGGCGAGCGAGATGGCCTCATGGGTCGGTGCGCGTCGATGAGCGTCAGACAGGAAAGCCACTGCATCGGTGTCGAGACCGTCGGCGAGCGCCGAGAGGCCGCGATCATGCTGAAGCTGCGCGAGCACCGGATCGAGGTGTCGATAGGGCGTCAAGTCACCCTCGCCGGCCAGCGCGGAAAGGAGCTCGGTCGTCATCGCGACGACGGCCGCGACATCGCCTTTCTCTCGAAGCAGGGCGAGCAGAGCCTCAAGCGTCTCCTGGCCAAAGGGTTGAGCCAAGAGGGCCTGCTGGTAGGCCTCGAGGGCCGCGCCCGGCTCGTCCCCCCGCTCACGCTCGAACGCGCCGTACTCATTGAAAGCGGTCGCCCGCGCGAGGGGCTCGGCTGAGGCCAGCGCCCGCTGCTTAAGTTGCTGACGGAGCAGGGCCCAGTCGCGATTCCTCGTCGCGTACACGCGGATGGCCTCAAGCGCCTGAGAGTTGTGCGGAGAGGCCTTCAAGGCCCGCTGCCACAAGAGCAACGCCGGCTCCTGGGCCTCCAGGGTGCCTAGGGCGAGCGCGCCGCTGATCGCGGCTGCGGCGATGGCCTCGTTGGTGCCAGCGGATCGGACGCGACAGTTGATGGCCGTCACCATCGCGTCGATGTTCCGAGCTTGGTCGGCCAGCGTGTAGAGTCGATCAACGATGGCGGCTGAGTCTGGGTAAGCGCGGACCGCACCCAAGAGCGTCGAAATCGCGGCGTCCTGATCGGCGAGCCGGTCGGCCTTGAGCTCCGCGAGGCGCAGTGTCCAGTTGATGGTGGCGGTGCGATCGTCCATGAGGGCGTCGACCGAGAGCTGCGGCCCGTACCGCTCCAGAAGTGCGACGACCTCGGCCCAGCGCTTCTCGCCGGTCTGAAGCTCAAGGACCTCGAGGGCGAGTGACCGATCATCGGGCGTAAGCTCAAGGGCTCGGGCCAGGTGAAGCCGCGCTCGCTTCCGATTGCTGAAGCGGTCTCTGCTCGTGCGCCCGGCGAGGAGCAAGAGCGGCAAACTCGCGTCCGGATCGCTGGTCTCGAGCGCCCGCTCAGCACAGCCGATCAGCTCCTCGAGCTCGTCGTTGCCTTCGGCGAGTGCCGTAAGCCGCGTGACGAGATCCAGGCGGGACGGCTCGGCCTGCGCGGCTCGAAGGAGCACCGCGAAGGCCTCGCGTGGCCGACCCAGGCGATGATGAAGAAGGTCAGCTCGTCGCTCGAGGAGGGGCCCGCGCTTTTCGGCCGGAGCACAACGAACGCGGGTCTCGAGCAGCTCGGCGAGCTCACGGTAATCGAGCGCGGCGAGGTAGACCTCCTCGAGCGCGTCGAAGGCCAGCTCGTCGGTCTCGGTGATCGCGAGGAGCTTCTGAGCGATGGTCCGGACTCGGGAGGACCCGCCACGGCCCGACGCGCTCAGCGGCCCGCGGTACAACGCGAGGAGCTCAAGCAAGATCGGTCGCCGCGAAGCCTCGACGGCTCTGACGAGGCGGGCCTCGAGCAGCTCGGCGAGGCCTGTATGGTCACCGAGGTCGTGATAGGCCGCGGAGAGGGCGGAAGACGCGATCTCGTCTTGGCCATCGAGGTCGACGACCTGTCGAAGAACCCGCGCCGCTTCGGCCCGATCGCCGTGCGCCTCGAGCAAGGCGGCGGCCTCACGCAGGAGGCGGAGCCGCGCCAGGGGTTCTTCAGCCCAGCTTGCCTCCTCGACAAACGCCGCAGCGAGCTCGCCCCAGCGAGACAGATCGCTGGCCAGCCTTCGCAGCGCGGCGTGCGTGGACTCGTTCCAGGTCTCCAGCCCAAAGGCCCGGCGGAGCGTCTCGAAGGCCTTCTCCGGCTGTCCGAGCTTGCGCTCCTGAATCCGCGCCACATCATGCAGCAGGGCGATCTTCAGCCAGATCTCATCGGCGTCTTTGATCTTCAATTCGAAGACGCGGAGGACGATCGGCCACGCTCCGTGGGCGTCCGCAAGTCGCCAGACCTCGGTTCGAGTCGCCTCGTCTTCGGGGTCGAGCTGCAACGCGATCATGTACTGCTCGAAGGCCCGCTCCCAGTCGAGCGCGCGGGTCTCAAGGAGTTCGGCCAGCGCCCGAAGCGTCCCGATGCGGGCGGACATCTGGGTCTGGCGGTTCCATTTGTCGTTATAGATGTCGACGAGGGCATCCCAGGTTCCATGCGCCTCGGCGAGGCGAACGAGCTCAGGAAGGACCGCCTCATCCGTAGCGCCGGCGCGCGAGGCGAGCGCGTAGGCCTCGAACGCGCGCTCGGGATCCTGAAGTTGCGTCTCCAAAATGACCGCCGAGCGGAGGAGCAGGGCGGAACGGTGCTCACGGTCGACACCCGCCTTGAGCAGGCGGTTGATCGCCTCGAGCATGGCGTCGTGCTGTCCGACGAGCGGCGCGACACGCAGGAGTTCGTCGAAGGCCCGGCCGGGCCGTGGGTCGAGGTCAAAGGCGCGCTGCAAGAGGGCCAACGCGCGCGCCGGCTCACGCAGCCGCTCCTCGGCCACCCGGGCCTGCTGGATGAGCACCTCAATCTGCTGTTCGTGGGTGTGAGCCCGCTCACGCGCGACGTCGAGGACCTTGATGTATCGATCCCAGAGGTCCGCCGCCTCGGCGATGCGCCCCATCTCGCGAAGCATCCGGGGATCGGCTTCACCGCAGAGCTTGAACGCCCGCCACCAACACTCGAAGGCCTCCCGCTGGTCCCCCTTGTGGAGCTCGACGAGGCGGGCAGACTCCGAGAGCCGAACCACGCGTTCATTGTCGTCGACAGCAAGTTCGAGCAGGCGACGCAGGGCGCGAACGAGATCGTTGGGTCGACCAAGCTCGACGAAGAGATCCTTCAGCGCCGTGTGCGCCTCGCGATCGTCGGGCCTCAGGACCAGAACACGCTCCCAAGCGAGCACCGCGCTCTCCTGGTCGCCGAGCCCATGATCGAGACGTCGGGCGAGCTCCTTCTCCTTGACGAGCCGCTCGTTCACGTCGGTCGTCAGGAGCAGCTCGGCCTCGAGGGTTCGACACAAGGTCCAGTCATCCTGACGGGCAATCGCCAAACGGCGGAGCTCGGCCAAGATCATGCGGTTGTCCGGGACCACCTGATTGATCCGTCGAAGCGCGTCGATCGCCTCGGCGATGCCACCCGCGTCTTCGTGGGCCTGGGCCTGAAGGGTCCATAGACGGCATCGCTCGGGGATGTCTTCGGTCGAGGCCGCCACTCGACCCAAGGCGTGCGCCCGCAAGGCCGACTCTCCGGTGAGGCTGGCGAGCTCCGCGATGGCGGTGTGCGCTTCGACATCATCCGGCTCGCGGTCACAGACGCGCTGCCAGGCCACGATGGCGTCGGACGGGGGGGTCGAACCGCCAGGGGCCACGGCAGCATCGCCCACAAGCCGGGCCACCCTCCGCGCGAGCTCAACGGCCTCGTCGGGGTCCGTGGTGTCGAGCGACGCCAGATGGAAGACGGCCAGCGGCACGAAGCGCGACCAGTCCTCCAGCTCCTCGTACAACCGGAGGAGCTCCTCGACGGCCTCGGCGTCGTCCGGCCGCAGCTCGAAGATCCCCTGCCACTCCAACACGGCCCGAGGCAGATCCCCGAGGCGCAGCTCGGCCTGAACGGCGGCCTCACGGCGAAGGACTACGGCGACCTCCTCGGTGGGCGCGAAAGCGACGCGCTGCCCAAGGATCCTCAGCTCGCTCGCGTGGTCAAGCCGCGACGAGAAGATGCCCTGGAGGTAGCGGAGCGCCTCATCCCTCAGCTCGGGCTGGATTGGCGACTCGGCCGCCTCAAGGAGCTCGTTCCAGGCCGCGATCGCCAGGTCGAGCGCGGCGAGCGGCGAGGTGAGGAGAACGGCTCGCTCGCGCAGGAAATTGCTCGACAATGGCGGCTCGGCGAGGCGGGCCCGCTCGGCGAGGACGACGACCATACGGACGTGATCGTTCGCCTCCTCAAGCACCCCAAGGAGCGCGTCGAGCACGTCGGGGTCGTCGCGACGAACCTCGGACAGCGTGGTCAAGCCGAGCGTCAGCCGCTCGATGTCCCGAGGGGTCCGCTCGGCCAAGTCGATGAGCTTCTCCGCGAGGCGCTCCTTGCCTTCGGCGTCGGGGGCCGCGCCGTCCGCGAGGCCCGCCTCCAACTCCGAAAGCTCCATGACCAGCAGCCCCAAGGCACCTTCACGATCACCGGCCTCGGCATAGATCCGATGCAGCGCGACCCGGGCGACCTCGAGCCTCGCCGACTCCCAGAGATGCCGATAGTAGACTGCGGCCAGACGCGGATCGTGAAGGTCGACCTCGGCGAGCTCGGCGAGCTCGCGCAACAGGACCGGCACCTCGACCTGCCGCGGGGAGTCGACCACGGCCTCTATCGCAGCGTCGAGCAGCGTGCGGAGCTCATCGAAGGCCCCACGAGACCGCAGAAAGTCCCGCATCCAGAGCAGCGAGACGGGATCGGCTGGCCGGTCGACGAGCAGCGTGCGGTGGCAGTCGGACGCGGACTGAAGGTCTCCGAGCGAGACCGCGTACGTCTCGGCCAGAGCGCGTAGGGCCCCGTCCCGATCAAGCCCGTCGATGGCCACGTATTGACCTGCGGCAACGCGCGCGAGCACTCCGGCGAGCGCGTAGGGATCCTCAGCGAGGCGGGCCTGTTCGAGCAAGGCGGTCACGACCTCGGCATCATCCGGGGCGAGACCGGCGGCCACCTGCAGAACCTCCCGAGCATCGGCCGGGCGATCGAGGCGCTCGGCGAAGAGCGTCGAGGCCTCTCGCAGCGCGTCGACCCGTCGAGCCGTCTCGAAGGCGCGGTCACGCGCGGAGGCCAGAAACGACGCGAGGTCGAGCGCCGAGCCGCTTGAGCGGAGAAGTGCTGCGACCCGATCGAAGAGCGAGAGGTCGTCCGGAGCGATCGCCGACGCCTCGGACAGCGTCTTCAGCGCGGCTGCGGCGTCACCTCGATTCTCATCCTGGAGCGTGGCGAGCTCCGCCAAGAGGCGCGCGGCCTCGGTGCCCCCCTCTTCGGCGGCGCGAGCTCGAAGAGACGTCTCGATCTCATAGAACGCATCCTCGTCGCGCGTCAGCTCGGAGAGGAGCCGCGTCGCAGCCTCTCCGGCCCCCGCTTCGAGTGCTTGCCGCGCTGCGTTATAGGCGGGGATGATCTCACCGAGGTGGCGATGCGAAACCCGCGCCTGCTCAAGGAGGAGGTGGCGGCGGTGCGCCGGGTCCGCGCTCAGTCGAAGCTGCAGATCCAGGAGACGCGCCACCATCGGCCAGTCGTCACGGCGTCGATAGAGCCGCTCGCCCGAGGCCAGATACCGGGCCTCCTTCGGTCGAAGCTTGAAGGCCTGAAGGTAGTGCGCCATCGCGGCTTCATGGTCCTCGAGGTGTTTCTCCAGGATCTCGCCGGCCTGAAAGAGAAGCTCGGCGCGGTCAGGGTCGAGGGCCGCGACGGCCGCCTCCCCTTCCAGCACATGGACGAGGGCTCTCCACAAACAGAGGCGACGGAAGAGGTCAATCATGACCTCACCCGCGCCATCGACACCCTCAGCGCCGACCCTCCGCATCCCGGCCGCGAAGGCGCCGAGGTCCCCCTGCTGCTCCTCGAGCCCACGCCGATAAACCTCGAAGGCCCGCGCCGGATCGAGGAGGCGATACTCCGCGTGCTCGGCGAGCCGGCGCAGCAACTCGGGACGATGGGCCGGCGAAGCCGAGACGAGGCGCGCTTCCATCACGGCATCGACTCGATCGGGCCGCTGGAGTCGCTCGAAGATCTGCTCGAGCGTGTCTGCCACCTCGGGCACCGCCCCCCACCTGGACAGCGTCGCCTCCAATCGCCCAGTGACCTCGCTCAGGCGAGAGGGATCAAAGGCGTAGGCCTCGTAAGCGTGAATGGCCGACTCAATCGGGCGGTCGGCCCGGTCACCCGCGATGATCGATGCGTCGAGGAGGAGCGAGGCCTTCGCGCTCGGATCGGGGGCGTGGGCGGCGGTGAGAACGAGGGCCGCCAGAGCCTCTGCGGGACGGCCTGCGATCACGTCGAGCCGGGCGAGTTGGGTGGCGACCTCATGATCGTCGGGCCGATGAACGAGGTGGATCTCGAGCTGCTCGATGATTCGCCGACCCATCGCCTCGCTCTCGTGGTCGACCTCCGGTGCGGCCGCGAGCAGGTACTCACGGGCCAGCCCAGGATCCCCGATGCGGATTCGGGTCAGCTCCGCGGCCTCGAGGTAGAGCCCCGCGCGCTCGGCCCCGTCCGACGCGGCCTCGGCCTGACGAACGAGGACCGTGACGACGTCGACCCACTGACCGGCCGCGCTGAGCCCGGCGACGAGGTGCGCCGTGACGACGACATCGCCGGTCGAACGGGCGAGCCCCGCGAGGCGTGACAGCCCTGCATGAGGGGCTTCCGGCCGGGCCTTGACGGAGTCCGCATAGTACCGCGCCGCGGTCAGGGGCTCCTCGAGCTTGTCCCGAAAGAGGTCGCCGACCTCCTGAAGGCGGGCAGCCCTCGTCAGGGGATCGGTCAAACGCTCAAGCTCGGCGAGCAGAACTCCGGCCACCTGCCGCCAACGTCCGCTCTCGCCGGTGGTGATCATGGGCGCGGACTCTAGACCCCGTCGGTGGCGTTTGTCGCGAAATCGTCTCAGGAAGGTCGACGTCTGCTAGCCTCCGCGCCCCATGCCGTCGCCGTTCAAGCAGCACACGTCAGGTTCGGGAGCCCGATGTCCCGCCTGGACGGCGTCCGGATGGCCGCTCGTCATCTCTCTCTTCCTCGGCTGCGGCGCCCAAGAGGTCCGCGGTCCAACGCTGCCTACGTTGGCCCCGGCCACAGCAGACGTGACCGAAACAGCCTGCGGTGTTGAGCCGAAGCGCGCCTTCGCCTTTTCTCTTTTCCCCGTCGACGCGGCGGCCTTGACCCTCACCTTCGGCGGGCCGGATGGTCGGGCCCGCGCGGCCTGCGCTTTGAACGCGGTCAGTCAGCCTCGGAGAGAGGCCGGGCGTTCTCTGGCCGACGTGGGCGGCCGGGTGGCGCCGATCGACGTCTCGGGGTTACCCGGGATCCTGATCTCGGCAGCGGCGTCCGACGCCCACACCCTCCTGGCCGAAGCGAGACGCGCGCTCACCGTCCCAACCGAGTGCTCGGCCATCGGGACGCGCCGTTGGATCGATCTGCTCGATGAATCCGAGTGGACGCCCGGTCCGATCATGATCACCGCCGCGGGACCAGCCGGCTTCATCGAGGGCGCGAGGGCGTTGACTTCGCCGGTCCCTGAGCGCGCCGATGCAGGTCAGACGACGCGCCCCCCTCCCCAGGTGCGGGTCGTGCGAGAAGGTGCTTCCGGGGCTCGTCTCCTCCTTCGTTATGCACTCGAAGATGACGGCGGCCTCCATCGGGCCGTCGACCTCCTCGGGGCCGCCGACGGGCGACTCCACCGCGCGCTCCTCGCGGCCGGACTCGAGCCCACTGAGGTCTTCGGAGAGGTTCGGCGACGATCGGTCGGGCCCATGGCCATCTTCGGCGCGGGCGTGCCCGTGGCCCAGGTCGACTTGGCCTTCCGCGTGATGGTCGAGACCATTCAAAGCAACGATCGCTTGCCCCCGACGCCGGCTGAACGAGCCCGCCTCGATGCCCTCGTCGAGGCCCGCGAGTCCCAATACTCCGACGGCCCCGAGGCCCGAGCGCTCGGCCTCGCCGACACCTGGCTCAGATACGGCGAGGCCTGCGCTCAAGCACCCCCGACAGATGCAGACCTGAGTCGTCGCCTGAAGGGTGGACTGACCCCCGTGGTCTTCGACTCAAGCGCGCTGAGGGCGGTGGTCGCCCTGTCGGCTGATCATCCTGCGTCCGGTGAGCTCGACGAAGGGGTCTGGGCCGAGGCCCTCGCCGAAGCGGCCCAACAGGCTGGTCGTAGCCTCGGCGGCCTGATCGAGATCCGTCCGCAGGTCTTCGCCGCCGGCATAAGCGAGGCGTCCGCTTGGCCTCGCTTGACCGTGATGGTGCGCCCGGGCACAGACCCCGGCCGTGAGGCATCAGGCTCACGCTCGAGGGTCGCCCTGCACGTCCGGGTCATGGGCGGGGCCTCGGTCGAGGAGGGCGACCATATCGGGCTCGCCGCGCTCGTCGCCGCCTACCTCTCGCGCCCCCTCGCCGACGACGCCGGAGCGCTCTTCAGCATCGAAGCGCACGCCCACAGGGACCACCTCGCCCTCACCGCTGTCGGACCCTCCGAGCGAAGTGCTGAGGCCCTACGACTGCTCGCGAAGCGCCTTCAAGACGTCGACGTCAAGCCCAGCGAACTCGAGGTCGCCCGGGCGCTCGCACACGAGCGGCTGAAGACCCGCAACGACGACCGAGTCGCGCTCGCCATCAGCCTCGCGGAGAGAGACACGCTCGACCCCGTCTCGCTTCGGGATCCCCTCGGATCGGCTGGCGGCCTCGAAGATCGAACCCTCGTCGACGTCCGAAACTTCATGGACGCCGCGGTCGCGCACGCGCCGATCGTGCTGAGCATCGCGGGCCCCGTTGATGTGGAGGCGACGACCACGCTCGCCCGCCGGCTGCTCGAGCGGCGATTTCTGCCCAGCTCCAGAGGTCCGCCGCCGGTGTACGTTCAAGGGCGCGTGGCGGCGCAGTCGCGGGCGCCCATTCGGCTTCGAACGACGGCGGGCCTGACAACGGTCGCCTGGGCCTACCCACTGCCGCTCTCAGAGCCGCCGACGCCCGAGAGCCTCGAGGTGCTGGCTCTTGTCCTCGGGGGCCAAGTCGTCCACGGGCCCGACCGGGACCATCCGGGGGTCCTCGTACTCACGGCAGACTCCTCGAAGGTGCTGCGTGACCGGCTCCAGAACGCGCCCCTCCCCTTCAGTGACCCGGAGCTTGTCGAGGTCGCCAAGGCCCGGCTCGTCGGTCGGGAGGCGCTGGCCCTCCAAACGGCGGCGGGTCTCGCTCGATTTTTCGATGTACAGCTCGCGATGGCCGACCGGCGCGGGTTCTTCCAAGCCGACGGCCCGACCCGCCGCCGCGCTGCGGTCCTTTCGACCACGACCGCGGACGTGACCCGAGCGGCGCGAGCCGTCTTCTCGACGGACCCGCTGATCGTGATTGTCGGAGATGATGAAACGAGGAGTGAGAGATGACCTGGTGGAGAGTTTCAATTCACGCGCCCGCCGAGCACGCCGAGGCGCTCGCCTTCCTGATCGCCGAGGAGGCCCACACGGCCGTCGAGATCACGGATCTGACAACCATGTCCAAGTCCGAAGAGGCGTCGGTCTCGGTGCTCGTCATCGGCCTCGACTCCCCACCGACCGAGGCCTTTCGCGCCACGGTCGCCACATGGATGGGCCGCTTCGACATCGCGTCGACGAACGTGAAGATCGAGCGCACCGACGACGAGGGCTGGCGCGAACGCTGGAAGGAGTTCTTCCGTGGGGGCCCCCTCTCGGCCCGCGTCTGGGTTCGACCCCCGTGGGAGGAAACGGATCCCAAAGCACCATTTACGATTGTCATCGAGCCGGGCATGGCCTTTGGTACGGGACACCATGAGACCACTCGAGGCGTCCTCATCGTGCTCGACACGCTGCTCGCCGAACATCACGCCGATCGGGTCCTGGATCTGGGTTGCGGCTCGGCGATTCTGGCGATTGGCGCGGCCCTGCTCGGCAGCCAGGCGGTGGGCGTCGAGATTGATCCCGAGGCCCTCGTCAATGCTCGGGAGAACGTCACGCACAACGGCGTCGAGGATCGCGTCACGCTCCTCGAGGGCTCGGTCGACGTGACCGACGAGGTCTTCCCCATCGTCCTCGCCAACATCATCGCACGGACGCTTACCGAGCTCGCCGCGCCGATCATGCAGAGATGTAGCCGGGACCTCGTGCTCGCCGGGCTCCTGCACGCCGACATCGACTCCGTGCTCGTCGCTTATGAGGCCTTCGAGCTCGTGTCCCGCCAGCCCGACGGTGAGTGGTGCGTCCTTCACCTCCGAAGGCCTGTCGCCCCGTGACCTTGCGTGTCCCGCTCCAAGGCATGCAGCTTGACGCCCCGAGGCTCGAGCTCCCTGCGGCGACGTCGCATTATCTGCGCCGCGTCCGCAGGCTGACCGACGGCGCGGTTGTCGTCGCCTTTGACGGCCGGGGCCACGAGATCGACGCCTGCCTGACCCTCTCGGGCCCTGTAGACACGCTCGTGCCCTGCGGCCCGCTCCGAACAACGACGGAGCGACCTCGCGTCCGGCTGCTCTACGCGCTCCCCAAGGGCGAGAAGGTCGACGACATCCTGAGACCCTGCACCGAGCTCGGCGTTACGGATTTCGTGCTCTTCGCCGCCGAGCGGAGCGTCGTACACCTCGATGATCCCGAGCGCGCCCATCGGAAAATGGAGCGCTGGCAGCGCGTCGTGGAGGCCGCGGCACGGCAGTCCGGACGCGCCGATGTGCCCACGCTGCGGGGACCGCTCAGCCTGAGCGAGGCCTTGGAGAGCGTCGGTGACGACCCGCTGCGACTCGTGCTCGATCCCAAGGGCGACTGCGCGTGGTCTACCCTGCCACGCCTCACCCCCGCGACCGTCATTGTCGGACCCGAAGGCGGCTTGTCCCCGCGTGAACTCTTGGCCTGCGACCGCTCCGGGTTCTCGCGCGTTCCGCTCGGCTGCCCGATCTTGCGGACCGAGACCGCGGCGATTGTGGGCCCGACGCTGCTGCTCGCCCATGTCGGGGCACTTTAGAATGCCCGTGCTCCCGAAGAATCGCCTGAGGTTCACGGTCGCCGTCGGCTCGTATCGTAGGCGTGTCCTCGCGGATGCGATCGACTTCAGCCTCCTGTGTGGCGTGGCCTACTTCGCCTTTCGCACCGGGCTCATTCGCGAGCGGGTGGAGCTTCAGCCCGCCGCGGAGGGCAGCTCGACACCTCCGGACCTCATCGATCGCGTCGCCGATTTTGTGGCCACGGACCTGACCCTGCTCCTGCCTGGCCTCGTCCTCGTCTCGATTGCGGGCGTCGCTTACGGGCTCGTGGCGCACGTCTTCTTCGACCGAACGGTGGGCGAGTTTTCCTTGGGGCTACGGCTGATCACGGACACGGGCGAGCGGGTCGGCCCATTTCGCGCCCTCCTTCGCGGGCTGTTCACCGGCGTCGGCGCGCTCGCGCTCGGCCTCGGCCACACCTACGCGCTCGTCGACCGGGACCGCCGGACCTTGGCCGATCTGGCCGTAGGTACGCTCCTCATTCGCGGCCGACCCACGCCCGCGGAGACGGATCCCAACGCGGGTACTCAGGCGGATCTTCCGACATTGCGGGGCTGATGTTAGCCTTCCCACGGAGCACCGCATGTCCGTATCCCCTTGGCAGAGGCTCGTTGACGACGGTTTGGTTTCGGCCGAGGAACTGCGACGGGCGGAGCTGCGTCTGGGGTCCAGAGGCGGGGCCTTCGACTCGGCCCTCCTGGAGTCGGCCTCTCTTGATGGCGAGCGCCGTCGACGCCTGACCTCCGCGCTGGTGTCCTTGCTTGGGCGGCCACTGGCGACCGACGCCGAACTCGCCGCTGCTCCCGCGGATGGCCTCTCCGAGCTGCCGCGGGCCGACGTATTGACCTACGCCTTGGTCCCCCTCTCGGTGCGAGAGCGGCCCTTCGTCGTCGCCGCGCCTGCCCTGCCCGTAGACACGCTGGCCTTGATCGCCGCCCGCACCGGGGGCCCCGTCGAGTGGCGCTTCGCGCTCGAGCTTGAGCTGCGCCGGACCCTCTCTCGACTTGAGTCTTCGCCCCTCGCCCCCCGCTTCGAAGCGCTCGAGGACGAGCTGGCGACCGTGGTCCCGGCCTCGCCTCTCGGGATCCTGAGGCGCTCGCTTCGGGATATCGACAGCGCTTGGGCGGACACTGGCCATGCGCACGGGCTCCCGCTGAGGTCGCTCGCCAAAGACGCCGTCGGCCACCCGGCGAGCCGCGATTGGGTGACGGAGACGCTCGACCGTTTGGCGTCGTCTCGGCTCGAGACCGAGTGGTCAAGTTTGTTGACGACTATCACGCTGCCCGGACTCGACGCGGTGATGTTCTTCCGCGTCCACGGCGACCAGCTCCTCGGGATCGCCGGCTCGGAGACCGGGCGCCCGATGGACCGCCTCCCCGGGCTCGAGGTGCCGACCGAGACCGTGTCCGTCCTCGGTCGGGCCGCCACGCGAGGCGCGACCCGCTGCGGTCGTTACCGAACCGACGTGGCCTTTGCCAGGGTCTATTCCGCGCTCGGCCGCGCCGCCCCGGTGGACGTGCTCGTCACGCCCGTGAGCCGCGGTGGGCGGGTCATCGGCGTCGTCCTCGGGGACCACGCGACCCACGCCATCGCGCCTTCGACCGCCAGCGACATGCGACGACTCCTGGTCGGGCTCGCCGACAGCTGGCCGACCGAATTCGCCCGGATCTCGCTCCCGCAGCTCCCCGCCGAGGCTGCGCCCGAAGAAGAGCGCGCGACCATGGAGCACTTCGAATCTCCAAGGTCCGACGAGGCTCGGCGGGCCACGATGCGCGAGACGATTCCCCTCCTCGGGCTCCAGAAGGACAGCGTGCTTCGACCGCTCCGCACCGACTTCTCCGCCAGCCTCTCGCCGAACCGGACCGGCGTCGAACCCACCTCCGGATATTCGACGCTGGCTGGGATGTCGCCCATTCGACCGACGGTCCCGGACGGTTATGAAATGGTCGACCCGAGCGAGACCACTCGAATGTGGCGGGACCCGATCACGGTGCCCTCGCTCCCGGCCATTGCGCCTGAGGGCGAGTGGCCTGAGACGACCCAAGAGCTGCGCCCGATGGGGCTCTCGGAGTTGGCGAGCGCGCTGAAGGCGGAGAGATCGTCGACGACACGAGAGGCCCCCGCCTGTATAGCCCCGCACGAGGACGTCGCTCGGCCCCTTTCGGTCAGGCCTTACCTCATAGATGCCCTCCGGCTCGACCAGATGGAGACGCACAGCGCGCTCGCGCGAATCGCCACGCTGCCCGCGCCGTTGCCGCTGGTCGCCACGCCGAGTGGTTCGTATGACCCTGCGGTCGAGGGGCACCCGATCATCAGCCGGGGCCGCTACCGCTTGGGTTCGGCCACGCACGACCTCCCCGTCCCTGCCGTCGCGGCCCTTCGCACGGGGCATCTGGACCCAGCCACCGAGGTCGACTTGCCCGCCTTGCGCTTCGTGCGGGGAGGCGGAGACGCGGCCGGCGTCGTTGGGCCGACCTTCAAGTCCGAGGCCTTCGCTCGCGAGCGCGGCCTGCCCGTCAGCCCAATGAGTGATGACGACGTTGGGGCGGCCGTACGCCACCTCCAGCGGAGCGAAGCCCCCGTCGTGCTTTCGGCCATTGAGACCCTCCTGGCCGCCGGAGAGGCGGGCCTAGACGCCCTCGTGCGGGTCTTCCCCGGGCCGCTCGTCGTCGACAGGTTCGCGCACCCGCCGGGCCGTCCCCCAGTCGAGGAGCACGGCGGCGTCTTGCGAGCCCTGACACACTTCAGCACCCTCGGTGAGGACAGCATCGCGACGCTCTGCGTCGACAGCATCGCGACGCTCTGCGTCGACCGCATCGAGGCCCTGTGCGCTGACGTCTCGCCGGAGATTCGTTACTACGCCGTCTTTCTTTTCAGCGCGATTCGCAGCCCGCGCTCCGTGCCGCTGATCGTTGAGCGGGCCCACGACGCGGACTCGGCGGTGCGCGACATCACGCTCTTTGTCCTCGGTCAGTATCGGGGCACGCCGGCCTTCGACTCGGCCGTCGAGCTCCTTCGGGCGGCGCTGCGCGATGGGCCTCTGCGTCACCGACGGCTGGTCATCGAGGCCGTCAGCCGCCTCCGCATCGCCGCGAGCATCCCTGAGCTCTGCGACCTGCTCGGAGAGAAGAACCAGGGCCTGTACGACGGCGTCTATCGAGCGCTCTGCGAGATCACGCGCGCCGACCTGGGCCTCGACGCCTGGAAGTGGATGCGGTGGTACGAGCGACACCGCGCGCGCCCCCGGGTCGAGTGGTTGCTCGACGGTCTGGTCTCCGAGCAGCGGGCGATTCGAGCCGGGGCCCTCTCGGAGCTCCGGAAGCTCACCCACCAGAACTACGGCTTCGTCGTCGACGCGCCCCCCGCCGAGCGCCGCTACGCCCATGAACGTTGGGTCCGCTGGTGGAGCGAGACCGGGCACAAGCGCTTCAGCGACTACGAATAGGGCGCGCCAGCCTCGATTGACGCGCCTCGCGCATGAGGCTAAAAGGGCGCCCGCCAGAGAGGGCCGCCCCGAGGGCCGCAGCGAGTTGCCATGAGAGGTCGAGTCAACGCATGAACGAGACCGCCGTTTACGGCCCCGTCCGCCTCCGGGATCTCGTCGCGTTATCGAAGCCGAGCGTGACCCTGCTGGTGATCATAACAACTGCCGGCGGCCTCTGGCTGGCGCCGGGCACCTTGTCCCTGCTCACGCTCGTTGCGACCCTCCTCGGGACGGTCCTTATCGTGGCGTCGGCCAATACGCTCAACTGCTGGCTGGAGCGCGACTCCGATCGGCACATGTCGCGCACGCGGAATCGACCGCTGCCGGCGGGTCGGTTGGACCCCAAGGTCGCGCTGATCTTCGGATTCGTGCTCGCGGTCGTCTCGATCCCCATCTTGGCGGTCTACGTCAACCCGCTCACGGCCATTCTCGCCGCCCTCGCGCTCGTCAGCTACGTCGGCTTGTATACGCCCTTGAAGCGCATCGGGCCGGTGGCGCTCATCGTCGGCTCGTTCCCCGGGGCGATGCCCCCGCTCATGGGGTGGACAGCCGTGACGGGCGGGGCTGAGTGGCCCGGCCTCGTCTTGTTCGGCATCCTCTTCGTCTGGCAAATCCCGCACTTCCTCGCCATCGCCTTGTACCGCGAAGAGGAATATGCGCGCGCCGGCATCAAGACCCTGCCGAACGTCAGGGGTGCCCGAGTGACGAAGTGGCACGCGCTCCTCTGGTCGTTCGCGCTCGTACCCGTCAGCCTCGCGCTCTACCCGCTCGGCATCGCCGGGCCAATCTACGCGGCGACGGCCGTGGCGCTCGACGTGGGCTTCTTGGCCTTCGCCTTCGCCGGCTTCCGCGCCCGGAGCGATGAGGTCTGGGCCCGCTCGTTTTTCCTCTACACGCTCCTCTACCTGACCGTGCTCTTCGCGGTCCTCGTCATTGATGCGGGGCCCGTTCATGGCGCATGAAGTTCAGACCTCACCTCATCTCTCCGTCGACGGGCTCGTGGTTCGATTTGGGAAGCGGACGGCGCTCGACGGCGTCTCCTTCGACGTCCATCGTGGCGAGATCTTCGGGCTTCTTGGGCCCAACGGATCGGGCAAGAGCACGACATTCCATGTCCTGACGGGTCTGCTCGGCGCGGCCTCCGGGCAGGTTCGGCTCGACGGTGTGGCCATCGAGCCGACGGAGCGCGCGCTACGCCGTCAGATGGGCGTGGTCTTCCAGGCCGCGGGTCTGGATCCCCACCTCACCTGTCGCGAAAACCTCCGCTGCGCCGCGCGCCTTCATCGGGTCCCGTCGTCTGATCGCGAGCCTCGCATCGACGAACTGCTCGATTTCGCCGAGCTCAGCGACCGCGGACATGAGCGGGTCAAGACGCTGTCGGGCGGGATGAAGCGACGGCTGGAGATCGCCCGCGCGCTCGTTCACCGGCCGAGGCTGCTCGTGCTCGATGAGCCGACGGTGGGTCTGGACGAGGCGTCCTTCGAGCGGACGTGGGAGCGGCTCCTTGCCCTTCGCCAGCGTGAAGGCGTGACGCTCCTGCTCACCACCCACCGCCCCGAGGAGGCGGCCCGCTGCGATCGTCTCGCGCTGCTGGACCAAGGCAAGGTGCTCGCCATTGATACGCCGGAGAAGTTCAAGGCCGCGATCTCGGGCGACATTATCACGCTCGTGGGTAAGGCCCCGGATGAGCTCGCAGAGGTGCTCCTCTCGCGCTTCTCGCTGACCGCGCGTCGGACCGATGAGGGCGTCGTCGTCGTCGTGGACCGCGGGCACGAGTGGATCCCGAGGCTCGTGGAGGCCCTGCCCTACGGCCGACTGTCCTCAGTCAGCCTCAAACGACCCTCCATGGCCGACGTCTTCCTGAAGCTGTCGGGCCGCACGCTGTTTGATCTTCCGGGGTCCGTATGAGCCACTTCGCCCAAAAAATCGCCCACAACTTCGCCGATGACCTCGCGACCGTCTCGGTCCTCTGGCAGCGCGATCTGCTCCGTTTCCTGCGCCAGCCCTCCCGCCTCGTCGGGGCGCTGATGCAGCCGCTCGTGTTCTGGTTCGTGATCGGCGGCGGCCTGGCCTCCACGTTCCGGTTCGGCGCCGAGCCGGGCGTCGGTTATATGCAGTACTTCTTCCCGGGCATCGTCGTGATGATGGTCCTCTTCGCCAGCATCTTCGGGACGATCACGGTCATCGAGGACCGGCACGCCGGCTTCCTCCAGTCGGTGCTCGTCGCGCCCGGATCACGCACGGCGGTCGTCATCGGGAAGAGCCTCGGCGTCTCGAGTGTCGGGCTGCTCCAGGCCACCGCGTTCCTGCTGCTCGCCCCGGTGGGTGGGTTTGGCTTCGCTCAGATTGACTGGCTCGTCCTCGCGTCGTTCCTCGTCGTCGGCGCGGTCGGGCTGTCGTCGTTCGGCTTCGCCCTCGCCTGGCTGACCGACAGCTCTCAGGCCTACCACGCCGTAATGAGCATCCTGCTCCTGCCCATGTGGATCCTGTCCGGCGCGATGTTCCCCCCGAGCGACGACCACCCGGTCTTGCAGACGCTCATGCACTACAACCCCATGAGCTACATGGTCAGCGGGGTCCGGCACGCCCTGCACGCCTCCGACATCAACGGCGCGAGCTGGACAACATTGTCAGGTAGCTTGACGATCGACTTCATCTGGGTCTTCGTCTTCGCGGCCTTCTCTGTCGCCGCCGCCACGATCTTGATACACCGACGCCGATGAACGACGCGGTCCTCGCCCACATGGCCGCCGCCTGCAACCTCGTTGCGACGGTGCTGCTCATCCTCGGTCGCCTCGCCATCCGTCGTCGAGACGCTGTGCGGCACAAGCAGCTCATGCTCGCCGCCCTCGCGGTCAGCGCGGTCTTCCTCGTCGCCTACTTGAGCCGATGGGTCTTGTTCGAGCCCCGCAAGTTCGCCGGCGAAGGGCTCATTCGCGGCGTCTACTTCGCGATCCTCGTTCCCCATATGGCGCTCGCCATCCTCGTCGCGCCGCTCGCGATCGGTGCGGCCATGCTCGCCCTCCGCGGGCGTCTGGAGGCCCACCGCCGGCTCGTCCGCTTCGCCTGGCCGATCTGGGTCTTCGTATCCGTCACCGGCGTGATCGTCTACGGCTTCCTCTACCACCTGCCGGTCTGAGCGGTCCAAAGTCACGCGCCGAGGCTGTCAGAAAATGAAGGCCGCCTGAAACGCCGCGGTGAAGTTCGTCGTCTCTTCCAGGCGCAGTCGATGGCCCACCGCGTCGACCGCCTTGACGTAGGTGGGGTTCTGCTCGTTGGCGTCGTAGTTGTCGTCGAGCCGAGACTCGACGGTGCCCGAAGCGTCGAGGTCCTCGCCGACGTCCGCCGAGCTCAGGAAGTGCTCCGTGTCGTGGGCCAGGGACAACGTGGTCCCGAGCTTGAAGAAGCGCGAAGCATAGAAGCCGAGCCCGACGTGCCCGACGACCGTGACATATTGCTCAACCGTGCCGAGCCCATCGAAGGGCTGCCCGGCCAGCTCGGACTTGCTGTCTGGGTTGAAGCACGCATGGTTTGCCCCAAGCTCCGGCAACGCTGCGACGCTCGGATCGCACGGCTGCCCGCCGCTCGCGAAGGCGTCGAAGAGCTCCCCGTAGTCGCGGCCCTCGGCGTGATATTGCGCGCCCAAGCCGACGTCGACGTAGAGCTTCAGCGAGCGGGGCGGGTGCTCGAACGGGATGATCTCCATGCCCATCTTGAAGCCCGCGACGATGCCCGGGCCGATGCGCTCCTGGGCGAAGTGGTAGTCCTTGAACAGCGAGCTGGCCGAGGGGAACGAGAACGTCGCGTCGAGGCCGGCGTAAGGCTCCACCCAACGGAGGCGGCGCGAGAGGGCCGTGCCGATCGTCAGCGCGTGGACCCCGCGTCCAACGCCCTGATTGCCCGCCCTCATCACCTCACCCGTCGGGAGCCGGTAGCCCAGCTCGACCGTCCAGGTGCCCCGCGCGTCGTCGCGCTCCTGCGAATAAGGCGACCATCGCAGCGCGAGTGCCATGTCCCCGAAGCCGGACCTCGAAGGCAGCTTGGGTGGCACATCGAAAACGTTCACCGGATCGACGGTCTGCTGCTCACCATTGACGATCTCGGTCCGGGGTCCCGGCGCGACGGTGCTGATCTCCTCGGTCACGGCCACGCCGCTCAGGCTCCCACCGTTGCCGGCGAACCGCACCTCAGAGGCGTCGTCGAGCACGACCGGCAGCTCCACCCTCAACTCAAGGTCGTGCCAGATGGAGAGTCGGAGACGCGGCGTCAGGACATGGGTCACGCGCTGGAAGCGGAGCTCCTTCGCGTTGACGCTCTTGCCCACGCCCGGCAGCGCGTTGGGGCAGGTGTCGGGCGTGGCGGCGGGATCGCAGTAGAACTCGCGGGTGATCTTCGCGCGCCGCAACGATCGGCCGTACTCGATCTCGACGTTCGCGTCGTAGGGATCGTTCACGTCGGCGGCGTCGATTACGTCGGTCAGCTCTGCCGCGGAGACCGCACCTGGGAGGCAAGACGCGCCAAGCAGGATCGCGAACGGGACGTGTCGATTGCGCATGGGTGTCTCCCCTAATGTGCCGGTGATCTGCCGAGTCGGCGCGGGACTCTACTTCTCGGTCTCCCGCAGCCCAAGTTCCTTCATCTTGATCTGAAGGCTCTTTCGCGAGATTTCGAGCATACGCGCCGCTCGCGTCACGTTGCCGCCGGTCTCGCCGAGCGCCCGCTCGATCATCTCGCGCTCGACGGCTTGGGTCGTGCGTCGGACGACGTCTTTCAAGGCGGTCACCCCGACCGGGGCGATGGGCCCCGACCAAGGCGATTGCCCGCCTAACCGACCCGTGAGCTCCGCGGGAAGATCCGCCGCCCGGATTCGGGGTCCATCGCTGAAGAGCAACGTCCGCTCGACGACGTTCTCCAACTCCCGAATGTTGCCCGGCCACGTGTACCGGGACAGGAGCTCGAGCGCCTCGTCATCGAAGCCCTCGATGTTCGGCTTGGCGAGCCGCTGCGTGTACTTCTGAAGGAGGTGGGCGACGAGCGCGGGGATATCGGCCGTGCGGTCGCGGAGCGGGGGCAGCGGGATCGGGACGACGTTGAGGCGGTAGAACAAGTCCTCGCGGAAGCGGCCCTCGGCGACCGCCTTCGCCAGATCCCGGTTGGTCGCCGCGATGAGGCGGACGTCGACGTGCCGCGTGCTCACGCCCCCAACCCGCTCAAACTCCCGCTCTTGAATCGCCCGGAGCAGCTTGACCTGCATCTCCGTCGAGACCTCACCGATCTCGTCGAGGAAGAGCGTGCCCGTGTGCGCGAGCTCGAACCGACCCGGCTTGCTGCTCACGGCCCCCGTGAACGCCCCGCGCTCGTAGCCGAAGAGCTCCGACTCGATGAGCGTGTCCGGGATCGCCGCGCAGTTCACCTTAATGAAGGGTCGCCCCGCGCGCGGGGAGTGCTCGTGCAGGGCCTTGGCGACCAGCTCCTTGCCGGTGCCACTCTCGCCGGTGATGAGGGCTGTGGACGGGGTCGAGGCGACCTTCTCGACGATCTCGAAGACCCGCTGCATGGCGATGGATGTGCCGATGATCCCGAAGCGACCGTGACCCTCCCGTGCCGGCAAGGGCCCGGACTCGGCGCGAGCGAGCTGTCGGGTCCGCACGGCCTTGGCCACGACGCGGAGCAACATGTCGATGTCGTGTGGCTTCTCGATGAAGTCAAACGCGCCGAGCTTCACGGCCTCGACCGCGGTGTCGATGCTCCCGTGGGCCGTGAGCATGATCACCGGCAGGCCCGGCCAACGCTGGGCGATACGCCGCAACAGCGTGAGGCCGTCCATGGGGGCCATTCGCAGATCGGTGAGCACCGCCGCGAACTCCTCCTCGTCAAGGAGATGGAGCGCGTCGCCACCATCCTCAGCGGTCTCGACGACGTAGCCCGCGCGCTCGAGCTGTCTCTGAAGCACCTTACGCAAGTTGGCCTCATCGTCGACGACGAGGATGCTCTCGGAGGTGGCGGACTTAAGTGGCATGGGCAGTCGTGCGGAGGTCGCAGGCCGACGTAGCCCAGACGTGGGCCTAAGCGCAAGCGGAGGAAGGGCCAAGCGCGGACGGCGGGCCGACCTCCCAAGCGTGTTAGCCTCGGCGGCCGTGTTGTCTCCTCGGATCGCCGCCATCGCCGCCGTCGCGTTCGCCGTGCTTGAATCCACGTGCGCCTTGGCCGGTCGGCGGCAGCCGGATTGGCGCACGATCGACACGGCCCACTTCCAGATCCACTACCCCGTGGGTCTTGAGGCCGTCGCGTTTCGCGCCGCGCGGCTGTGTGAGGACGCCCACGCGGGCCTGACACCCATCCTGCAGCACGTTCCCAAACAACGGACGCAGGTGGTCATCAGCGACTTCGGCGACTCGGCGAACGGCTCGGCGACCGCCCTGCCGGGTCTCAAAATGAACCTGCTCGCGGCGCCACCCGAGATTGACGGCAACCTCGGCGACTACGACGACTGGCTCCGCGTGCTCATCGATCACGAGTACACACACATCCTCCACCTCGACACCGTGAGCGGCTGGCCCGACCACCTCAACGACCTCATGGGCAAACGCTTCGCCCCCAACCAGAACCTGCCGTCATTCCTCCTCGAGGGCACCGCGGTCTGGCTCGAGAGCCGGAGGTCCGGGCGGGGTCGGATTTACAACGCGATGTTCCGAGGCTGGCTGAGGCTCGCCGCGCTCTCGGACACCTTGCACGGGCTCGACGTCGTCACGCACGCCCCTCGCAGCTTCCCCGGGCCCAACGTCTGGTACATGTACGGCGGCCACTTCATCGACTACCTGAGCCGAGCGCACGACCCGCTCAAGCTCGCGAGCCTCTTCGCAGCGATGGGCGACGATCTCGTGCCTTTCGGCGTTCAGCGGGCCACCGAGTCGGTCTATGGCCAGACCCTCACGACGCTGTTCCAGGCTTGGCAGCAGGCGCTCCGAGAGCAGTCCAAGCGCGAGCGTCTGGCGGTCATGAGCGAAGGGCCCATGACCCCGCTCGTCGAGCTGACGACCCTCGGTCGATCGCATCAGAACCCGAGGTGGCTCCCGGACGGATCTCTGCTCTCCATCGAGAGCGACGGCTTCTCGACCGGGGCCATCTATCGACGCGAGCCCAAGGATGGATTCACGACTCGTCAAGTATACTTGACCATCACCTCGACGGACCACTTCGATGTCTGCGCAGACACCGGTCACCTCATCCTCGACCAGATCGAGACCCATGAGGGCATGATCAGCGTTTACGACCTCTACCTCTGGGATGGTCTCCGGAAGCGAAGACTCACGCGGGGGGCGCGGCTGCGTGAGCCGGCCTGTCTGCCAGGCGGGGCGGGCGGGGCAGGCGCGGTGGCGGCTCAGCTCATCGAGGGTCGCACTCGGCTCGTCCAGGTTGACTTCGATGGAGTCACTGAGCAGTCCCGGATCACGGTCCTCGACGATCCGGGCGGGCTCGGGCAGGTCGCCTTCCCGGTCCCCTCACCCGACGGCCGCAGCGTGGTCTACCTCCGCGTCGTCGAGGGGCGCCGGGACCTCGTGAGCCTCGATCGACGCACGGGCGCACGCCGCATCTTGACCGACGACGCCGCGCTCGAGCTCCATCCGCACTTCTCGGCCGCGGGCGATGAGGTGCTCTATGCGAGTGACCGCACCGGGGTCTTCGAACTCTACGCGCTCCCGCTCGACACGCTCGCGCCCCGCCGCCTCACCCGCGTCCTCGGGGGCCTGCTCGACGTCGCCCCCTCGCGAGATGGCCGCCTGCTCATCGCCCAATCCCTCTCCGTCAATGGCACGAACCTGGTCCGACTCGAGGGCGTCCTGAGAAATGAGCTCACGATGACGGCGGGCCCCACTGCAACACCGTCCGGCACCCAGCCCCGCAAGGCGTCGACGGACGGCCCGCTGCCCACTCGAACGTACGCCCCCGGAGAGACGCTGTGGCCGCTCGCGTGGGCTCCGAAGTTCACGTTCTCGAGCGCGCAGGACACCCAGGAACAGCTCGGCATCACGGTCGAGGGCACCGACGCACTATCGCACCATGTCCTGCTCGGCGAGTTGGTCACGCTGCCGGAGGCCCAAGCTTACGGCCTGTCGATGGCCTACGCCTATCGCCGCTTCGTCCCGACGCTCTCTCTCTCGCTGAGTCGCAGCACACGCACGCGGCCGGAGGTCACGGACGTGTTGGCCCCGCCGGTGGCTGCGCGCGACGATGTAAGCCAGCTCGCCGCGGGCATCTCTCTGCCGTTCAGCGGCGAGGGCCATGCGGCCAATGTGTCCATGCGCTACGTCGTCACGCGGATCGAACCATTGAGCGTGCCGGCCCACGAGTTCTCCCCGACCGATGACCCGCCTCCCGTGCGTGAGGTCAGCCGTCAGCCGGACCTCCTCTTGGGCTTTCGCTGGTCCAACGCCGACCGCAATGAGCAGTCGATCACGGGCGAGCGCGGTCGGAGCTTCGGCCTGAGCCTGCGACTCCGGGACCGCGCGCTCGGGGGCGAGCAGGAGAGCGCCGAGGTGTACTGGGACGTCACGCAATACCTGGGGCTTTGGGCCCGTCACGGCCTGGCCCTGCGAACCTCAGGCGCGCTCGCCTCGGACTCGCCGACCCGCCGAGTTCGCTACGGCCTTTCTCCTGCGCCCGAGCGCAACACCCTGATCGACGCGCTTGACCAGATCGCCTTCGGGAGCGGCTTTCTGCGCGGCTTCGTGCCCAACACCGTCACCGGGAGCGCGTACCTGCTCTCCACGCTCGAATATCGAATGCCCCTCCTGGCGATAGACCATGGCTTCGGCACCGTGCCGTTCTTCCTCCGGGACGCGCACCTCGCGTTCTTCTCCGACTGGGCCACGGGCACCGATGGCGCCCTCGAGCTCTGGCCGGGTCAGTTCTCGAAGTCCGTCGGGGCCGAGTTGGCGATGCACGCGATCTTGGGCTGGCGGCTCCCCTTCGACACCCGCCTCGGCTTCGCGCACGGCTTCGGGGACGGCGGCGAGGACCAAGTTTACTTCTTCACGGGGTCGTGGTTTTGAAGCGCCTCCATCTGGCCCTCCGCCTCGGCTTCGCGCACGGCTTCGCGCACGGCGGCGAGGACCAAGTTTACTTCTTCACGGGGTCGTGGTTTTGAAGCGCCTCGATCTCGCCCTCGCCTTGGCGCCCCTGCTGATCTACTCGGTGACAGAGGCGGCCTTCGGGGCGGTCGCCGCGCTCGCGGTCACGGTCGTTTACGCCGCCGTCGAGCTGCTCATCCGATGGGTCCGAACCCGGATCGTCGACCGCCTCTCACTCTTCATGACGGGCTTCATCGTCACGATGGGGGTCTGGTCTTTGGCGGCCGACGACGAGCGGATCGCCCAGATCGTCCCCATCGTCGGGGATCTCGTGATCATCACGGTGCTTGTCGTCGGGCTCGCTCGGGGTCGCCCGCTGCTCGTCACGCTCGCCGAGCAGCAGATGCCGGAGCTCGGGGCGGAGCCGGCCGTTCGGGCCTTCCTCAAGGGCGTGACCTGGCGATTCACCGCGGGCCTGTGCCTGCACGCGCTCGCAACGACCTGGGCCACGCTGTTCGCGCCCGAGGCCTTCTCCTTCGCCGCCGGTCCGCTTCAGTACTTGATCTTCGGGCTCCAGTTCGGCATCGAGTTCCTCCTTTCGCGCCGCCTGCCCCGTCCCCCGGAGGAGACGCCGGCGTCCGGGGGCACGCCGAGTTGCGACTGACGGCCCCCCCTCGGCATACTGTTGGCCGCCATTTTTCGGGGTTCAAAATGCGTCTTTGTCCGACCCACCGTTCGCTGCGGTCCGCCCGTTTCGCTGCCAGCCTCATGGCCTGCCTCACGGCCTGCGATGACTCCACAAGGCCTTTTGTACCGGCTCCGATGAGTGGCCTCGACATGGCCATGCCGCCGAGCGGCGGGCCGTCGAACTTCACCGTGACGCTTGACGAGCCCGTCGACGGCGCGCTGCTCAACTCACGCGAGGTCATCGTCCGAGGGCGACTGACCGGCGGGGCCGCGAGCGTCGACGTGAACGGCACAGAGGTCAGACCGAGCGACGACGGCACCTTCAAGATCACAGTCGAGCTCGCGTCCGGGCTCCAGACGATCACCGCCAAGGCGGGTGATGCGACCGACGTGGTTAGCGTCACGATTGACCCGCACCCGCCTCGGCTCGTGGTCACCCACCCTCCCCGGGGCACCTATCACCTGGAGGCCGAGGTTCCGCTGCGGTTCACCGCCACCGACGAGTCGGCGCTCTCTCGGGTGACCTACCTCGACCGGGATGTGCCGCCCTCACTGGGGCCCGACTTCGAGCTGCCGATCATGCTCGTGGATGGCCTCAATCTCATGCGGCTCAACGCCACGGACGTCGCGGGCAATGAGGCGCGGGAGAGCGTGGCGGTCTTGCATGGACCGACCCGGGATCCAGAAGCCCCCGTCGACGGTGCCTTCCGCCTGCGACTGGGACCCCGCGGCCTCGTCGCCCTGAGTCGGCGCACAGCGAGCCTCCTTGATGCTCGAGACCTGAGCTTGCTGTTGCCGGAGGCGCCCCTGATGTTCGCGGGCATCGAGGTGACGATCGCCGACGTTCGTCACGCCCGTCGGTCGAGCCTGGAGTTGACGCCGGACGGAGACCGACTCGGCGTCACACTGACTCTCTCGGAGGTCGCCGTCGAGGTCGACCTCAAGATCAACGGCGTCCACCACCCAATTACCGCGATCGCCGACACGCTTCAGGTCGTGGGGTTCATCGTCCCCAACGTCGTCGACGGACGGCTCGAGACCTCACTCTTCGACCTCTCGGTGGAGCTGACGAACCTCCAGGTCGACCTCGTCGGACTGCCGGAGTTCGGCGCCCCGGGTGGACCCGAGTCCGCGTTTGAAGGCGCACTCGAGTCCGTCACCCAGCGGCTCGCCGGTGACCTCTTACCCAGCGCGATCAACGAGGCGCTCGGAGGGATCGATACGACGATCCCGGTCACGCTGCTCGGCGTCGCGCTCGAGATCGTCGTCAAGCCCGAGACCATCGTCGTCAGCCCGCTTGGGCTCTCCCTGCGGGCGTCTGGGGCTGTTCGCCTCGTGAATCCGCCCGTGGGTACCGCGAGCGTGCCCGGGCCCCTCGGCAAGCCCTCTGGATGGGACGGCGTGCCCGAGACGGAAGACGCGGCTATCGCCATCGACGACGACTTCGTCAACCTGCTTGTCTATCAACTCTACCGATCCGGCGAGCTCCTGCCTGTGCTCGACTCGGCGTTCTTCGCGAGGAATGCCGGGGCCGGAGACCTCCTCGCGAGCCTGGCCGACAGCATCACCGACACCGCAGCCCCGGATCTGGTCGCCGGTACGCCGGTCGCGATGGATCTCAGCGCGCCGCTGCCTCCGGTCATCCGAGTGCTGCCCGCCCTGTCCGGAGCCGGCCTCTCCGTCGGTCTCGGCGACGTCGCCGTGCACCTGCGGACGGACAACGCCGCGCGACAGACCCTCGTTGACTGCGCCGTCTCCCTGCTTCTCGAGGGCGAAGCCTCCGTCGTGCCAGCGGTCGAGAACGTCTCGGCGTCCCACATCGGCGTCGAGCTGTCCCGCAACAACGTGGCCTTTGATGTGACGACCGACACACTGCGGGGTGAGGTCGAGGCAAAGATCGAGGCGCCCATCGTCGCCGTCCTCGACTCACTCTCCAGCGTCCTGCCTCAGATTCTGGCCGGGATTCCTCTGCCCGCATTCGACGCCCTGCCGCTCACGGACTTCAGCTTGGGCGTCGCGGGTCCGGAGGGCGACTTCCTGCGTATCGAGGGCACGGTCGTCCCCTGACGTCAGTCCGTTTCGTGCTCGCCCGCACGAAGCCTCAGGATGGCGCGGTAAGCCTCGTCCCGATTGGCCCCCGTCCGCCGCGTGAGCTCCTTCGCCGCGCGAGCACCTCCGAAGCCCTCATCGATGATCGTCTGGGCAATCTTCTGAAGGTCATCCTCCGTTGGCGCTTCATCACTCTCGCGTCCGCCGATGAGCAGGACAATCTCGCCGCGATTCTTGCCAGGGGATGTGGACAGCGCGAGGAGGGTGTCGCGCCGGAACTCCTCGTACATCTTTGTCAGCTCCCTCGCGACGACGGCCGGGCGGCTCGGGCCGAAGACCTCCGAGGCCAAGGCCAGGATGTCGTCGAGGTCGTGGGGCCCTACGTATAAGATCAAGGTCTCCGTCGCGCCGGACAACTCCTCAAGGAACCGTCGGCGAGCTTCGAGCTTGGCCGGCGGAAAGCCGACGAATCGGAACCGATCGGTCGGAAGGCCAGAGGCCGACAAGGCCGTGATCGCGGCGCACGGACCGGGAATGGGCACGACCGTGTACCCACCCGTGACGGCGGCTTTGAGCAGCGGATAGCCCGGATCGCTGATCGTGGGCGTCCCCGCATCGCTCACGAGGGCCACGTCACGGCCGCTCTCCAGCACCTCAATCACGAGCGGCGTCTTGGCCTCTTCGTTGTGTTCGTGGAACGCGACGAGGCGGGGCCGCGCCACACCGAGCAGCTCGAGGAGCTGCGAGGTGCGGCGCGTATCTTCACAGGCGATGACGGTCGCCTCACGGAGCGTGCGGAGGGCGCGCAGCGTGATGTCTTCGAGGTGGCCGATGGGGACCGCCACCACGAAGAGCCGGCCTCGCTCAGCCAATCGCCAACCCAAGCGCCTTGCGAAGCTTGAAGTAGTTCTCGGAGAGCGCGTACAGCACGAGCTCGCGCACACGATCCTGAACGGGCGCCTTGCTGAACTGGCTGGTCTCGTTCTTCAAGCACCGAACCGCCGCCCCGAGATCGTTGCTGAGCAATAAGCCGAGCCGATTGGACGTGTGCTCGACCATCTCGAGCCACTTCGAGAGGTTCAGGTGCTGAGCCGGGTTCTCACTCATCTTGGCGATGATCTTGGCGATCTCCTGGAGGTCGGCAGGCGGGATCTGCCGATAGGCTTCGAGCAGGCCATCGTCCTTGAAGGGCACCTCCGCCGACGGATTGACCAGCTTGGTGACCGTGTAGATGATCGTCGAGAGGCGCGACTTCCGGCGCTCGTAGGTCGTGTCGATGGTGGCCAGGTAGTAATGCTGGCCCATCATGAACAGTTGCTTCGAGACGATGAACGCGAGCTCCTGCAGCGACCGGCCGGTCAGCACATCCCCGCCCACCAGAACGGCGGGAGGATTGAAGTTGCCGGTGATCATGCCGCTGCCGCCATCCGGCAGACGGAAGACCTCAACCCGCGAGAGCCGGGTGACCTGCGTCACATAGTTGAACACGCTGTTGAACGGCGTCTGCTCGGCCGCGTCGACGAGGTCCTTCTTCTTGTGAAGCTTGAGATCCTTATGCTGCACGGCCATGAGCGGCACGGTGTACTGGTACATCCGCTGGCACATATGGGCGAGCATCAAGCTGAGATCCGGGTGGTAGACCAGCCCCCACTGCTCGTTGTCCAAGGCCTTCCGGGCCTGCGTCAGCGTCTTGGAACGGTACTTCTCGAAGAAGGCGCGCTCGTCGGGGTTGGCGTGACCGAGGTACGAGAGCACCTGACAGACACACCAAGCCTCGTCGTACTTGCCGCTCTCCATGAACAGCCGCCGAATCTGCTGGTAGCTCTCAATGCTCCGCGGGTTGAGCTCGATCATCCGGTAGTGCTCGGCAATCGCCTTATCCACCTCGTCATTGAGCTCATACAGCTCGGCGATGATCGTATGCGCCTGCAAATCTTCCGGCTGCTTCGTCAAGGCGATTCGATACGCCTTGATCGCTTCGTCGTACTTCTTCAGCCGGGTCCGGTTGATCTCCCCGAGGTTGCGAGCCAGGCTCACGACCAGAGAGTCTTCCAACTTCTGCTCCATCGCGCGCTTGAGCATCTTCCGGTAGTACCGGTCCTGCCGCTCGTAGTCGCGGTCGTTGGTGAGGATCTGATCGATCGCCTGGAAGGCCTTCAGCATCCCCGGATCGGCATCGAGTGCCTTGTCGAGCGTGCGTACGGCCGAGAAGTTGTCCTTTAGCTCGTCCCGCTGAATCACGCCGATGGTGTAGTAATACTTGCCCTGGCGCGCCAGATCCCGCTCCAGCTCAGCGAGCTTCGTCAGGATCTCCACCGCGTCCGCCCACTGGCGGGCCTCCTGATACAGGTCCAAGAGCTTCCCGAGCACCAGACGGCTGTCCGGCTGCGTCGAGAGAGCCTCTTTGTACGCATCCACGGCACCGCGCGTATTGCGGAGCTGCTCGCGCATGATGTCGCCGATCGTGACCAACGACTGGAAGCGGTCAGCCGCGTCCGTGCTGATCTGAACGAGCTGGCGACGGTAGTGGATGACATCTTCCCAATCGCCCTGCTTCTCATGCAGATCAACGACCGCACGCAACACTCGGTCTTCCTGCGCGCTCAGTTCGAGCGCCTTGCGGAAGAAGTCGAGGGCCTTTCGGCGCTCACCGACCTTCAGCTTGATCTGACCTTGACGATAGAAGACATCGACGACGTCGTCTCCGGTCAGGTTCTCACGGTGATGCACCAGAATGGTCTGGTAAATCTTGAAGGCCCGGTCCCAGTCCTCACGGCGGAACAGGAGCTGCCCCATGCCCTGTAGAGTGGGCAGGTGCGTGCTGTCGAGCTCGTAGGCCTGCTTGTAGTGGACGAGCGCCTTCTCGTCTTTGTGGAGCTGCTCCCCGACGAAGCCGAGCTTGTAGTTGAGCTGCTGGAGCTCACGGATGTCGGCGTTGTTCTTCGTCCGATCGGCCAGAAGGAGGTCGAGCAGAGGCTCGGCCCGCTCCCACCGGGAGTCCGCCATGTAGACCTCTACGAGAGGTACCGCAGCCACGACGTTGTCGGGGTGCATGTCCATCGCCTGCTCGTAGTAGTCGTTCGCGGTGCTCTTGTCGCCGAGCTGGATATCGTAGACAGCACCAATCTCGCAGAGTGCCGCGCTCTTCTCCGGGAAGCTCCGCGTGGACGCCTCGATCATCTTCAGCGTGCGAACGACCTCGGCCCACTCCGCCCGCCGCTCATGGAGGCCCTTCAGAGCCTTGAGCGCGTTAAGGTAGGTCGGATCGTGTTCCAGCGCGCTCTTGAACCAACGCTCGGCCTGATCAAGATCGCCCACTCGGTCCTCGTAGATCTTGCCTACGCGGTACTGACGGTCGAGCACGGTGGCTCGGTCGGTCTGAAGGTGGGCTTCCCGGCTGAGGGCGTCGATGGCGTTGGGCCAATCTTCAACCTGGACGAACAACTCCCCGAGGGCCGTCAGCGTGGCGAGGTGGCGTTCGTCGATCTCCAGGATGGGCGTGAGGCTTTCAATCGCCGCGTACACATCCCCCATCGGGCCGCGATAGATCGCCGCGAGGGCCGTGTAGACCGGGATCTTCGCCTTGGGATCAACGAGCGCCGCGCAGTGCTCCCGGTAAGCGTCTGCGAGATCATGCCACTGCTCCCGTTCGCGATAGAGCCGCTCGAGCGCCCGCATGGCCGGGGCGTGAGTGGCATCAGCCGTGAGCATCTTGCGACAGGTGTCGATGGTCGACGCCTTGTCACCGAGCTCTTCCTCCTGAATCAGCGCGATGCGCCCAAGAATGGCCAGCTGCTGTGCGGGCTCGGTCCGCACGTTCAGCATCATCTCGAAGACATCGAGCAGGTCGTTCCAACGGTCCTGGGCCGTGTAGAGCTTCTCGAGCGCGCTGATGGCGTCGAGGCAACGATCGTCCACCGACAGCGCCGTTCGATAGGCCTCGATGGCGCGCTCGGGCGAGCCGAGCCGGCCCTCCCAGAGTTCGCCTATCCGCAGGTGCGTCTCGACGATGCGGGCGGATTCGTAGATGACCTGCGCCTGACGACCCAAGATCTGTACGAGATCCTGCCACCGCTCGCGGGTCGCGTAGAGTCGCTCAAGCGCCTCGAGCGTCGGCAACTCCGTATCGTCGATGGCCAGAACCTGTCGCCACGCATCGATGGCACCGTCTGGGTTCTCCAAGCGGTATTCGAGGATGCGGGCCATCTTCTCGAGAGCCTGCTTGCGCTCGTCCGGCTCGTGCGAGAGTTGGGCGCGGCGACTCAAGACCGCCACGACCTCCGGCCACTTGTTGTAGCGCTCGAGCAGGCTCTCCAACGACGCCAGCGCCCGCACGTTGTCGGGCTCGGCCGCCAGCACATGCTGGTAATGGGTGCCCGCGTGCTCGGGCGTCTGCAACTCTCGGTCATAGAGCGCGGCGACTCGAAGCCGGAGAGGTACGGCCTCCCGCGTGCTGCCGATGGTCTGGATGACCCCTTCGTACAGCGACACGAGGTCGTCCCACTTGTCGCCGAGGCCGGCGAGGCGCTCGAGTTCGGCGCCGATCGCCTCATCGTCGCGGGTCTCCTCGAAGGCTTTGCTCAGGACGAGGAAAGCATTGTCGACGCTGTCGAGCCGCGACTCGAACGTCTGCGCGGTCTTCCGGAAGAGCTCCGCCCGCTCAAACGAGTCGGTGGTGTGCTCAAGGCGAACGAGGAGCAGGTTGACGAGATCCTCCCACTGCATCTCGGCCGTGTAGAGACGCTCAAGCTCGTTGGACGCGTCGAGGTTCGACGGCTGAAGCTCGATGATTTGGGCGTAGGCCCGCTTCGCGCCCTCCGACTCGCCGATGTTCTTCTCCCACATCTCGGCGACGCGGAAGAGGATGCTCACCCGATCGAAGACGTCGGAGGTGTTGTCAGCCTTGCGATCAAGGACCTCGACACAGGAACGCCAATCCTCGGCGGCCGTATAGAGCGCCTCGAGAGCGTCGATGGCGTCGTCGTCCGCCGGTGCCTGACTGAGCACGTTGGACCATGCCCGGATGGCCTCGGTCGGGTCCTCGAGTGACTTTTGGTACAACTCGCCGAGCTGCCGATGCAGCTCGATGCGCCGCTCGTCACCGTTTGGGAGGATCTCCAGCAGGCGGTGGTCGATTCGAGCGAGCTCACTGAACTCCGCCGTACGCTCATGCAACCCGCGGACGGCCCAGAGCGCCGCCTCATTGTCGGGTGCTCGCTGGAGGACCTTCTGCCAGTTCTCCAGCGCGTTTCGCTCGCGGTCGAGGTAGTCACCCCAGACTCGCCCGAGCTTGCCGTACAGTTCAATCTCTCGGGCGACGTCGTTGTCGAGGAGCGTGACCTGCCGATCGCAGACATCAACGAGCTCACGCCACCGCTCCTGCTGTTCGTGGAGCGTCTCGAGCGCCGCGAGTGCCTCGCTGTCCTCGCCTTTGAGGTCAAGGACCTTATTCCACAAATCGATGGCGTCGTCTGGCCGAGAGAGCCGCTCCGACGCGATCCGGGCCTGGCGCGCATACAAATCGGCCTGGATGGACTCGCCTTCAGCGACCTCCGCCTGGCGATTGTAGACGTCGAACAGCGGCTCCCATTCCTCGCGGGCGAGGTAGATCTGTTCCAGCCGGCTCAGCGCCTCGGCGTGGTGGGGCGCCTGCTCGATGATGCCCCGATACTGATCAACCGCGAGATCCAACTCGGCCAAATAGGTCTCGTAGACCTGGCCCAAGCGGAACATATACGAGAGGAGCTGGGCCTCGTCGTAGGTCGCACCAATCTCGCGTCGAAGGACGTTGACCAGATCGGGCCAGCGGTGTGCGGTGGCGAAGAGCTCGTCGAGCCCCAAGAGCGCCGCCGCATCGACCGGATCAATCTCGAGCGCGTATTGGTACATCCGCTCGGCCGACTCGTCGTCCGAGAGCCGCTCGCGGAAGACCGTGGCCATCTCGTGGCTCAGCGACCGCATGAGCTCGACGTCCTGCGTTTGGTGAAGCACCTTGTTGTAGGTGACGACGAGGTCATCGAAGCGCGAAGTCGCCTGGGCCAAGCGCCCCAAGGCCTTGCGCGCCTCCTCGTCTTCGGGCGTCTCCTCCAGCGCGAGGGCGTACCAGTCAAAGGCCCGCGACTCGTCGCTCAAGCTCTCGAGGCAGAGCTCGGCGAGACGATGCAGATGCTGCATCCGGTCATCGCCGGGATTCTGGTGCACAAGGAGGGCCTCAAGGAGTCCGTGCAGGCGGACCCAGTCGGCGCGCTTGACGTAGAGAGGCTCGAGGATGAGGCCAATCTGCGGCTGCTCGTGGTTCGCATCGAACAAGCGGACGAGCGCGAGCACGGCATCCCGCTGCTCGGCCTCGTCGAGCAAGACATCCTTGTAGCAGGCGATGGCCTGAGGCACGTCGTCGAGCGCCGTCTCGTAGAGACCACCGAGGCGGAGCAAGAGCGGTATCCGCTCCGCCGCCTGCTCGGCCTTCGTGACCTCGACCCGCAGGACCTCCGCCAGCTCAGCCCAGAGGCCCTCTTTCTGGTACAGACGATCCAGCGCGAGGATCGCGCCCTCGTGCTCGGCCTCGAACTCAAGGACTTTTCGATAGTTTTCGATGGCCTCGAGGTTCTGACCGATCTCCTCTTCGTACAGGCGGCCGACGCGGAGGTAGAGATCCCGGGACACGTCGTCGCTGTGGATCTTGCCGAGCTGCTCCTCAATGAGGCCGACGAGCGCGCCGAACAGATCCGAACTCCGAGCGACGCGCTCGAGCGCGACGACCGCGGGCTCATGAGTCACGTCTTCTCGGAAAGCATCCGCATAGGCCTCGAACGCCCGCTCCCCGTCCGCCAGCATGTCCTCGAACGCAGCACCAACCTGCATCTGAAGCGCGGTCCGAGCGTCGACCACGGTGGTGACCTCGATCAGCGACTTCCATGCGCCGATAAGGCGGTCCCAGGCACCCGAAGCCGTAAAGATCGGTTCGAGCACGGACGCAGCGGCGCGAGCCTCACGGTCGTTCTTGATGAGCGCCTCAAGCGCCTGCAGCGAGGGCTCGTGCGAAGCCACCTCGATGAGGATGGCCGCGTACCCTTCGACCGCCTGAGCGACCTGATCGAGCGCGGAATCGTAAAGGTGCGCGATGCGGTGGTGAAGTGCGATCTGGAGTTCGGGCTCGCCCACGACCGCGACCTCGCGCTCAAGAATCGCGAGCAGCTCCGGCCAGCTCTCAAGACGCCCGTAGAGGCGATCGAGGCACTGAAGCGAAGTCAGGTCTTGAGCGTCCCACGAGAGCACCTTCTGGTACGTCTCGACCGCTCCCTTGAGGTCGTCAAGCTCGCGCTCATACGCCGCGCCGATGACATAGTAGATATCCTTGCGGGCGGCCAGGTCCGACGTCAGCGCGGACTTGCGATGGAGCACCTCCAGAAGGTCCTCCCACTGCCCCAGTGCGAGGTAGATACGCTCGAGCGCGTCGAGGGCGCGCGCGTCCACTTCGTCAATCTTGAGAATCGCGCAGAAGATCTCCACGGCCCTTTGGGGATCGCCGATCATCTCCTCGAAAAGGGCGCAGATCCGGAAGAGGAGCTCCTTCTTCGGCTCGATCTCTTCGGTCAACTCGCTCTTCTGCAAGAGGACCGCGACGAGCTCGTTCCACTGCTCGGTCTGGAAGTAGATGTCTTCGAGCGCGCCGATGCACTCGAGGTCCGTGTCATCGGCCCCGAGGGCCGCCTCGAAGTGACGACGCGCGCCCTCGAGATCACGGAGCTGCAGCCACTGAACACGCGCCACGCGCTTGTGGATGTCGATGGCCACCACGACGTCGGAGATGTCGTCGACCTCCGACTCGTAGACGGCGGCGAGATCCGAATAGCTCTCCAGCGCCTCGGAGATTCGGTGCAGTTCGGCGAGGGTCTTGGCGTTCGCGGGCTGCACGGCGAAGGCCCGCGCATACGTCCGAAACGCATCGTCGGGCGCGCCGCCACGACTCTGATAGAGCTCGGCGATGCGATGGAGCAGCGCGACCTGCCGCGAGCCCTCGGCGGCGTGTTCACGCTGGATCTCGTAGACCCCGATGAGCTTCTGCCACTCGTCCTGCGCCCGATAGATGGGCTCGAGGATGTCGGCGATCCGGGACTGAAAGTTGCCCTCGGCCGAGAGCCGCTCGAGCGCCGACAAGGCCGCCGCATTGGCGGCCTCGGCGGACAGGACCGACTCATAGACCCCAATGGCCTGCTGGACGTCTCCAAGCTCGCCCTCGGAGAGCGCGCCCAAGCGGACACGCAGGGCGGTCTGCGCCCCAACGTCGGTCGCTATGGCGAGCTGCCGCTCCAGCACATCGGCGAGCTCGGCCCAGGCACCCGTCTGCGCGTACAGTCGATCGAGCACCTGAAGCGCGCGAAGGTTGGAAGCGTCCGCCTCGAGGATCTCCCGGTGCGTGACGATGGCCTCCGAGGTGTCCCCGAGACGGTTCTCCAGCAGCTCGCCGATGTTGAAGAGCAGGCCTTGGCGGCCAGCCGGGTCTTCGCTGAGCTCAACCTTGCGGCGCAGAATGAGGAGCAGGTCTTCGAACGACTCCGTCCGCAGGTACAGTCGCTCAAGCGCGTTGATGGAGACCTGATTCGCCGGCTCGATCGCCAGCACGCGATTGTGCGCGTCGATCGCGTTGCCCGCGTCGTCGAGCTGCTCTTCGTAAATTCCAGCCAACCGGGAAAGGTGGCCGCGCCGCAGTCCGTCGTCTCCAACGTCGGGCAAGATGGCCTCAATGAGGCTCGACAGCTCGCCGAACTTCTGGCCGACCTGGGCCAGCTCGGTCAGGCGACCGATGGCCGTCACGTTCTGGGGCTGCTCGGTCAGCGCGCGCGCGAACGCATCGAATGCGGCATCGACATCGCCGATTCGGCTGGCCTGGAGTGAGCCGATTCGCTCCAAGAGCACGAGGCGCTTCTCAAGCTCGTCTGTGTCCTCCAACTCAATCTCAAGGACCCGAACGAGCCCGGTCCACTCCCCCTGATGTTCGTAGATCGGCTCAAGAATCCTCGACACTTGGGCGCGTGACGCGCCATCGCTGAGCAGTCCCTCAAGCGCGGCGCGCGCCGCCGCGTGACGAGGCTCCGCGTGCAGGACGTCCTTGAAGACCTCGATGGCCTCGTTCGTGCGCCCGAGCGCGTTGAGATCCACCAAGCCGATCTGGAGCTTGAAGGCGAGGAGATCCCCCTCGCCGGACGACACCGCGAGCCGGAGTTCCTGACCGAGGACATCATGGAGATCTTCAAATCGCTCCAAGCTCTCGAAGAGCCGGTGCAGCGACTGAAGAGCCTCGCGGTCCGATCCATCTTCACCCACGATCGCGCGGTACTTCTCGATGGCCGAGTTGGCGTCATCGAGCTGCTCCTCGAAGATGCTCCCCTGCTTGCGGAGGAGCCCCTTGCGCTCCTCGACGGAGTCCGCCAGCGCGAGCTTGCGATCGATCACCTCGAGCAGGTCAATCCACGACGCGGAGCGAGTATAGAGCGCCTCTACAGCGTCGAGCGCGACCCGATTCTCACCATCGATCGACAGCGCGTCGTTGTACCGAGACAGGGCGTCTTGGGGCTGCCCCATCTGCGTATCGAGCAAGCGCGCGAGCATGAGCGTGAGTTCGACCCGCGCCCCTTGATCATCGTTCGCCGCGCCGAGGGCCGAGACGAGGTCGTCGTGCACGGTGGACCACTGGCCCGTCACCGCCCCGAGGCGCTCGAGCTCGGCCCGGGCTTCGGCGTCGGTCGGGTTCTCGTTCAAGACACGGCGGACCGACTCGAAGGCCGCATCGGGGTTGCGAAGATGCTGTTCCTGGGCCCGCGCGCTCCGCATCATTCGAAGCTTGCGCTCGACGCCATCCGTCTCGTGCTCAAGGATGACATCGAGCACGCTGATGAGCTTGCGATGTTCACCTGCAGCCTCGTAGATGGGCTCAAGGGCGCGAGCACCCACGAGATTGCGGGGCTCGATTTGGAGGATGCGCTCGAGGGCCCGAACGCTCTTGTCCTTTTGGCCCAGGTGCTCATCGAAGATCGTCGCGGTCCGGAAGAGCAGGTCAATCTTGGTCGCGTCGTCCTTCTGCAAGGCGACCTGTCCGTCGAGCAGCCGAACGAGCTCGTCCCACTTGCCCCGATTGCCGAAGAAGGCCGACAGGCCATCCCAGTCTCCGAGCTCGATGATGGCCTTTTTCAGGCTCTCACCCGCGCGCCGGTGCTCCGGATCCAGCTCAAGCAGCCGACGCCAGACGGCGACACAGCCCTCGCGATCACCGAGCCGGTCCTGCAGCGCGATACCGGCCCGCTGCAGGAGGTCGACGCGCTCCGTGTCGTCGGTGGCTGCGTCGACGAGCGCCGTCGCAACTTCCACCATCTTGTCGAAGATCTTCTCGGACTCGTACAGCCCAACGAGCGCCCGCAGGGCATCCACATCGTGGGGCGCCAGGACAATGACCTGCTCCCAGAGCTGGAGCGAGATGGCCGGTCGCCGAATCTTCTTGGTGGCGCTGTCGGCGATCACCTTGTAGTTCGCTGCGCGTTGCTGGAGGTCGGGCTCCGAGTCGGCGAGCTGCCGCTGAACGGCCACGAGCTTCTCCCACTCGCGGCGCTTCTCGTACATCTCCTGGAGGGCCTCGATCGCGACCCGATTTCCCGTGTCCTCTGAGAGCACGGCCTCATAGGATCTGATGGCCTCGGCCTGATTGCGAAATTTGTCGAGGTAGAGGTGCGCGATGCGAAGGTTGAGCGTGACCCGATCGTCGATGTTTTGAGCAGCAGCAGCCTGCGTCTGGATGAGCGCGACGAGCTCCGGCCACCGGCGCATCGCCTCGTACTTCTCGGCGAGCGCGCGCTGGGCGTCGGCATCGTCAGGCTCGAGCGACAGCACCTGCGACCAGAGCTGTACGACCATCGCGTCGAGGTTCAGATGCTGGCTGTAGATCGAGATGAGCCCCTTCATGGCTTCGACCTTCCGTCCGGACTCGCGGTCGGAGATCTCCTCGACGATGAGCTTCTGGATGTCGACGTAGGCGTTCCACTTCTGCTGTTCCGCATAGAGCCGCAGGAGCGCCTTGCGCGCATCGGGATCAGCCTTGTCCGCGAGATGGACCTGTCGCCAGAAGTCCGTGGACTTATCAGCCTCGTTGCTCCGGTCCTCGGCCAAGCGCGCCATGATGCGCAGGGCTGCGGTCCGATTGTCGGCGCTGTCACCGCCAGCCGCTTCCACGAGCATCTGTTGGACGTTTCGCCACTTGCCCGTCTCGACGAGCCGCTGAATCTGCCACTCCCTGGCATCCGGGTCCTCGCCGGCGTGCTTGGCGAGCTCACGTAGCTTGAAGTCGGCGGTCTTGCCCTCGTCGAGGTGGGCCGCACCGAACAGGATTCGTTCCCCTTGAAGCGCGAACTTCTTGCCACCCGCGTCCGCCGCAATCAGGGCATCGAGGCCGGCCGCAATCTTCTGCTTGTTGGCGAGGCTGCTCGTCAGTAGGCGACCGACGCGAGCGTAGAGGTCAATGGAACCGGGCTGCGCACCCGCGGCCTCCAGGTAGGCCCCGATGAAGGCGTCGTCATCGGAAGAAGCTACGGCCCACTGAGCGAGTGCTTCGAGCCCACTCGACCGATCACCTGTCGCCGCCCGAGCACGTATGGAATCAAGGCGCGCCTCGCGATCACCCTCGCTCTCGGCCTCGACGGCCACTTTCACGGCCGCTTCCACGGCCACTTCCACGGCCACTTCCACGGCCACTTCCACGGCCACTTCCACGGCCACCGGGGACGTGGTCTCGGGCTCGGCTGGCAAAGCCACGTCCGCCACGACGTCGATGACCTCTGCCATCGGATCGGTCATGCCGTCGTCAAAGACAACCCGCTCAGCGGCCGTCACGCCCTCGGCCTCCACCGAGAACCAGACGCCCTCCGTGCTCTCGCTCGTGTGGGCGAGTGGGGTCTCCTCGGCGGCCGCATCCTGGCTCGCAGGCTCGTCGCTCACGGCCTCTTCGCTCACGGGCTCTGCGCTCACGGCCTCTGCGCTCGCGGGCTCCAGACTCGTCTCGCTCTGGGCGTCGACCGGGCCGCCGAGTTCAGCCAGGGTCCCGCGGGCATCCTCGTCCTCGGGACGCAGCTCGAGGTACCGAGTAAAGCACTGCCTGGCCATCTCGCGCTGGTCGAGATCGTAGAGAAGGACGTTACCGAGCTCGTGAAAAATCTCGGCTTGGCGGTCAGCGTCTTCGACGCTCTGCAACTCCAGATCGAGGAGCTGTGCGACCATGTCCCAGTTGCCGATCTGCCGATAGATCCGCCGGGCCGCATAGAGGGCCCGCAGACATCGATGATCGCACTGAAACGCGGCCTGATAGCAGACCATCGCGCGTTCCTGGTCGGTCAGCCGCTCCTCGAGCACCTCGCCGACCTCATAAATGAGCTCGGCGCGCTCGAGGGCGTCCTCGATCCGACTCGCTAGTGCCTCGCCGACCTGAACGAAGCCCTCCCAGTCCTCGAGGTCACGCAAGAGCGCGCCCATCCGGGACAGGGTCGGGCGCGCGTCTGGGTCGCCCTCGACGGAGGCGCCGTAGATCTGTACGGCGCGGGTCTTGTCTCCAAGGCGCTCGTCGGCGACTTGGCCCGCTCGCCGGAGAAAGCTCGAGGTCGCGGGCTGGTCGCCGGCGGACTGCCCGAGGTGCACATAAAGGTCGACCAGATGGCCCCACTGCTCATCGGCGTGGAGCAGGCCCTCCAGCTCGGTGGCTGCATGGGCGTTGTTGGGGTCCTGGACCACCACATCGAAGAGCTCGCGCAATCGCTCGTTCATCAACGTTTCTCTCTCAAACGGACGTGAACTGTTTTGCCGCGGGCCGCTCGCTTGCGAGACGTCCCCGACGATGACCGTGGATGCATTCCGGGCCAAAAAACGGCCGCCCCTCTTAGCACACGCGATCGAAACCGACAACGCGAACAGGAGCCGTTACAGGACCCATCGCGCGGAGGTCCGAAACGAAGGATTCAGGGTGCCGGTGGCGCCGCCGCGCTTGCCTCGAGCTTGGCTACCGTGTCCTCGGCGGTGCGGACCCGCAGCGGATCCTCCCCGCCCGGTCGACGCCCCAAGTAGAGCTTGAGATTCTGAATCGCCATCTCGGCGTTGTCGTTGGCTAGGTAGGCCATGCCCAGATTAAAGAGCGCGCTCGTATAGTTGGGCTTCAGCTTCACCGCGGCCTGGAAGTTGGTGATCGCGTCGTCGTACCGCTGCTGGTTCTGATAGATCACGCCGAGGTGGTGAAAGAGCTCCGGCTTCTCGGGGTTGTTCTCGATGCCGTTCTTGAACACCTGAATCGCCTGCGGATACTTCTCGAACCGGGCATAGAGGTTGCCGAGCGTGTCATAGGGATCGGCGAAGCGCGGCTTCAGCTTGATCGCCTGAATGTATTCGTCCTGTGCCCGGTCGAACTTGGCCTGATTCTCCAGCGCGATGCCGAGCTGATAGTGGCTTTCGCCGTAGTCCGGCTTCTTTTGAATGGCCGTGTCGAGGGCGTTGATGGCTGGCCCCCACTGCTCAAGGCGGCAGAGCACCTTCCCCAAATGGTAGTGGTACTCATAGTCCTCCGGGTTGACCCGGATGGCCTCTTGGAGATCCTTGACGGCGGCATCGAGCTGCGTCGCTCGCTGGTACTTCAGCAAGGCGCGATAGAAGAAGACCCGGTCATTGGTCGGGTCCACGCTCGCAGCCTGGTTGAATACCGTGATGGCCGCAGCGGTATTGCCGCTCTGGAACTCACGGAGCGCATCGTTCATCAGCTTGATGGACTGATTGCGCTCGCGATTGCAGGCAGAAGCGGTGAGCAATAGGGCGAGGAATAATAAGGCCCGCTTCATGGGTGGGACCCTTCAGCGAAAGGTGAGGTGGCGTCGACCTAGCACCATGGCCCGAGTCGGTCAAGCACCGCATTCAGAAGACAGCCACCCAACCGTGTGGGAGGCCGTCTTGACCTCAGCTCGCCTTGAAGACGAAGGGGTAGGTGACGATGACGATGCCGCCGCCCTTTGGCTCCGGGAACACCCAGCGGCGAATCTTGTCCACCAGGCAGGTCTCGGTCTCACGATCGCCCATGGTGGTCTCGAGGACCATCGCGGCGATGACACTGCCGTTGCCGGAGATGGTGAACTTCACCGAGATCTTCCCGGCGAGGTCACGCTTCACGTTGAGCTGCTTCTCGTAGCAGTACTTATACTCGGCCTGATGCTGACGGATGATCCGCCGGATGGTCTCCATGTCGAGCGAGCCGCTGACGATAGGCTTGCCCGGGATGACCTGCGGGACCTTGCCGCTGCGCTCGCCATATCGCGACACGCCACGACCGTATCCAGCCCCGCCTTCACCGGCCCCACGGCCCATCGTGCCCATGTTGCCAACCCCGATCGACGTCTCACCAAATCCACCGCCCCCACGGCCCGCGCCGGCGACGCCTAAGCCGCCAAAGCCGCTCGCCTCTCCGACCTGCGCCCCGAACATATTACCCAAGGCGCTGACCGCATCGGCACCGAGCGCCCGCTCCTGATTACCCCAGACCGCACTCATCTCGCCCTCGAGCTGCGCGAAGGCCGCGTTGGCCGTATTGAGCGCCTCCATCTTGGCGCGCTCCTTGGCCAGCTGAATCTCCTTCTGATCCGGCGGGCCCTTGATGGCGAAGCGCTGGTTCTCCTTATCGCTGTCCTTCTTACCCAGCTTGCCTTCGTCTTCTTTGGCCTTTGCCGCGGCCTCGCCGTCGTCCTTCAGGTCTTTGAAGAGGTCATCAAGCTTGTCCTCCTTCTCGGACTCCGGCTTGAGCATAAACTCGACGAAGCGCTCCTGGAGGTCGAAGCCGTCGAGCGACAGTCGCCCGGCGTCTTCGGGCACGCTCAAGAGGATGGCACCGAAGACGAGGTGCAGAAGCGCGGCTGTCAGAAACCACCGGGTGAAGTGCCCGTCGAAGACCGAGGCCGTGGTCGCCGGGGGCAACGGACGGACCGCCGCGACCGAGCTCACCAGGACGGTCGAGTCGCCGAAGACCAAGCGTGCTCGAGCCTTTGGAGGCAGCCGAAGCGCGTGGCTTCGGGCAACGCTGCCACTCTTCTGAAGCTTCCCGGCGCTCTTCAGGTCCTCAAGGCTGTAGACGTTGCCTTCGAGCATGACGTCGCCGGTGACGCCATCCGGGATGTGCACCGTCATCTCGGCCCCGTCGGTGCGCGCAACCGGGAACGGATCCTCGGGGACGAGATCCCCGCGGATAAAGAACTGACAATCGTTCGACTGACCGATGTTGAAGACGCCTGCCTCATTCAGGTGGGCGACTTCGATGACCGTGTCGCCGAACATCGCCACGACCTCGAGCGACCGACGCCCGTCCGAGTCGCTCTCGTCCTCATCGAAGTTCGGCGCAGGCCGCCGCTCAGCCGCGGGCCGCACCATCTGGGTCGCGACGTTGTTTTCGATGCTGTGCCGAGCTGAACTCTGACCGGAAACCGTCACGACGATCCGGTGCCGGCCCATCGTGATCTGATCGCCCGAGCGCAACTTCTGCTTGGTCACACGCTGGCCATTTACGAATGTGCCGGTCGTGCTGCCCAGGTCGAGGATGACAACGTCGTCCGCACCGCTCACTTCGATGACCGCGTGCATACGCGAAACATCATCATCGTCGATGCGGAGGTGGGACGAGGTCAGCTTCCCGATCTTGATCGTCGCTTCCGCGAGCACCTCGGTGCGCACGGCGCGGTCGCCGTCAAAGATCTCGAATTGAATCGGTATCTTGGTATCCATAGTCGCTCTCAGATGTCCTCTGCTGACTTCAGCATCTCGGGCACGAAGGACTCGCGAATCTTGATCAGGCTTGCGTGACGACTCGCCCGCCGCGCGTCCAAGAACTCGCCTTCAGGCCGGATGAATGAACCCTCGACGACGTCGTCTTCGAAGTCGTACACCGTCTCTTTTTTGTAAACGACGCTCGGGTCGTTCGGATCCTGCACCGTCTCGTTGCCGGCTTCTTGGGCGAACGCTGCCGGACTCAGACTCAGGACGGTGAGGACAAATACAAGCCGCTTGACCATCATGGCGCTCTCCGGACGGGCGACAGGCCCGCACAACTCATTGGACCGCGATTCGCGAACAAAGTTCCAAGAAAGTTCAAGGGACGGGCTCGGTGGGCGTCTCGGCCGCAGAGGGCGCGGCGGGCGCGCTCGGCGTCTCGGGGGCCGCAGGTGTCTCAGCGGACGGCGGGGGCGGCGGCGGGGCCAAGCGATCCTGTTCGGCCTGCGCCTTCATCATCGCCTCGGCCTCGCGCTGATTCTGACTCTGAATCTGCACCTGCTTGATGCGCTCAGTCGCCTCCTTGCGGAGCTCCGCGTTGGCCTGCTCGAACCGCAACACGTTCTCGAAGCTCTTCTGGGCGTCGTCCAACTTCTGGAGGAACTCCTGATACAGGACGCCGAGGTTGAAGTGCGCCATGGCATTTCGCTCGTCTTGGGTGAGCAGGGCCTTGTAGCCCTTCTCCGCCTCCTCGAAGTTGCCCATGCCACGCGCCGCGACGGCCTTGCCGAGTAGAGCGTCGGCGTTCTTGGGCTCGATCTTGATTACGGCGTCGAAGGCCCGATAGCTCGCCTCGTAGTCTTTGTAACCGAAGGTGATGGACCCGAGGTTGATTTGGGCGGCCACGAACTTGGGGTCCGACTCGATGGCCTTTTGGAATGAGGCCAAGGCCCGGGTGACGTCTCCGCCCCTCATGTGGACGAGGCCGAGCAGGTTGTGGACAGCGGCGAGGTTGGGGCTGATCCCAATCGCCTGAAAGCAGACGAGCTTTGCCAGCTCATACTTGCCCATGTCGTAGTACGTCCACGCGAGCACGACGTAAGCGTCGACGTTCTGACTGTCTTCCTGCAAAGCCGTCCGAACCCGCTTGACGGCGTCCGAGAAGTCCTTGCGGTTCTTCGCCCCAATGGCCAAGTTGAGGTGACCGTACCCATTGAGCGGCTCGGCGGCGACGGCCTGCTGGTACAGACCATCGGCCTCGCCTCGACGCCCCTCGCGCTGCATGAGGCCCCCAAGGTTGACGAGCCCGTCGCCGTACTTCGGGTTCTTCTCGAAGGACTTCTTGTACCAGTCCTTGGCGTCGTCGAGCCTGCCCTGCTCCTCGGCGAGCACGCCGAGATTGAAGTAGGCCTCGCCGAACTTCTCGTCCTCGTCGACGGCGTCTTTGAGCGAGGACTCGGCGCTCCCGTAGTCGCGCTTGGCGTAGGCGACGGACGCCTCATTGAAGGCCGCGGCGGCCTCCTTCTTGATCTTGGGTGCGGCGGTCTTGGTGGTGCCGGTCCCGTCGCCGGAGGTCTCGGTCTCCGATCCGCTCGACTCATCGGCCTTCGGAGGACTTCCACCACAGGCCGTCAGCCACGCACCCGTGGCCAGAACCAGACAAAAGCGCGGGGCCATCACAGCTCCTCCTGCGTCGGCAACTTACGTATGAAAGGCTGCTGGAAGACCGAGACGGGCAGTTGGAAGGGCGCTGGCCGCTTCTCGCTGTCGTAGCGGAACTCCTTCGGATTGAGGCGCGCGAGCTGCTTGCCGCAGGTGTCGGACCACTCGCTGAACCAGCGAAGCTCCTGCGCCTTCTTGACGCACGTCACATACGCCTCGACGGCCTTACCCTCAGGGGCCGAGGCTTTCTCCGCCATCGCCCCCTTGAAGGCCTCCACCTGGTCTTCGGTGAACGAGCCCGGGCCGGCGAGGTCATAGATGTCGTTCGCGAGCTCCTGGTACATCTGGCCGATACGACACAGGGCCGCGATCGCCCAAAGTGCCGATTTGAACTCAATGACCTCAAGGTAGATCGTGCGCGCGTCCGTCACGAGCTCCGTGCGCTTGCCGATCACCTTGGCCATCTCCTCGATGTACTTCTTGACGTTCTGGTACGGCTGGATCTTGAGTTTGAGCGCGGTGAACTTCCGATACGCGGCCTCCCCCATTTCGAAGCGGGCCTCGGCGACCGAGTTGAGCCCCGTCGTGACCGCCGCCTTTTCGGCTACCGTCAGCTTTGTATAGGCCGTGTAACCCGCGCCGAAGGTCTTCAGCGCGTTGCCGCCGTCCTTCTTCTTTTGGTAGTCGTTTCCAATCTGCACGTAGGACTGGAGCAGCAGGTCAGGCTTCCCGCTCTTGGCGAACTTTCGCTGGTAGTCATTGAAGTGGCGAATCGCGTCGTCCCACTTCTCCTGCTTCTCGAAGATGAGGCCAATTGAGAAGAAGACCTCGGCGGTCTCCTCGGGCTTGGAGCCGATGAGCCTCATGTAGGCCAAGGAGTCAGTCATCGCTTGGTCATACTCTCCGAGGCCTTGGCGGAAGACCGCGGCGTTCCGGAGGGCGTCTCGGGCGTTCTCGGCCTTCGGGAACTTCTCGGCGTAGGCCTCGTAGATCTTGGCTGCCTGGCTGTAGATGGCCAAGGCGTGAAGGTTGCCGGCGATCTGGTACAGCGACTTGGGGACCAGCTCGCTCTGCGGAACCTCGTTGACGATCTTGAGCTTCATCTCGATCGACTGCTCGAGCATCTTCTCGCGCTCGTAGTTCAAGGCGGCGTTGAAGAAGGCCTTGTCGAGGAAGTCAGACTTTGGGTAGTTCGCGGCGTATTGCTTGAAGCACTGCGCGGCCTTGACCCACTCCTTGCCCCGCTCCACGCCCTGGCACTTCTTGAACGAGGACTGCTGCTTCAGCGTCGCGAGCAGCTCATAGAACTCGGGGTCCCGCTGAGGCGTGTAGATCTTCAGGAAGATGTCCACCTGCTTCTCAAGGGCGTCCATGTTGCCGGTGAGGTTGTAGGTGTCGAGGAGAAGGTTGGCGGCGAAGATCGCCAAACGGTGCTCGGCGTGCTTCTCCGAGATGTTCTTGAACCTCGGCAGCGCCTCATCGAACTGATTGAAGTCGTAGTAGACGCGCGCGGCGTCGTACTCGATGTCCACGAGGAAATCGCTCTGCTTCACGTACTTCGAGTAGAGGTCACAGGCCTTGATGAACTTCACGTGGGTCTCGGGGAGCGCCTTGCTACCGGGTACACCTTCGGTCGACTTGCTCGACTCGGTGCTCGTCAGATCTGCGACGTTCGCGCCCTTGTTCTGCTTGATGTCGATGAGCTTCTTGTACGCGAGCACCTGGCCCTGAGCGGCGTCCTGAGTGCTCTCACCTGTGGGGTTCAGCGACAACGTCCGCTCATAGGCCAACGCCGCCTCCCGCCACTTCTGGCCGGCGTAGAGCAGCTCGGCGTAGTAGAACTGAACGGTGTACACGTTCGGACCCTGGGGGAACGTGTCGAGGTAGTCCTTGTAGAGCTCGTAGGCGATCGCGTAGTCGTCCGCGTTCTTGGTCTTGGTCCACTGCACGTGCATCGTCACGGACAGGCTGCGCAGCAGCTCCTCGAAGCCCTCGCGATCCGCCGCGACCCGCTTGGGATCGGCGTCTTTCGCGTCCTTGACCGTCCGCCAGAGATCGACAAGACGCTTGACCTCCTTGACGATCTCCGTCGGGTCGCGGCTCATGTTCCTCGTGTTGAACGCGATCTGGCGCTGGTAGCCGACGACCTTATAGCTCTTGGGCGACTGCGCGATGAGGTCGCGGAAGAGGCGGTTGGACTTGTCGAACTGGCCGGTCAGCGAATACAGCTCGGCGAGGTTCTCGGTCAGTTGAAGAAAGTCGTCCGGGGCAGCCTTGCGGAAGAAGCCCAAGGCCTGGTTGGGGCTGGCTTCCTCGATGTTGGCGTAGGCGCGAACCATGTCGCGCAGGGACTCCTTCTTGAGCTGCAGACGATTGGAGCCCGGACGCCCGGCCTGCTCATTTGTGTAGCGAACGACCAGGAGGAACTGAGCGAGCGCCTCCTTGTAGTTGCCGATGTTGTAGAAACACCAGCCGAGCTTGTAGGTCGCAAAGGGGTAGGTCTCGGCGTCTTTGTAGTTCGTCGTGACCTTCTGATAGGCCTTCAGTGCCTGCTCAACTTCGCCCGCGTCGAAGTAGATTTCGCCAATGTTCGTCAGCGTGTCCGGCACGTGCTGGGACTTGGGATACCGCTTGATGAGCTCGATGTAGATCTTCTTCGCCTTATCGGGCTCCTGCTTCTGCTGATAGTTGTAGGCCAGCGCGAAGAGGACGCGGTCGAGGAAGCGGTATTCGGGGAAGTTCTTGACGATCTCGACGTAGACCTTGATCGCGTCGTCCCGATACTTCTGGGCCGAGGTCGTCTGCCGCTCACGATCCGCGGTGCAAGTCTTCTCGCGGGCCTGGTTCTTGGCCGCCGCGGTGATGCACACGCCCTCCGTGTCGAAGGCTCGAATCGTCAGGTCGCTTGACCGCTGCCAAAAGAGCTCCGACAGCCGATCGTAGAGTTCGGGCTTGGCGGGGTCGCGATTGCTCGTCGCCGAGATGAGCTTATTGAGCGTCTTGACCAGGTCCTTGAACTTGGCGTCGGACATCTCGGCTTTGGACTTGGCCCCGAACTGACGGTCACGCTCAAACCCGGGGCCCTTCTTGGTGGCATCGGCGTTTCGCTTTTCGGGGGCCTGAAGCTCTGCGGCCGGCGCCGCCTTGATGTCGACTTGGCGCTTCTGTTCCTGGGCGACGGCGGCGCTGAATGACAGCGCGGCGCTCAGGAAACCAAGGAGGAGCCGCGAGGCGTAGGGCCTTCGCATCATCGGGTGCACTCCGAACGAATTGTGTAGAGGTAGTAGCCGAGCTCATCGCGCCAGTACTCGCCCGAAAACGGCCAATAGATGTGCTCGTCGTCGGTCGCGTAGATGGGCCCGGACGGTCCCGATTTGTTCTCGAAGCCCGCGCCCTGCAGGCGATTCTCGAGGATGCCCTTCTCCGCTGAGGTCACCTCAAACTCGATCTTGAGCGACTGGCTTATGAGCTCTGAGAGTTCGTTGACCACGCGCGTGAGCCGAGCCTTGGCCAGGCCGCCGGCCTCGTGGACCGCCAACGACTTGATGACCTCGATCTCCTGGATGATGAGCTTGGCCAGCTCACTCTGCGCCCACGCCGCCTTGGCGCGCCGCATCATGTCGACCTCACGGTCCAGCTCTCGAATGTACGAGACGATCCGCTTGAGCTGCTGGTCCTGGTACGCGGCCTTGAGGATCTGGTCGCCGCGACCCGTGGCCGAGCTCTTACTGCCCTTGAGCTTCGTGAGAAACTCGTAGAGTTCTGACGGATCGGAGTGGGTGTCGAGGTGCCCCTTGATCTCGTCACGCAGGGGCTCATAGGCCAGACGGAAATCGTTGATGGTATTGCGCGTCTTCTCGTAGTTGCAGTTCGAATAGAAGATCACGGAAGCCAGCACCGGTGCCTCTGGGAAGTACTCGTCGTTGAAGAACGGCGAGTTGAGCGTGTGCAAATTCCCGAGGGCCTTCTCGTGGTTGTTCAGTCGGAAGAACGCCCAGCTCGCCTCGAAGAGACCATCGAGCCACAACGAGCTCTCCAGCGGGATTTGGTCATAGTACTTGACCGACTGGCGGAACTGCCCGGTGCTGTAGAAGACCCTCGCCATGCTCAGGGTGGCGAGCTGATTGAAGTACTTGAGGTCTTCGCTGGGGTTGTCGGTGGCGGCCGTCACCCGGAGGAGGTCCTTGAAGGCTTCAACCGCGGGACCGGGCTGCTCCTGCCGGACATACGTGATCCCCTGAAGGAACTTGGCCTTGGGGTAGTACTTGCTCTCCGGTCCGACGAGCGCGAGCGCCTCCTGCGTTTGGGCGAGCGCACCCTTCTTGTACTGGAACTGACCGAGCAGGAACGACAGCTCGCTGCGGAACTGCGCGGGGCAGTCGTCGGGCTTGTACTTGGCGATCTTCTCCAGAAGGCCGGGGTCGCCGGAGAGCTTGCGCGAGAGGTAGTAAAGCCACTTGCAGGTGGCCTTGAAGTACCGGTGCTCTGGGCCCGCCTGCACGACGCGGTCGAAGAAGTTGAGCGAGGCCTGATACAGCCCGAGCCGATAGAGCGCCTTGCCGATCGTGTACTCGGCCTTCTGCTCGATCGGCGTCACCGCCACTTCGTTCCGAGAAATGATGCGGTGCAAGATCATGCTCGCGCGCATCCAATTTCGCTGCTTCATCGCAGCCATCGCCTCTTCGAGCTCGCCGGCGGCTTCTTTGTCCGCCTCGACGCTGACCGGAGCGAATTCCATATCCTCTGCTGCCCGAGCGTCCCTGGCGACCGTAAGGAAGCCAAGACTGAAGAACACGAGAGCGAGTGCCTTGAACCGAGTGAGCATTCCCACCTCCGAGCGTCGTCGGGTTTTCGTCACCGGGAAACGCGCAAACCCGCGCCACTGGCTGACGAACGCACAATTTCAAGAGTCGAACAACGGCTCGTTATAAAGAGCGTCACCATCGAAAGCAAAAGAAATCCCGGCGTTTGCGAGGGCCGTCACGTCGGTTGAACACCGCTGACGCTTGAAATCGATCTTTGGGGCGGTCGCGGGACATCGGTCCGGAGGCCCAACTGGCGATTGGCTGGCGATTGGCCGGCGAGTGGATTGACTTCGGACCCGCGCCTAATAGGATTCAGGTTCCGTTGCCCTCTTGCTCTGCCGAGATCCTGCCCATTTGAGGTTTCATGCGCGCCCAATTGCTCGCGAAGTTCATCGGAATTGCGGCCGCTCCCCGCACGCTTTGCATCGCCGGACTGGCCCTTTCGACCGTTGTCGCGGGCTGCGACACGGGCTTCGGACAGCCCTGTGCCTTGCCCAAGAGCGAGAATTTTCGTCGGGCGTGTAATCCCGCCCCGGAGATCGATGACGGTGTGGACGCTGGCAAGAACGAGCCGACGATGGAGTCGAAGTCGTCGTGCGCCATCAAGGACTATGCCGGCTGCGAGACCCGAATTTGCCTCGTCTACCGGGGCTCGAGCTCATTCTGCAGCGAGCCGTGTCAGCGGAACGATGACTGCGAAGGCGAAGCACAATGCCGGCCCTTGCTCGGCGATGATGAGCCCGAGGCGGTCTGCGTCCCGGACCCGATGACCGGTGCGCCGCAGGTCGAGTGCTTCTGCGTTCGCAAGGGCGACCTCGACAACTGAGTCGCACCTTCGCATGAAGGACGCGGCTCGTTTTGAGGTTCAGAAGGCGTGGTCGGGCACGAACGCGTCTTCGATGTATTCGATGGTCTCGGCGTCGGGCACGAGGTGGACCCCGGCCACGTCGAAGCGGATGTGCTCGGGGGCGACGCCACCGCGCACGCGCAGGTAGGCGTCGGCGGCGCGGGAGAGCCGACCCTGCTTGCCTCGGTTGACGGTTCGAGTGGGGGTGTCTAGAAACGTCGTCGTGACGGTCCGGACCTCGACGATGACGAGGAGCGCGCCCATGGACGCGACGATGTCCAACTCGCCGGTGGCGCATCGCCAGTTGCGCGCCTCGATCAAGTAGCCGTCGGCCTCGAGCCTGGCTGCGACGAGCGCCTCGCCTCGCCGCCCGGCTTCGGCGCGACCCTCAAGGGCCGGCTTCACGACCTGCCCTCTCCCGTGATCGGTCGATTGGAGAAGACGAACATCGGCACTTGATCCCCGAGCGCCGCGAAGACCTCACTCCAGGCGATCGCGGTGGCAGCGGGCCCTTCGACGGACCAAAACAAGGGCACCGCCGTCTCCCCTTTCGCACGGCTCGCTGCGAGCACGAGGGCCGCAGAGACGACGCCGGCCCCCGTGATGCCGAGGGCCGCGCTCATGCGCATGACGGCGGCCTCGGCCGGGAGCACACCAGCATAGGCTTGGACCTGTTCGCGGACCTTCGAATCGGCGAGCCCGGGCTGCGCCTGAGCCGACAGTGCCGACTCCAAGTGGGCCGCGTCGAAGTCGCCCATCACCGTCCGGAGGCGCTTGAGGTAGCCGTCGAGCTCTTCCAGACGCCGGTGACGCGCCCGCGTGGTCCCGGTCGCAAGGTCCAACTCCCGGCCGCCGCTCGCGAGCTCACCGGCGCCGTCGATCCACCGGACGACAAGAAACGCGGCCGCTCCGAAGCTCAGCGGAGCTGTCAGCGCGAGCCATCGGGCGAGGCCGTTCGAGGCACTCGCGACAAGGAGCGCGAGGAGACCGAGCGACGTGAGAAGGGCCGTCGGCCAGTGGTGAAGAGGGGTCGGCGGTGAAGCCTTGGCGCGCTGCCTGCTGCGGGCGAGCTCAACGGCGGCCCCGGCGTCGGCGAGCTCGCGTCGGAGCACCGACGGGTCCCTCGCGTGTGAGACGAGCGCTCGATGCACGCCCACGGGGAGGAGCGGCACGGGCGCCTTGGGTAGCCCGACGGTGGCGAGGGACAAGACCTCGTAGATGAGCGGGTCCGGCAGGTGCATTAGGGCCGCGAGCCTCTCGTTGACCTCAGGAGCCGAGTCCGAGATGAGGTGCACCCCGTCGTCGTCGAGCCGCTCCAGCGAACGGTGGCCCCCTGGGAGGTCCAGCCGACATCGGTGCCGAGCCGCGTTGACCTCGAAGGTCAAGACGACCCGCTGGACGCCGCCCAAGGTGTGGCTTGGGAAGTGCCCGCCCCCATAGAGAACGGCGGCGGCGGCGTCCCTGAGGGCGGTCGCCGTCATGCCGTCCGGCGCGTGGACGAGTTGGTGCGCTTCGGCGGTCCCGAGGGACAGCTCACCGTCGCCCCAATGGAAGCTCAGCTCGACGATGCGCATGGGCGCACACTCAACCGCGCGCAGTCGCGCAGCACAAGGCTCAAGCGCGAGGCTTGATCCGAGCGGCCCGACCGGCCAAGCCACGCAGGTAGTAGATACGTGCCTGGCGAACGCGGCCCGCCTGGACGATCTCGATGCGATCGATGGTCGGGCTGTTCAGCGTGAAGATGCGCTCGACGCCGATGCCGAAGCTGATCTTCCGGACGGTGAAGGTCTCGCGCACGCCGTCGCCACGACGACGAATGCAGACGCCCTCGAAGGCCTGGACGCGCTCCTTCTCGCCTTCTTTGATCTTGACGTGGACTCGGATCGTGTCGCCGCTGCGAAACTTCGGGATGTCCGAGCGCAAGAGGCGACTCTCGATAAAGCTTAACGCGTGCATTATTTTCTCTCCTCGTAACTCGTCGTCCGACCGCCGAGTGAAGGCGCGGTCCGGACCGACGTATCGTGCAAAAGATCGGGTCGGCGTTTCTGCGTCCGCTCCAGGGAGCGGGCAGCACGCCAAGAGGCGATCGCGGCATGGTTTCCGCCAAGCAAAACGGGGGGCACCTCGGTGTCCCGCCAACGCGCCGGACGCGTATATTGGGGATACTCCAAGAGGCCATCAGTGAAAGACTCATGCTCGCTCGACTCGGCGTTGCCCAGTGCGTGGGGCAACAACCTGACGATGGCGTCGATCACGCAGAGCGCGGCGAGCTCACCCCCGGTCACGACGAAGTCTCCGATGGAGATCTCCTCGTCAATGTGGGAGGCGATGACGCGCTCGTCGATCCCTTCGTACCGGCCGCAGACGAGCAAGATCGATCCGTAGGACAGGAGCCGTCCCGCGTCCGCTTGTCGAAACGGCTTGCCCGATGGCGACAGCAAGATCCGTCGGAACGCGGACGCAGACTCGATGGCCAGCGCGAGCGGCTCGGCCTTCATGACCATGCCCGCCCCGCCCCCGTAGGGTACGTCATCGACCGTCCGATGTCGGTCCGACGTGAAGTCACGGGGATCGATCAAGGACAGCTCGAAGCAGTGGCTCCGGCGCGCTCGCCCAACGACGCTCTCGCTGAGGTAGCCGTCAATCAGGCCCGGGAACAACGTGACGACGACGAATCGCATCGATCAGCCGCCCTCGACGCCCGCTACAGGCATCTCGCGGAGTCGAATGATTCTCCCCTCGACGTTGACCTCGGAGACAAACGCCTCGACCATCGGAACGAGGAGCTCCTCACGGCCCCGAACGACGAGCACATCGCTCGCCGGTAGGGTCCAGACCTCGGCGACACGCCCAAGCTCGACCCCATCCGGGGACATTACGACAGCGCCCACCAAGTCGTAGTGGTAGTACTCGCCATCGGCGACCGGCGCGAAGTTCGCGCGGTCTTCATACCAAACCATGCCGTTCAAAGAGCCAGCGGCGTCCCGGTCCCCGATGCCCCCAAGTCTGACGACGGGGCCCTGATGGTCGGTGCGCACGCTCTCAAGCTGAAATGTTCTGATGTTGGGGTCGCCCGGTTCCTCGGACCCGACTTCGATGCGGCGTTCAGCCCGGATAAGCGGGCTGTCGGCGTTGTAGGGGTGAAATCGAATCTCCCCGCGAACGCCGTGCGGCCGTCCGAAGACGCCGAAGGCGATACGGCGGGTCACTCCGCCGAGGTCACTTCGATGACCGGCGGGGGGCCGTCAACGGAGGCCGCGACAATGGTCTCGATTGCCCGAATGGTACGACCCTGCCGTCCGACGATGAGGCCCCGGTCGCTGTCGGCCACAGTGACCGTCAGCGTCCGCTCGGGCCCGCTGCCCTGGCTCGAGACGCGGACCGAAGCCGGGTTATCGACCAGAGAGGTGACGACGAAGGCGAGCACCTCCTCATCGCGCGTTCCGTTGGCTTGATGGCTCATCTGCTCAGACCTTCGGGGCCGGCACAAGCTCACGGCGAGCACGGCGAACCAGACTGGCCACGGTGTCCGACGGCTGCGCGCCGTTCCCGACCCAGTGGTCAATCCGGGCGAGATCAAACTTGATCTCGCTCGGGTTCTTCATCGGATCGTAGGTGCCCACCTGCTCAAGGAAGGCGCCGTCCCGCTTCTTGCGCGAGTCAGCCACCACCAAACGGTAGAACGGGTTTTTCTTGGCGCCGAAACGCTGAAGTCGAATGTGGACGGCCATGAGAACGGTTACCTCTGGAGAATCGAGTCGGCGCACATTAGGGACGTCGATCTTGACTGTCAAGCCGTAGCGTCAAGGATTCGGCGGGGAGCGCACGGGCAGAGCTTGGGTCGGAGACTGGGGCGCGTCCATCATGCCGTCCCTCACAACCCGCAGCGCGATGGGCATCCGTCCGGAGAGGTCGACGCGGCCTTCGGGGTCGTCTTCGACGTTCCAGAGTCGAACCCCACGCGGTGAGCCCCGAAGCCAGTAGTCGCCCCGACGGGCGGCCGCGAAGCCCCCGCTCTGTGCGAAATCCGGCCTGCTTGTGCCCACGACGCCATCCAGCAGGTTCGAGACAAGGTCCCGGCCGCGCCAGGCACTTGGGGCCGGCACCCCGGCGAGCGACATGATGGACTGGGCGACATCATGCGTGCTGCCCCCAAACTGGAGCGGTCGCGGACGCAGCCCGATCGCCGACGGATGCCAGAGCACCAGCGGTACACAGAGGATCCCACCCGACAGCGTCCGCCCTTCACCCGCGGCCTCGTAGTCGTGTAGCGGCTTGCCCACCGTGCCCACGACGATGATCGCGGTGTCCCTGTCCAGGTGATGTCGAGCGAGCGTGGCCACGAGCTGGCCGACCCAATAATCCGCGGCGCTGACCTGGGCGTCGTAGGCCGCCAGCACGTCCCGCTGGGCCTGGAGGCGCGACTCGACCGCCTCCGTGGGGGCCGAGATCGGCGCGGCTCGCTGCACATAGATTCGGAAGAGGCCGGCGGGCGGGGGCAGGTCCTCGAGCGGATCCGAGGTCGCCACATACGCCACGAACGGGCGCTTCTTGCGGACATCGAGCCAGTCGTCCAATTCGCGGAGCAAGGAGCGCGTCTCGGACTGTTCGATGTTTCGATGAAGATCCGTCGCCGTTGAGAAATCCTTGACCACCGTCCGCACGACCTCGTCTTCGGTCGCGCTCGTGCTGCCGAAGAACCCCACAAAACGACCCGCGGCGACGAGTGCTGCGGGCAGCGTTGGGGCTCCGGGCATCGGCGCGAGCAAGGCGAGGTGCCCGTCCCTGGCCGACGTTCCGCCCGACCAGACATCACTCGCCGCCGCCCCTTCCCGCATGAGCAGGTCAAGGTTCGGCGTCGACGCGCGCTCGCCCACCCGTCCGAGACCCGTCCGGTCGGAGCGGAGCCCGTCGATGGTCCAGACGATGACGTTGCGGACCGGGGAGAAAGGCGTCGCCTCCACGCCGGGTATATGCAAGGTGGCCTCGATGATCTGCGCGGCATCGGCAGAAGCGATGGGCCCACCGGCGCCGACCGTCACATCGGAGATGATGGAGAGCCTCGCGGCTCGCCTCCCAAACGCGGAGAGGTCCGCTTCGATGCTGGCCGTTGTGGCTGGCGCGATTCGAACCTTGTGGATGAGGTGCTCGACCGGCCGGCCTTGATCGCCGTCGACCTCCAGGACCACCCGAACGTCGACGGGTGGCGATTGTGGCTTGACCTGGACGCGGGCGGAGAGGTGTGCGCTCGGGGGCAGCCAGACGAAGTGCGACCAGGCCGCCGGGGGCCCCAGCGCGAGCGGAGCCCGATCATCCGGCTTCGTCCCGGCGGTGACTGAGTGTTCCCGGAAGGCCACGGGACCGGTCTCGGCGGCCGTCGGACCAAAGGCCAGCGTTCCGACCGCGCCGGGGGTCCGCAGCTTGCCGACGAAGCGCGTGAAGCGAAACCAAAGGCGCAGGCGGTGCTCTCCGGGCTCCAGGCCGTTTGGCGGCAGGGAGAACGTCATGGTGCGCCCCAACATCGGGACATCGACGGTGCCGAGCGGCTGTTCGTCGAGGAAGAGGCTGAGACGCTGCCCTGCCGCGATGCCCTTCACGAACAACGATCCGACCCTCAGCGCCCGCCCCTCGCTGCCCACCGGGAAGGACAAGGTCGTCCCGATGCCTTCGGGCCAGGCGACCGGTCGGGCATCCGATTCGCGACCGGGTAACCAAGCGCGCTTGTCGCCCATCGACGTCGCGCTCGCCCACCCTGGGCCATGGGGTTCGATGACCGGCCCATACCGCCGGAAGTGGCCGTCCCGCCAGTTGGAGACCAGATCGAGGAAGACCCTCGGTGAGACGACCGGCCCGCCTGAGGTGGCTGCTTTGGACCCCTGGGGAGACGAAGGATCGGTCGCGGGCTCGCCGCCGTCTGGGACGGTCTGCGAAGCGACGCCCGGAGGTTCCCCGCAGGCGCCGAGCCCGAGGGTGGCGAGGCTGAGAGCGACCGTAGCGAGGCCGGCAAACGCCCTGCCGGGTGCGGCTGCCCGACGACGCCCGAGCCCGTGTTCAAGGCGACGTTTTTGGGTTTCAGAGCTCGGCAAGTCGGGCACCACGGGGGCCGTGGATGGTGCGGCCCGCCCCTCTATAGGTCAAGGCTCGCGTTGACATCGACGCGGGCGGACCCCAAAGTGCGCGGCCCATGAGCGACCCTAGGCCTGCCTCCGAGACCCCCTCCGTCCGCTCGATGGGCGCCGCTGCATCAGGGGCGGCGGCGTTCATCATCGTGGGCTCGTACGATGCCCTCTCACTCTGGGGCGACACAGCGGCGTCGACTGCGGCGATCGGCTTCGGCTGGGTGCAACTCCTCGGTCTGTTCTTCGCCGTCGTCGTCGCCTTTGTGGTCCCGCCGGCGATGTGTACGGGTGCCTCACTCGGGCTCTTCGGGCGGCTCGTCACGAACAGCAAAGACGCCACGCCGCAGGCCCGACTCGCCGATGCCGCGTGGGTCTGCGCGTGCGCTTTCGGCGCGCTCCTGACGGCCGTCGGTGCCGGCCTGGGTGGGGCCGTCAGCCACGCCTTCGCCCAAGCCCGTTTCGCCGCGCCCTTCGTGGCGCTCCTGGCCCTCGTCTCGCTGGGGGTCTCGCTGCTCGTCGGCCCGGCGGTCGCACAGGCGGCCCGCGCCCTCTTCCGCCGCGTCGCTCCCCTGGGTCTCGCCGGTCCCCTACCCCTCGCGGCTCTCGTCTTGATCGTCCCCTCGGTCGTCGGGCTCGCATTGCTCGCCATCGCCCTCGGCCAGATGGATCTCGGCGCGTTTCGCTTGCATTGGGTGGCGCAGGTGCTCGTCGCGCTCGTGCTCACCGCGGTCTTCGTCGCGAGCCGGACCACCCGATCGTTCTTCGATCACCGAGTCACCTTCATCGTCGTCGGGCTCACGGCCGCTCTCGGCGCGGTGGCCGCCATGACGCGCTACGCCGACGCTCCGGACGCCCGGCGCCTCATCCCCCTCGAGGGACACCTCAGCCGGATCGCCGTCGCGCTCGCCCTCGCGGCGACAGACGGCGACGGCGATGGGACCTCGGACCGCTTTGGAGGGGGGGACTGCGACGACGACGATGCCCAGGTCGGCCCCACCGCGAGTGAGGTCCCCGGCAACGGCGTGGACGACAACTGCAGCGATGGGGACGCCGTGGTCATTGCACCCTCGCCCCCCCCGTCTATCCCGGCAGCACCGTCGTTGGCCGGCCAAGCCGCCCCGCTCGGATCCAAGCGGCACAACGTCGTGATCTTGCTCATTGATACGCTGCGCCCGGACCACCTCGGGCTGCATGGCTACGGCCGCGAGACGAGCCCCAATCTCGACGCCTTCGCCAAGACTGCGATGGTCTTCGACAGCGCGTTCGCGGCCGCGCCCAATACGCCGCGCTCCATGCCCTCGCTGTTCACGGGCCGCTACCCGTCCCGGATCGCCTGGGTGAAGCGGTTCGCCAACTTCGCCAGCCTCAAGGACGAGAACGAGACGGTGTTCGAGCTCGCCGCCGCCGTGGGCGTGGAGACCGAAGCGCAGTCGGCCCACTGGTATTGGGAGCGCGCCAGCGGCATCAAAGCCGGCGTGAAGCGCTGGGACAATCGGGGGGCCCTGTCCATCAGCGAGAGCAACACCCAATCGGTCTCGCCGGAGCTCACGGCGAGGGTCGTCGAGCGCATCAACGCGCTCGCCAAAGGGGACGCGCCTTTCCTGCTCTTTGCACACTACTTCGACCCGCACGCGCGCTACATGAATCACCCCGAGGTGAAGGTCTTCGGCGAGACCCTCATGGACAAGTACGACAGCGAGATCGCGTTTACGGACCATCACCTCGCGCCCGTCTTTGCCGCGCTCAACGACCCCCATGTCTTGGAGTCCACGACGGTCATCGTATGCAGCGATCACGGGGAGTCGTTCAACGAGCACGGCTTTCATTTTCACGGGCGGACCGTCTACCAAGATGAGGTCGCCATCCCGCTGCTCATCCGAACGCCTGGCGGGAAGGTGGGCCGCGCCGCAGACATCGTCAGCTTGGTTGACCTCTTGCCGACCATCGCCGCGCTTCAGGGCTTCGCGGCACCAAACGCGCTCGGACAGAGCCTGAGACCGCTACTCACGGGCCAGGGTGAGTTCAACCGCGACCGCGTCATCTTCATGGAACAGCTCCCCTACCCCATGTACGACGTTCACATGGCCGCCGCGGTCGATTCGAGCGGGCGAAAGGTCGTCCGAAACGTGACGCAGAACACCGTCGAGCTCTACGACCTCAACGCTGATCCTCAAGAGTCGAAGAACCTCGCCGACTCACCCTCCGCGGCCGACCCCGCCGCCGTGAGCACCCGTCGCGCGCTCATGCAGTTCCTCGAGTCCGACAGCGGGGACGCGGGGCGATAGGACGACTGCAATGGACGCCTTGTGCCGACTCATCGAAGCCCTGCTCCTCGCCGCCGAACATCCGCTGACGAGCACGGCGGTCGTCGAGCTCATCAACGCCGCCGTTGACGAGGAGGAGTGGCCGGCTCGGGTGGACTTGGCACAGGTCGAAGCGGCGTTCGTGGCGCTGGCCGGGGGCGTGTCTCGCTTCGGCGGGATTGAGCGGGCGGAGGTTGGAGGCGGCTATAGGCTCCGGACGGCCGCCGATCTGGCCCCCATGGTCCGAAGGCTCTGGCCGGATCGACCCTCCCGACTGAGCGGCGCGGCCCTGGAGGTCCTGGCGATCGTCGCCTACCGCCAGCCGTGCACCAAGACCGACGTCGAGGAGATCCGTGGGGTCGACTGCGGCGGCGTGATGCGGTCCCTGCTCGAACGGCGGCTCATCCGTATCGTTGGCAAGAAAGACGAGCTCGGACGGCCCCTTCTGTATGGCACGACGGTCGAGTTCCTGGAGACGTTCTCTCTGCCGGACCTTCGCGCCTTGCCGACGCTTCGAGAGTTGGAGGCGCTTCAGGTTGAGGAGGCCGCGCGGGATAAAGGTGACCGGATCCTCGAGGCCGCCGTGTCCGCAGGTGAGCAGCTCACCCTTGAGCCGGAGGTTGCTCAGGCCGACCCGGTGGCAAGTGAAACGGAGTCGGTTCCAGACTCCCCGCCCGACTCAGAGCCCTGAAGGCCCATCTTCGCCGCGAGCGCCCTCGTCGAGCATGCCCGCCGCGTCTTCACCGAGCCTTGCTATCGCCACGACCCGCGCCTCGACGTGCAGGAGCCCGAGCCTGTCACCCTGAAGCACCCGCACCAGCCGCAGGCGGACCATCTCCAGGATCGCCAGGAACGTCGTCACAAGCTCCTCTCGATGGCGTGCGGTCTCGCAGAGGGCCTGGAACGTCGTCGTGCCCGTCACGGCGAGCGCGGCGGCGATCTGCGCGATGCGCTCGGCGATGGAGATCCGCTCCACCCAGATGTCGTGGGGGGCCGTAAAACGGCCACGGCGAACGAGTCGTCGAAAGGCCTCGGCCAGGCGGTAGACGTCCTGAGCGGAGAGGTCCAACTCGTCGTCCGGGTCCGGCGGTCGGTCGAGCCCAGCGGGGCGAAAAAAGACCTCCCGACCGGCGCGCGGAAAGATGTCCAGCCCACGCGCGACCTCTCGAAAACGCTGATATTCGAGCAGCCGTCGGACCAGTACCTCCCGCGGATCGAGGAGCTCCCCGACGGGGCCGCCCATTGAGGCCGTGGGTCGGGGCAGGAGCATCGCGCTCTTCAGTTGGGTCAACGTCGCGGCCATGACCAGAAACTCGCTGGCCGGCTCGATGGACAGGCGCCGAAGCGCCTCGAGGTACCGCAAATAGGCACCGGTCAACCTCGAGATGGGGATGTCGAAGATGTCCAGTTCCTCCTTGCGGATGAGGTGCAGGAGCAGGTCGAGCGGCCCATCGAAGCTCGTGAGGTGTATCGAGAACGCATCGTCGGCCAGCTGAACCGCCGGGTCGCGCTCGACCTCCAGAGGCGGGACCTCCGCGCTCACGCCAGCGCCGAGACCAGGAATCGGGTGACCGTGTAAGCGAGGGGACCAATCAAGCGTCCGCCGAGGACAAACACCGCGATAAACAAGATAAACCGGTACTCCTCCATGAACTGGCGGATCGCGTCGAAGCCCCGGGGCAGCAGCGAGAACAGGACCTGAAACCCGTCGAGGGGGGGCACAGGCAGGAGATTGAAGAGGAACAGCGTGATGTTCGTGTGCAGGAGCACCAAGATAAGTTTCCTTGAGTGCTGGGCGATCTCGAGGTCGAGGCCGCTGATCATCCGGGGCACCGGGCCAAGCAGGGCCGCACAGAGCACGGCGATGAGCAGGTTCGAGACTGGCCCGGCCGCGGAGATGAGCGCGTTGGCCTGCCACATCTTCCAGCGTCGATGGACTCGGGTGAGGGTCACCGGCGTCGAGGCCATGCCCAGGCCGTAGCCTTGGAGCGCGCCCAAGATCGGCAAGACGACAAACGTGTCGAGGTGGGCCTGCATGAGCGGCAGCGGGTTGAGCGTGAGGCGCCCCATGCGGGCGGCGGTGTCGTCCCCGAGCAGGTTGGCCATCCAAGCGTGGGCGAACTCATGCACGGTGATCGAGAAGATGACCGTGAACAGGATGAGCACGAACTCCGAAGGGTTGAAATCCAAGACGTCAGCCTCGTGGGTGGTGTTGCGCGTGGATCTTCTCGAGCCAGGCGCGGGACAGGTGGGTATAAATCTCGGTCGTGCCGATGTCGGCGTGTCCGAGCATGAGCTGCAGGCTACGAAGATCCGCGCCGCGCTCGAGCAGGTGCGTGGCGAAGGCGTGGCGAAGCTTGTGCGGGGACATGGGCCTTCGGATTCCGGCCGCGACGGCGAGCGCCCGAAGAATCTTGAAGAATCCCTGACGCGTCAACGGCCCGCCGAGTCGGGAGATGAACAGGGCGTCATGAACCTTGGGGGCCGGTCCTCGAACGTCAATCAGGTAACGCTCGACCCAGGCCCGCGCGGCGTCGCCCAAGGGCACGATTCGCTCCTTCTTGCCCTTGCCCCTGACCCGCACGAAGCCGGCCTCCAGATGCACCGAGCCGAGCGTCATCCCGACGAGCTCGCTGACGCGCAGGCCCGTCGCGTAGAGGACCTCGAGCATGGCCCGGTCTCGGACGCCCCGATCGGTCTCGACATCGGGGGCCGCGAGCAGGGCCTCGACCTCATCAAGGGAGGGCGCGTCCGGCAGCGGCCGCCCGATCTTCGGGAGGTCAATCTTGGCGGTGGGGTCCAAGACGAGGCCCGCTTGGTCGGTGCGGTCGAGCAGGCAGCGGAAGAACATCCGCAGCGTGACGAGCCCTCGCGCCTGCGTCCGCGCCGACAACCCTCGCTCCGAGCGACGCGACAACCACTCGCGGATGGTCTCGGCGTCGAGGTCGGTGACCGCGGGGGGTGCCTCGAAGCCACGTCGGAAGTCGGCGAGGTCGAGCGTGTAGGCCTGTGCCGTGCTCTTTGACAACCCGCGCTCGAGGAGGACGTGGTCGATGAAGATCCGCGTCGCTTCGTCCAGGTTCATCGCCCGGACTCCAGCCGCGAATAGACCTCGGCGACCGCCGCGAACAGGGCCTCGTCGGCGACCTTCGCGCCCTGCGTATCGGTGACGTAGAACGTGTCCTGGGCGGCGTTGCCTTCGGTCGTGACGCGGGCAAGCGCGATGGTGAGTCCACCGCGGGCGAGCGTATCGGCGATCGAGTGGAGCAGGCCGACCCGGTCACGCGCCTTGACGTCGATGATGCTCGAGACGTCGCTGCCGCGTTGATCGGCGGTGACGCGGGTCTCCACCATCGGCCCGTCTGGCCAGACGAACGCCCCGTCGCGTTGAGTCTTGAGCAGGAGCGTCTCGACGGTCGTCTCCCCGTTAAGGACGGCGGCCAAGTCTGCGGCGAGCGCGGGGAAACGGGGGTCATCCGCGGCAGGCACCGCCCCACTTGCGTCCCGAACTTGAAAGACGTCGATCCCGACGCCGTCGCTTGTGACGTGGACCTCTGCGGTCAGGATGGCGAAGCGGTGGGCGGCGAGGGCCCCGGCAAAGATGGCGAGGAGGCCCGGTCGATCGGCGCAGGCGAGGTGCAAGACGCCGTGGCCCTTCTTCGGCCGCGATACGAAGGTGTAAACGAGCGGCTCGTTCTTGAGACGTCCCCGGAGCAGGATGTGCCGGGCGATGTCCGTGGCCCGGGTCCGCTCGAAGTACGCGGTCGGCAGGCTCGCGAAGAACCGGTCGGTCTCGCCGTTTACGTCCGCCTGCTCGATGCGGTCGCGGCGCTCAAGAGCCTCCGATACCTTCCCCCGGAGGCGCTGCACCCGGCGCGAGGGATCTTCGTAGAGGTCCAAGCCCCGGCGGAGGCGGTCCTGGCCCTTCGCGTACAGCTCGGAGAGGAGCGTGGCTTTCCACTCGGTATATGCCTGCGGGCCGGTCGTCGAGGCGTCGGCCCACGTCAGGATGAAGAGGCGGGCGAGGGACTCCGGTGAGCCGACTTGCCGCGCGAACTGCCGAATGAGCCCGGGGTCCGAAAGATCCCGCCGCTGGCTGAGGTGGGCCATGAGGAGGTGGTCGCGCACAAGCCACTCGGTGTCCCGAACATCGGCGCTCGGGAGCCCGAGTCGTCGGCCGATCGGCGTGATCAGCCGCGCGCCTTTGACCGCATGACCCCGACCGAGGGCCTTGCCCGCGTCGTGCATGAGCAGAGCCAGATAGAGCGGCAAGGTCCGACCGACGAGCGCCATGGCAGCGTGCAAGGCGGGATGCGACGCGGCGAGCTCTCCCCGATGGAGCGCCTTGAGGCTGCGGAGCGCGTGCAGCGTGTGAATGTCGACGGTGTACACATGGTACATGTCGTGATGCGTCCGGTGGGCCACGGCACCGAACTCCGGCAGCATGGCCCCGAGCACGCCGGTCTCATGCATATCGCCGAGGGCATCGAAGGGATCGTCTGCGGCGGTGAGCACCTCAAGGAACGCCGAGATCACGAGCGGGTGTCGACGAAAGGCGTCGCCGGCCTCTCCGCCAAGGAGCGGGGCTGCCTCCATGGCGCGCTCGCGGGCAAAGCCGTAGATGGGCACGCCCTCGGCGCGGGCCACCGAGAAGAGGCGCATGACCTGAGTGGGATCGCGCTCGAAGAGCTGCCCGTCCTCGATGCTCAGGTGCCCATTGACCAGGCGAAACTGCGCGTCGATCCGGCGCAGTTGGACCCGGCGTTGCGGTCGGCCAACCTCGATACATCGCTCCAGCATGAGGCGGCCGCGCTTCTGGACGACGCTGGCGTGCGCGTAGTGGGCCTGCATGAAGTGCTCGACCCCGCTCGCGTCGCCGCCTTGCCCGAAGGCTTGGGCGATGACCTGCTGGTACTCGAAGGTGAGGCGGTCGCCGGCGTGGCCGGAGAAGAAGTGCAGGGCGTTGCGGGTGCGGAGCTGAAACGAGCGCGCCGCGTTGAGCTCGCGGGCCTCGCGAGGCGAGCTGACGCCCCTGGGCAGGAGGTCCGCGAAGGTCTCGACCCGGTGCCTGATCATGGCGGCCCATAAGGCGACCTGCAGATCCCGGAGCCCCCCTGGTCCCAGCTTCAGGTTGGGCTCGAGCAGGTAGACGGAGCCGCCGAAGCGCTCATGACGGGCCACCATGCCGCGCTGAAGCTCGATCAGGAGCCGCTCTCCGGCCGCCCCTCTGAGGTGCTCGGCCAAGGCGGCCCGCAGGCGATGCCACCGGTCGGCGTGCTCGACTTCGCCCACGCCGTCGTCGCTCAGCCGCCGCGTCGTCAAGAGCGCAGTCGCCGTGGCCGGATCCCCGTCGGCGAGCGAGAGGCACTGCTCCACCGTTCGGGTCGCGTACCCCACCTGGAAGTGCCGGTCCCAAAGCCCGTGAAGGATCGCGTCAACTGCCGGGGCCGCGAGCGCGGGATCGTCGGTCAGAAAGAGCAGGTCGATGTCGCTCTTCGGGGCCATCTCCGCGCGGCCATAGCCGCCCGTCGCCAAGATCGTGAAGCCTCTGTGCCCGACGGAGAGCTCGCGCACGACGGCGTCGACGGCGGCGGTCAGGCGCGCACAGATTGCCAGACCCTCCGCGCCGGCCTTGGCGTCGTCCTCGATGGCGGCGCGCAGCTTCTCGAACGAAGTCGGCTCCGTCATGAGCGGGGATCCCGCAGGCGGGCGCGCAGCGAGTGAAGAAACGTCAGCGCCTGGAGCGGGCTAAGGTGGTCCAGATCCGCGGCGCGCAGGTGCTGTTCGACCTCGCTCGGGGCGCTTGCGACCGAGGCCGGTACGAAGAGGCTGAGCTGCAGGCCGTGATTCGCCATCGTGACCTTCTTGCCGCGGGCCAGGCGCGGTCGACCGACCTCGTCGCGCTCCTGCCCCTGGAGGTTCTCCATCACCTCTTTCGCGCGATCAATCACCGACTTCGGCAGGCCCGCGAGGCGCGCGACCTGGATGCCATAGGAGCGATTCGCCCCACCCTCCACGAGCTGCCGCAGGAAGATGACCTCGTCGTTCCACTCCTTGACGGCGATGGTGTAGTTCCGGGCGCGCGGCTTGACCTCGGCGAGATCGGTGAGCTCGTGATAGTGCGTCGCGAACAGCGTCTTGGCGCCCACGACATCATGCAGGTGCTCCGCGACCGCCCACGCGATGCTCACGCCGTCGTAGGTGCTCGTGCCCCGCCCGATCTCGTCGAGGATGAGCAGGCTGCGGCGGGTCGCCTCCTGGAGAATGACCGACGTCTCGTGCATCTCCACCATAAACGTCGAGCGCCCGGCGGCGAGGTCATCGGCGGCGCCCACGCGGGTGAAGATCCGATCGACGACGCCGATGCGCGCGCTCTTTGCGGGGACGAAGCTGCCCATTTGCGCGAGCAGCGTGATGAGCGCGACCTGTCGCATGATCGTCGACTTCCCCGCCATGTTCGGGCCCGTCAGGATGATCAGGGACTGGGACTCGCGATCGAGCCGCAGGGAGTTGGGCACAAACTGCTCACGCCCGACCGCTTGCTCCACCACGGGATGGCGTCCGTCGACGATATCGATCACGTCGCTATCGTCGACAATCGGTCGGACGAAGTCGGCGCGATGAGCGAGCTCCCCGAGGGCGACGAGGGCGTCGAGCTCGGCGATCGCGGTGGCGACTTCGGCGATGGCGGGGGCGCGCCTCGAGACCTCGTCCCGAATCGCCGCGAAGAGCTCCAACTCCAGCGAGAGCCTGCGGGACTCGGCGTTGACGACCTTCTCCTCGAAGATCTTGAGCTGAGGTGTGTAGTACCGCTCGGCGTTGGCGAGCGTCTGCTTGCGGATGTAGTCGTCGGGGATGGAGTGGCGGTTCGCGTTGCTGATCTCGATGTAGTAGCCGAAGACGCGGTTGTACCGGACCTTCAAAGACGCGATGCCCGAGCGCTCACGCTCCGCGGCCTCCAGCTTGGTGATCCAGTCCTTGCCCGTCGTCGACAGGTCTACGAGCTCGTCGAGCCCCGGATCGAAGCCCGGCCGGATGACGCCCCCGTCGCGGAGCTGCGCGGGCGGCTCGTCAATGAGCGCGGCCGTGATGAGGATGACCACGTCCTCGAGCTCCGTGAGCCGGGCGAGGAGGGCAGAAAGCGAGGCCTGTCCTTCGAGGAGGGCCCGCAACTCCGGCAACCGCTCGAGGCTCACGCGCAAAGACCACAGCTCACGTGGACCGGCGGCGCCCGCGGCGATGCGGCCGTTGAGGCGCTCGAGGTCGTGCATTCGCTGGAGCGCGGCGCGAAGCTCCTCTCGCCGCTGCACATCCTCACGCAGGGTGGAGACGGCGTCGAGGCGGGCGTCGATGGCCACCGGATCCACGAGCGGGAAAGCCAGCCATTGTCGGAGTTTCCGGCCACCCATGGCCGTCGAGGCGCGATCGAGGACGCCAAGCAACGAGCCGCGTTTTCGCCCCTCGATGAGGGTCTTGAACAGCTCGAGGTTGGACTTCGCGGTCTCGTCCAGGATGAGCGTGTCCTGCAGCCGGTAGGGCGTGAGCACCCGCGTATGCTCCGGGAGGCGCCGCTGCGTATCGATGACGTAGGCCGCGACCGCGCCGGCCGCCGACAAGACGGCCGCAGGGGCGCCGAAGCCGAAGTGCTCGCAGCCGTGGACGGCCTCACCTCCGTCCGGGCTCACCACGCGCGAGAGGTTCTTGCGGGCGCGCTCGACCTCGAAGAACTCCGCACCCGGTCGGCTGATGGCGACCGAACGGACGCGGTCACCGATGGCGGACAAGACGTCGTCTGCGGGGCCGTCGACCAGGATCTCGCGGGGCTCGAGGCGCGAGATCTCACAGCGAAGGGCCGCGGCGTGCATGACCTCGGTGACGCGGAAATCGCCGGTGGACACATCGAGCGCGGCGACCCCGAACGCGCCCTCCCCGGTCGGCACGATCGAGACGAGGAAGTTATTGGCGCGGGCGTCGAGGCTGCTCTCGTCGAGCACAACGCCGGGGGTCACGACGCGCGTGATGCCGCGCTCCACGATGCCCTTCGCCAGGGCCGGATCTTCGAGTTGGTCACAGACTGCGACCTTCAGGCCAGCGGCCAGGGCTTTCGCCAAGTAGGCCGGGAGCTGGTGGTGCGGAAAGCCCGACATGGGGGCGGGCACCGTTGAGTCCTTGTCCCGGCTGGTCACGGTCAAGTCGAGGTGTCGTCCTCCGGCGAGGGCGTCCCCGTAGAACATCTCGTAGAAGTCGCCCATCCGAAAGAAGAGCAGGGCGTCTGGATATCGCTCTTTGGCCGCGACGTACTGTCGCATCATCGGCGTGAGCTTGACCCCGGCGGGGATGCCGTGCCGCGCGACCTCAGTGACCTCGGACTTCGACATAGGGTCGCGGTGTACCCCATGACCCCACGGACCTCAATCACCCGTGGCTGTCGAGCTGCCCGCCGAGCTGAGGCGCGCTGACGAAGACAGCACCCCCTCGGCGATTATAGAGGCGCACGGGCGCGTCGCCCGAGACAGCCTGAACGCGCTTCGAGAGTTGCAAGCCGGTGGCCTTCGCGTCGTCGTTGACCTCAGCGCGAAAGACGCCGTCAACCGGGGCGAAGCTGACGGTCGGGCCGGCGCCAAAGAGCCCGGTGATGGCATCCACGACGCGGTCGATGGCCTGGGGCTTGGACGCTCCCCCGAGGGAGAGCGCCGCAGCTGCGGCACCACGTCCTCCGACGGCGCGCACTTCAGTGCACCGCCACTTTCAAGAACAGCTCACCCCGACCGGCCTGACGCCACCGGGGAAGCCCCTGCTCACGGAGACGAAATCGAGCACCTTCTCGGGTCCCCGCGGGCACATCCAGGCGAACTCGGCCCCAGGGGGTCGCGACGGCGATCGTGCCACCGGAGCGGGCGAGCGAGGCCGGCAGTTCGAGGGCGCCCCGCAGATTGGCGCCCTCACGTCGATAGCCGGGCACGGTCTCGGGCTCGAGGATGAGATAGAGGTCACCGGCCGGTCGGCCAAGGAGGCCGTCATTGCCCTTGCCCGTCAGGCGCATCTTCGAGCCGGCACGGGCCCCCGCGGGGACCACGACCTTGAGCCGCTCACGAACGATGATGCGGCCCGCGCCCCCGCAGACACAGGTGAGCTCACCACCGCGCGGGCAGCAGGGGCAAGCCGACGCGCGAGTCACGATGAGCGTCTGCTCGACGCCCCGGAGCAGAGCCGTCAGACCGACGTGCAGCGACTGCACGACGTCGCTGCCGGCGACGGACACGCCCGGACGGAGTCGGTTGAGGAGGCGCTGCCAGAGGCTCGGGCGCGGCGTGAGCTCCGGCACGACCTGGACCTCGACCGGGGTCGAGCCGAAGGTCTGGGTCTGGGCGGCCGACGGGGGGACCTCGGTGGTGGCGCTCTCAGTCGCGGCGGCCTGGGTGCCCTGCGTCCCCTGCGGTCTGGGGGCGTGCGGCGCGGGCTTGGGGGCTCGAACATGGGAGGCGCGGCGGACAAACTCGGCGTAGGCTGCGTCGCGATCGAAGTCGGTCTCGGTGGCCGTGCAGCGGGCGCCGGCGACGCGGCCCATGAGGACGCTGTAGGCCGCGGTGATCTCAGAGAAGCGACGACTGTCGGTCCCGGTCACATCCGGGTGCAGCCGCTTCGCGATGCGTCGGTAAGCGCGCTTCACCTCATCGCGAGGCGTATCGGTCGCTAGACCAAGGATCGCGTAACACTCGGGCGGGGTGAGCACCATGCAGGACTCCAGGCGCAGGGGTCGAACGCCTGCCCAGCTTCATGTGCAGCGCATGTGCCAACACCTCTTCTGGCGAGCGCCCAAGGCCAGAGGCCAACGATCGGGACTCGCCGCAGAACCTCATGCGCAAGAACGTGCACACGTCGCGCGCCATCACGGCACCAGATCGTGTTCTTTGCCCATGCCGGACGCGGAGAATGTAACTGTGCACGGATTTGCACATCACCCACCGACGCATGCGCAATGCATTGCACAATTACGAACCCCTTGCGATGTGGGTCACAGCGGCGATCCTGCTGGCTCTGCTGACGTCTCCGGCCCTGCCGACCTGTAATCAGGAGAAGCCCACGATGAGCTGCTGGAATCGCGGGACCTTCTTCGGCCCTCTCTTCTGCGCGCTCTCGTGCAGCGACGGGACGATGCCAGGGACCGGCGAGCACCTCCGCGACGGGTCCGCTGTCTCCGGTGACCGCCACGACGCCCTCGTCCCGGACTCGGCGTCGGGAGATGCCGGTGGCGATGTTCCAGATGCGGCCGTCTGCCGGCCGGCGGGTGAGGAGCGGTGCAACGGTCGGGACGACGACTGCGACGGTCTGATCGACGAAGGCCAGGACGCGGTGGACAGCGACGACGACCAGGTCCCGGACTGCCTCGACGACGACGACGACAACGACGGTTCCCCGGACGCGCTCGACTGCGCGCCCCAGGATCCGATCCGAGGACCGGCGGCCGCCGAGCTCTGTAATGGGGTCGACGACAACTGCGGTGGGGCCGTGGACGAGGATCTGAGCCGGGGCTGTTACGACGGCCCGCCCGGGACCTCAGGGATGGGGCAATGCCGAGACGGGCAACAGGCCTGCGTCGCTGGGGCCTTCGCGGCTTGCGTGGGCCAGGTCTTGCCTTCGACCGAGACCTGCGACGGCCTGGACAACGACTGCGATCGCCGGATCGACGAGGGCTTCCAGGACCAGAGCGGGGCGCCAGACTGCCTCGACCGCGACGCCGATGGGGACCGGATCGCCGACGTGGACGACAACTGTGCCGCGCTCGAAAACGCCGAGCAGCTCGACTTCGACGCCGACGGTCAAGGCGACGCCTGTGACGAGGACGATGACAACGACGCTTTCGCCGATGGAGGTGATTGCGCTCCGCTCGACCCGGCCCTTCACCCGGGCACCGACGAGCGCTGCGACGGCGTCGATGGCGACTGCGACGGGTCCGTCGACGAGGGGGTCTTCGAGCCGTGTTACGGCGGCGCGGACGGCACCGCGGGGATCGGTCGCTGCGCCGCCGGACTCGCGGCCTGCGAAGCGGGCAGCTTCGGCGCCTGTGTCGGCGCCGTCGAGCCTGAGGCCGAGCGCTGCGACCTCGTCGACGAGGACTGCGACGGCCTCGTCGACGAGGGCACGGACCGGGCCTTCGTCGACGCGGACGGGGACGGCTTCGGCGTCGTCGGGCAAGACCACGTCTGCGGCCTCGTCCCCGGCTATGCGGCGGCGTCCGGGGACTGCGACGACGCCCAATTGGAGGTCAACCCCCTCGCCTTCGATCTGCCGGACCTCACGTTTACGGACCTGGATTGCGACGGCGTCGATGGCGCGGCGGTCCGTATGGTGTTCGTCAGACCCGACGCCGACGCGCTTGGGGACGGCACGCGGGACCGCCCGTTTCAGTCGGTGGCGCAGGCGAACGCCCTCGCGGGGAGGGACCCGAACATCGTGGGCATCGCGTTGGCGCGCGGCACCTTGCACGAGACCGTCGCGCTGCGTGACGGCGTCTCGATCTACGGCGGGTACGACGCCGCCCAGTTATGGGCGCGGGACGTGACCTTCGAGTCCATCATCGAGGCCGCCCCCGCGGTCAATGGTCAACGCCGCGCCGTGTCCGCGATCGACATTCGTAGACCGACCGCCCTGCAGCTCCTCACGCTCCAGGTGCCCGACGCCCTTGTCCAGGGTCAGACCAATATCGGCCTCCTGGCCACGCGCGCACCTGGCCTCGCGCTCCTCGAGGTCCGAGCCTTCGTCGGGCGCGGCGGCGAGGGCGCAAGTGGCCTCGCCGGCCTCGATGGTCAAGACGGCGGGGACGGCACGAGCGGGGGGGACTGCGGAGGCGCCTTCGGGCAGGGGGGCGTCAGCGTCTGCCTCGCGGAGGGGGGCAACGGAGGCTCCGGGGGTAATCAGGGCGAAGATGGTCAATCTGGTTTACGACCCGGCTGTGGGGGGGCAGGCGGTCGTCGGGGCGGGGCCGGCGCTGGCAGTGATGGCAGCGCGGGCTGTACGCCCGGCGATCGCCTCGCCGCGAACGACGGCGCGATCGCCCAAGCCCCGGGCGTCGACGCCTTCGACGTCTGGCACAGCGGCGACGGACGCGGGGGCGGCGACGGTCAGGCGGGCCTACCCGGCGGCGGCGGCGGCGGCGGTGGCGGCGCGGCCGTCATCGGCGGCACGGCCGGCGCGGGGGGCGGCGGCGGCGCGGGTGGGTGTGGCGGTCGGGCCGGCAGCGGAGGGAGCGGGGGCGGAGGCGCTTTTGGCCTCATGGCGCTCGGCTCGGAGGGGCTGACCGCCATTCGCTGCACGTTCCAGATCGGGGACGGCGGTCGCGGCGGCGACGGGGGCACCGCGGGTCAGGGGGGCAACGGGGGCTCCGCGGGGGGGCGTGGGCGTGGACGTGAGGCGTTCTTCTGCGGCGGCCTCGCCGGTCCTGGATGGGGCGGCGACGGCGGCCGGGGCGCGCGGGGCGAAGCGGGCGGGCACGGCTCGGCGGGCAATGGCGGCCCGTCCGTCGCGGTCTACTGCCTGGATACGCCCCTAGAGCCGGACGGCCACAGCTTGAGGGTCGGCAACGGCGGAGCGGCGGGTCTGGGCTCCGGGGCGGCCGGCACCGCGGGCCTCTCGGCGCTGGTGGTCGGCTGCGACCTCATGTGATGCCGTGTCGCTTGAGCTTGTAGAGCAGGGTGCGACGAGCGACGCCGAGCGCCTTGGCCGCGTGCGTCCGATTGCCGCCAGCCGCGTCGAGCGCGCGCTCGATGAGCCGACGCTCGGCCACTTCTGTGACCTCGCCGACGGTGTGATGAAAGTCCTCGAGGTGGTCCGGCAACTCGACCCGCACGCCACTCGGCCCGTTCGGGTTGACCAGGGAGAGGCCCAGATCGTGGGGCTCAAGCTCCGCCCCATCGGCGACGAGCACGGCCTGCTCCATCGCGTGCTCCAGCTCGCGCACGTTCCCCGGCCAGCGGTGGGCCAACAGCGCGCGCGCCGCCGCCCGGCTCAGCGGTCGATCGGGCCGGCCATGTCGAGCCGAATGGCGACTCGAAAAGTGGTGCGCGAGCGGCACGATGTCCTCACGCCGATCCCGCAGCGGCGGCAGGTGGACCGTGACCACCTTGAGTCGATAGAAGAGGTCCTCACGGAAGCGCCCCGCCTTCATCTCCAAAGGCAAGTCTCGATGGGTCGCCGCGACGATCCGCACGTCTACGTTGATGGGCTTGCGCCCACCGACGCGAGTGATCTGCCGCTCCTGAAGGACGCGCAGCACCCGGGCCTGCGTCGCCGGTGCCATGTCCCCGATCTCGTCCAGGAAGAGCGTGCCCCCGTCGGCGCGCTCGAAGGTGCCTACGCGAGCGTCGACGCCCGTGGCCACGCCGCGCTCGATGCCGAACAGCTCCGCTTCCAGCAGTGACTCAGGCAGCGCCGCGCAGTTGATCGCCACAAAGACCCGCTCGCGCCTCGGGCTGAGGTGATGGATCGTCCGGGCAATGACCTCCTTGCCGGTGCCGCTCTCCCCGGTGATGAGGACGCTCGCCGAGGTGTCGGCCACCTTCTCCGCCAACTGCAGCGCCGCACGAAAGGCCCGGCTCGAGCCGACGAGCCCCGGCATGCCGCTCCGCTCGGCCAGCGCCTCACGCAGCGTGCGGTTCTCGTGGGCGAGGGCCTCGCGGCTCCGGCTGACCTCCGAGAAGAGGCGCGCATTGTCCGCGGCCATGGCCACGCTGTTCGCGATGATCGCCAGGAGACGCTCGTGGCGTGGCTCGAAGACGCCCTTCGCCGAGTCGCTCAGGTTGATCACCCCAACGATGCGGTCGCGGACCGTCAGCGGCAGGCAGAGCAGGCTGACCGGGGAGACCGGAGAGGAGGGCAGCTTGAGGAACCTCGGATCATTCGGGGCGTCGTCGAGGCGAATGGCCTCTCGGGATTGAGCGACCAGACCCGCGATGCCCAGCCCGGCCCCGCTGGTCCCCATACCGACGAATCGCGGCTCCTCGGCCGCCGTCTCGACCACCATCGTGCGCTCGTCGAACGCCCCGCGCGCCGCCGATAGCAGGAGCCCCCGACCTCCGGGCACGGAGAGCATGAGCGAGCAGTTCTCGGGGTTGACCGCCTCATGAATCAGCTCGACGGCGCGACCGCAGACGGTCCCGAGATCGAGGCTCGCGCCCAAGGCGTCACCCACCTGCCGAACGAGCGAGAGCTCCTCGATCTTCTCGTCGAAGCGCGCGTTGAGCTCCGACAGCGTGCGGCCATACTCGTCGCGTTCCCGGCGCAGGCGCTCCATCGCCGCCTCGTGCAGCGCCTGTCCCTCGTTCACTTCGCGCCGGAGATCAGGTTCATGTTCGCGAGCGCGGAGTGAAGGTCGTCCTGCATCCGACGGACCGCGAGCCTTAACTTCTCGTGGGTCATGCTCAGGTGCTTCCAGGCGAAGTCGTCGAGCGGCGGCATGACCTGGTCACCTGGGAACCCGAAGGCGTAGGCCCGGATCATCAAGTCGGCGAGGTGCACGACCGCGGTCGCGTCGGTGAACTTCAGCGACTTTGAAGGCTCATGATGGCGCGCGATCGGCTCAGCGAGGGAGGTGGGCAGACCCCATCTGAGCACCAACCAGTGACCGATCTCGTCGTGGGTCACGCCGAGGAGCGCCTGCTCGGCCACACGGATCGTCTGGGCCTTGTGCTTCGCGTGCAGGACCACGGCTCGATACTCATCCTGCATCTGAGAGGCGAGGACCATCTTGCCGAGATCGTGCATGAGCGCGGCCGCCGAGACCTCCTCGCAGCGCGAGATGCCGAGCGTCTTTCCGAGTGCATTGGCGGCGATGGCCGAGCCGAACGAGTGCTCCCAGAGCCCATCGAGGGTCGCGCCCCGGCCACCAAGGATGTCGCTGACCGAGGTGCTGAGGATGAGCCCCTTTACGATGTCGAGCCCGAGCATGAGCAGCGCGTCAAAGACCGTCACGATGGCGCCGCTGACCCCGTAAAACGCGCTGTTCACCAACCTGAGGACGCGCGCGCACAGGACCGGATCGGTCTCGATGAGCGTGGCGATCTTCTGGAGCGAGTCGGCGGGGCCGTCTTCCGCTAGGAGGTTGTTGATGCGGACGATGGACTCCGGAAACGTCGGCAGGCTCTTCAGCGCGTCTACACGCCGTTTGAGCATCCGACGGCCGAGGTCATCGAGCAGCGCGTCAGCGGTGAGCTCGACCACGGGTGGGGCGCGTCCAACCACGAGCCGTTACGGCCCTTCCGTGCGAAGCAGGCCGTCGAGGTAGACGTCTCTGACCGCGTCCTTCAACGCCACCATCCGGCGGTCCGCGATCACCGGAGCGAACCGCCGCTCGAGCTCGGCGAGCCAAGCCTCGGGGTCCGGGACGAGCTCCCAAGGACCGAGCCGTGGGTCGTCTTCAACCGCCACCGTATCCACGCCCATGTCGTTGAGCATCTGGAGGTGTCGGCCTTCCAAGGTCGTGCCGCGCCCGAACAGCGGCAGACCTTCAGGGGTGGTCACCGGCTCGGCGAGCTTCAAACCGGTGCGCGTAACGCGCACGAAAACGCGCATGGACATCGGGCAGAGTGTACTCGCGTGTTGGAGTCGCGGACCCCCGGATCGTCAGCAGGCGGAGGAATTCTCGACGAAGCTCCGGATGAGGGTCTCTTGCGCCGGCGTAAGGTCAACGAAGCGCAGGCCCACGCCTCGCCGCGTATTCCGACCGTGCATGACCTCCGCGTCGGCCCAGATCACCTCGTCGGTCCCCGGCAAGACGAACTCCAGCGAGATGCGCGCCCGGGTGGGGGTCGTCGGCTCAAGCAGGCGATGGAGGAAAAGTCCCGTCCGCGACAGGTCTCGCGTTCGGGCCAGGTGCGGCACGCCGTTGATCATCTTGTTGATGTAGATGTCGACGGGCACGCGCCGACACTCACGCGCCCCGAGGTCCTTTAAGGCCGACGCGCTGGCGGCCGAGGCGCGGGTAGAGCGGTGAATCACGCGGCGTGGGGTCTGGGTGCTCATTCTTTCCTCCGTGGGCTTCTTGCCTACAGGTAGGATACGCACGCACCCGACGACGTAAAGTTTTTTTCCGGTCAGTCGGCGTCGTGCCGGACCCCGACGAGGTTCTCCACGGACTGGATCGTCATGAGGTTTGTATTGCCCGAGCGGCCCGTTGGCACTCCGGCGATGACGGCCACGAGATCCCCCCGATCGAGCATCTTCTCGGTGACCATGGCCTCGCACGATCGACGGATCACGTTCTCCATGCGGCCGAACATCTTCATCGTAATCGCGTAGCACCCGAAGCTCAGCGAGAGTCGGCGCGCGACCGCGAGATCGGGGGTCGTGACCAGGATGGGAACGGGGGGCCGGTATCGCGACATTCGGACGGCGGTCGCCCCGCTGGTGGTCGGCACGAGGATCGCCCGGACCTTCAGCTCGGTGGCCGCGAGGAACGCGCCTTTGCACATGAGCTCGGACAGCTCCTTCGTGCGGCCGCCGGGCGGCTTCATGGAGTTACGGGCGGTCTCACGCTCGGCGAACTCAGCGATGCGGGACATCGTGCGGACGGCGTCGATCGGATACTTCCCGACCGTGGTCTCCTGCGAGAGCATGATCGCGTCGGTCCCCTCGAAGATCGCGTTGGCGACATCCGAGGTCTCCGCGCGTGACGGACGCGGATTTCGGGTCATCGACTCCAGCATCTCGGTCGCGACGATGACGGTCTTGCCCGCGGCCCGGCAGGCGTCAATCATCTGCTTCTGGACGACGGGCACTTCTTCCAGGCGGATCTCCACGCCGAGGTCCCCGCGCGCCACCATGATGCCGTCGGAGACCGCGATGATGTCGGCGAGGTTCTTCACGCCGAGCCGGCTCTCGATCTTCGAGATGATCGCGGTCTTGCCGCCCTCTTGAGCGATGATCTCGCGGATCTGGTGAACGTCCTCCGGTTCGCTGACGAAGGAGGCGGCGATGAAGTCCGCCCCGTGACGCACGGCGAAACGAATGTCCGAGGCGTCGCGTTCCGACATGAACGGCAAGCCCAAGCGAGCGTCCGGGATGTTCACGCCCTTCTTCGACTTGACCGTCCCGCCGCGGATGACCCGACAGCGCACATGGTCGCTCTCGACGTCGATGACAATCAGCTCAATCTGACCGTCGTCGACGAGCACGCTGCTCCCGATGTCGAGGACCCGCGGGAGCGAGGGGTGCGTGACCCGCAGGACCTCCGGCGTCGAGAAGCCGGTCTCGCCACGAATCGTCAACTCATGACCGGCTTCGAGCTCATACGGCGCCTCGACATCCGTGGTCCGAATCTCCGGGCCCTTCGTATCGATGAGGATGCCGACGCGCTCGTTGATCCTCCGGAGATCGGCGATGATCCCGGCGGCCTCCTCCTGCGTGCCGTGGCTCATATTGATACGAAGAACGTTCATCCCGGCATCGATGAGCTGCTTCATCATCTCCGGTGATCGGGTCACCGGTCCAAGAGTCGCGATGATCTTTGTCTTACGCACGTTCACCCTCCAAAGCGGATAATGGGCCGGCTCGGCTTGTACGGCGAGCGCGGAGTGACATCACGAGGTTTGATGGCGATTTTGGCAAGAGCGCTGCCGCGACTGTACCTCGCGGTCGCAGCCGAGCACCTCGCGGTGATCGCGGGCCTGACCTTGGTTTTCATGGCAGTCTTCTTCGCCGGTCAAGCCATCGAGGGTCGAGCACCGGAGCTGCCCCGAGGCGTCGCGCTCGCCCTGCCGGTGTCGGCCCTCCTCGGGACGTGCGTCATGGTCGCCCGGCTGCGCGCGCAGCGTCTGGAGGTGGCGCTCTCCGCGCTCGGACGGCAGCCGCTCTACCTGGCCGCCCAGCTCATGGCGGTAGGCCTCCTTCTGTCGAGCTTGCCGACCGGCCGATTGCCCGGGCCGCCCGATGCGAGCGATGATGTTCGCCCAACGCTGACGCCCACGCTGACAATCGACGAGCGCAGCGTGACGGTGCGGACCTCGAATGGTCAAGCATCCTTGACATTCGATGAGGGCGGCGCGCGACGAGATGATGTGAGCGGCGTGAAGGACTGGCCGGCGCCCACGTTCCGAACGACGCCTCCGAGGAGCGGAAGTCCCAGCCCGCTCCCGCACCTCCTCGCGCTCGTCGTGGCGGTGCATTTTCTTCTGAAGCGGCCGCGGACCCCCAGCTTGCCACTTTCGCTCTGCATCGGCGCGGCGGCCGTGGTGCTGGCGCGTCTCACGTCGTTCTTGTCGGCCTGAAGTCAAGACGCCGAGATGACCCGAACATGAGCGTTATAGTCGGGCACGCCGGACAGCGGGTCGAGCCGCTCGGCCGGCAGGAGACAGTTGGCCTCGGGCCAGTGCATCTGGGCGTTGCCGGGCATCATGGCCATGATCTTGACCGTCGCCTCGAACTCGCCGAAGTCGCTGATGACCCGCACGCGCTCCCCCTCGCGCAGACCCCGCTCGAGGACGTCGCTCGCGGCCATCAGGATGTCGTCGCGCCGCGCGCCGGTCAGGCCGTCGACCTCCGCGTGAACCATGCTGTTGAACTGCTTGCCCCTTCGCGTCGAGAGGCGCAGCTCTGAGGCGCCGATCTTGGCCTGCGGAGGCGAGACGCACCAAAGACGCGCCTTGAAATCAGGCAACGGAAACTGACCGTCAGCACAGAGATGACGACCGCCTGACTGGAAGGCATCGCCGGCGCGTTTCAGGGAGGCGATACCCGCATAAGCCGGGACGAGCGACTCAATCTCGCGGCGAATGGCGTCGGCGTCCTCGAAGGTCAACTCACTTGACAAGTCGGGCCGCGCCGCCCTCACGAGGTCGAGCACGATGCGCCACTCGGTGCGCGCTTGCCCGATGTCATGGCCGGGGATATGAGGGCTGTAGACCACACGTCGCTCGGTCGTCGTCTCGGTGCCGCCGCCCTCCTGCTCGTAGCGGGTGCGCGCCGGGAGCAGCCAGACCTCTTCGCGGGCGGGCACGAGCATCTGCTTGGTCAAGACGATGTCCTGATGGATCCGCAGCGGCACGTTCGAAAGCGCAGCCTCCACGCGCGCCGGCTGGGGCAGGGTCTCGAGGAAGTTGCCACCCATCGCGTACAGGACGTCGAGCTCCCCGCGCAGGGCCGCCTCGATCATCCCCACGGTGTGCAAGCCGGGCCCCTCGGGGATGGGGAACCCCCAAGCCTCGGAGAAACGCGCGCGAACCGCTTTATCCGAGACAGGCAGTCCCCCGGGGAGCACCGTGGCGTAGGCGCCCATCTCCGCGCCGCCCTGGACCCCGCTGTGACCCCGAATGGGCATGAGCCCCGCGCCGTCGCGCCCGACATAGCCACGAAGCAAGCCGAGGTTGCACAACGCGCCGACCGTCTCCGCGCCGTGACCGTTCTGGGTCAGCCCCATGCTCCAGACGAAGATGCCGCGCCGGGTCTCGCGAAGAATTCGGACGAAGGCCTCGAGGTCCTCGGCGGACGCGCCGCTGTCGGCGAGGAGCTGCGGCACGGAGAGCGTCTGCAGATGCGCCGACAGCTCTTCGAACCCGGTGACGTGCGCGTCGACGAAGGCCCGGTCCACGCCGCCGGTCTCGATCAACGTTCGTTTGACGGCGCAGAGAAAAGCGAGATCACCGCCAGTCCGAACGCCGAAGAATCGGTCGACGACGTCCGTCCCGAAGAGGGCCGAGCTCGGGGTCGAGGGCACCCAGTACCGCTTCATGCCCGGCTCCTCGAAGGGGTTGACCGCATAGACCTTCGCGCCCTTGAGGCGGGCCTCGTGCAGATACTTCATGGCCACCGGCTGGTCGTTCGCCGGATTGCTGCCGAAGAAGAAGATCGCCTCGGCCTCCATGAAGTCCCGATAGCTGCAGGTGCTCGCCGAGATGCCCATCGTCGTCTTCATCGCGACCGTCGAGGGGCTGTGACACAGGCGCGCGGCGTTCTCGATATGCGGGCTGCCGAGCGCGCGCCAAGCCTTCTGGGCGACGTAGTAGACCTCGTTGGTGATGCCCCGCGAGGTGAGAAACAGCGCCTGCCGAGAGGGGGGGCTCGATCCGAGGCGCCGCCCAATCCGCGTATTGGCCTCGCCCCACTCCACCCGCTTGAACCCTCGCTCGCCCTGCACGCGCACCATCGGGAACGGGAGCCGGCCCAGGTCCCGCAGGGTCTTGCTGTCCAGGGTCTTCAGCTCGTTGACGTCGGCGAGCACCGTCTCATCGAGGGCGTCCATGGTATTGAGCCGCAGGAGGTTGAGGCGGATGAGGCAAAGATGGGTGCCCTCAATCGTCCAGTCTTTCAGGCCTGTCGTGCCGAGCGCGCACCCGTCACAGACGCCCTGGGACAAGACCTTCATCGCATACGCAGGGTGGTTGCGATTCTCCCAGGCGATGCGCGCCATCTCTAGATAGTGGTGGGGCTTCTGAGCCCCGATCCCGAACGGAAGTCGCATCAGCTCCCTCGCCTCAGAATGGCTGGTCCTGCTGCACGAGCAGGCTGCTGGCGACCCGCAGAAGCTCGTCGTCCTCGCGGATCAACCGAGGCGACTGAGAGGTGACCGCCTCGAGTGGGTGAACCACGATGACGTTGCTGACGAGGCCCACCATCACCGGCCGCCCGTCGCCCGGGAGGAGCGCTTGATCGGCCGCGGCCACGCCGAGTCGGCACGCCAGGAGGTTGTCGAAGGCGGACGGATGACCCCCGCGGGCCAGGTAGCCGATGGTGTTCAAGCGCGTCTCCAGAGGCCGTCCGAGCGCCTCTCGAACCTCGGGATCATCCTCGATGAGGCGGCACATCTCCTCGCCGAGATGTGGTCGGCCGCTCACCTTGCGGACCCCCTCGGCCATCACCACGATGATGTACCGATAGTCCATGTGTGCGGCCCGCCGAATCCGCTCGAGCACCTGCTCGGGGTCGTAGCTGTCGGGCACCTCCGGCAGCATGATCGTGGCCGCGCCCCCGGCGATTCCGGCGCACAACGCGATCCAGCCGCTCGTATTGCCCATGACCTCGAGGATGGCGCAGCGCCGATGGCTGTCGATGGTGTCGCGCAGCTTGCGAAGGGCGTCGACCGTGTTGTTGAGCGCAGTATCGAAGCCGACGCTGAACTCGGTCCCCCAGATGTCGTTGTCGATGGTCGCCGGCAGCCCGACGACGCGCAGCGGCGAGCCAAACCGCTCCTCGTAGGCTTGGGCGATCCGGGCGCACCCCTTGAAGGATCCGTCGCCACCGATGACGACGATGGCATCGAGGCCGAGCTGCCTCAGGTTGACCACGGCGACGTCGGTGATTTCTCTTTGTTTGCGAAGCCAGGCCTCCCGCTCGGCGGCGGTGAGTCGCTCGGGGGGATCGGCGAGCTCAACGAGGCGCCCAGTCCCGATAAACGTGCCCCCGCGATGGATGATGTCGCGGACCCGGCTGCGATCGATGTTGCGATCGAAGTTGACCTGGAGGCGCCCCGCAAGGCCGTTGAGACCTTCGTGGAAGAGCACGATCTCATGGGCCGGCGAGACCATCTTCACCCGCCGAAAGACCGCCCGGATGGCCGCGTTCATCCCTGGAGCGTCTCCGCCACTCGTGAGGATACCGATCCGCTTCTTGGCCATGTCGAGGTCCAATCTATCCAAGGCCAGGGCGCCGACTGTCGACGCGGCGACCGAACCTTGTCCGAGTAGCACGGTCGGACAAGGCTCGCAATCTTGACAGTCATCGAAAGGGGGCCGCATATAGGCGAGCTTTTGAGTCAGGTCCCAAGGAGACGTATGTTCGCCATCGTCATTAATGAAAAGGGCGGTCAGCCCCGTCGCCAGGAGTTCCAAAAGAGCGAAGTGACGATCGGGCGGGTGCAGGGCAACGACATCATCTTGCCCAAGCAGAACGTCTCGAAGCGGCACAGTCGCATCGTCGTCAAAGACGGGAAGTTCATCATCGTCGACCTCAAGTCGACGAACGGCACCTACGTCAATGGTCGGAAGATCGCCTCACCGATGGTGATCAAGTCCTCGGACAAGATTTACATCGGCGACTTCATCATGTCGGTCGACGCCCTCGATGGCGCGAGCGCGATGAGCGGCGGCGACGTGGGTTTGCCCTCGCCGATGCCCGATTCGCGCCCGACGCCCATGCCCGCCGCACCGCCCCCTCCGGCGCCCAAGGCCCCGCCGCCCCCGCCGCCGCGGAAGCCTCCTCCGATCGCGCCGCTGCCCGCGCCCTCCTATGCCGCGCCCGTAGCTGCCCCCCACCCGCCGGCACCCGTCGCTGCCCCACCGCCCGCGCCGAGGCCCGCGCCTATCCCCGCGCCCATCGCCGCCCCGGTGCCCGCACGTCCAGCCTCGCCGACCCCCATCGCGGCCCCCATTGCCCGTCCCGTCCAGCGCCCCACCACGGTGGCAGCCCCGGCAAGTCGCGGGCTTGGCGCCGCCTCCATCTACGACCGTTTGAGCGAGCACCTCCAGGCCGCCGGCCTCAGCCCCGCGTCCTCTTGGTCCCCGATGGCCGAACACGACGAGGTGCTGTGGGAGCGAGTCGAGGCCGCCGCGCGGGAGACTTTGCATGAGTTCGAGGGTCGGAGCGGCGACCTCGATGCAGCGATGCTCGCCGCCGAGACGCTGGCCGCCGGTCCCCTCACCGCCCTGCTCTCCGACGCGACCGTGCGCCGTATCTTTGTCAATGGACCTGACCATCTTCAGGTCGTCCGCAGCGGCGCGGCGGAGGATGTCGCCGGTCACTTCAGCAGCGGTCAGCAGCTCGTTAACTGCGCCCATCGGATGCTTCGCGCGGCAGGCAGCGGCATCGCGAACGGCGCGCACTTCGCTGAGGGCTTCTTCAGCGACGGGACGCGACTCCACCTCGCCCTCTCCACGGTCGGCGGCCCATTTCTCACGATTGACCGGCCCGCAGGACCGTCGGCCTCGCTCGAGGCCCTCGTCTCACGCGGGACGCTCTCCCAGCAGATCGCCCGCTTCCTTGAGCTCGCCATGCGCGTGGGCACGTCGGTCATCGTCTCGTCCAACTGCGTCGATGCCCGCTTCGAGTTCATCGGCGCCCTCGTCGGGAGCAGCCGCGGACTGCGAACAGTCGTCGTCGAAGGCGGAGGCCGGGTTCTCTCGCGCAACGCCGTCACCCTCGTCGGCGCACCCGGCGCGGACAACGGCGCGCTGATTGCCCACGCCTTGAAGATGAGACCCGACCGTCTCGTCGTCGCCGATTGCCGCGGCCCGGAGGCCTTCGCCGCGTTATCCGCGCTCTCGGGCGGGGTCAACGGGGGCATCATCGGCGTTGAGGCGACCTCGGTCGACGACGCCGCAGCGAGGCTCGTTCGCCTCGCCGCGCTGGCTACATCTCAGGCAGACCGCGTCGACGCGCTCATTCACGAGAGCCCCCGAGTCCTCGTGCAACTGCATCGCCACGCCAACGGCAGCGTAGTCGTGGCGCAGGTCGCCGAGCTCGCCGCTGGGCAGATCAACGATATTTATACGAGCGATATGCGTCCGACCGGAAACACGCCCGCGTTCGTCGCCCAGGCCCACAGCTTGGGGCACACCGTCGACAGCAGCCTGTTCCGGTAACGGCCCATGTTCATCGTGGTGGTCGAGGACGAGCGCGGTGCGCTTGTGCGTGAGACGACGCTCGTCGAGGGCCAGCTCACCGTCGGGCGAACCGCGGAGAACGACCTCATCCTCGAGAGCTCGACGGTGTCCCGCCACCACGCGCTGCTCACGATTGACGGCTTCGTGGCGAGCATCGCCGACCTCGACAGCGCGAACGGGGTGTTCGTCGACGAACGCCTCATCACGGGGCCGACGCCGATCAACGAGAGCAGCCGCGTTCGCATCGGCGAATTTCGTCTGTTCCTCGAGCGGGCAACCGGGCGGATGCGCGCGCCGCAGGACGGCCTGAGCACGGCCATCGTCAACGCCGAACAGGCACACGCCAAGCTCGTGATCACCGCCGGGAACCAGGCGGGGCGCGAGCTCATGCTCTTCGAGCGTATCGTCTGCGTCGGCCGCACCGACGAGAATGACATCACGCTGGCCGACACCTCCGTGTCCCGGCATCACGCGCGGCTGAAGCTCCAAGACGACCGCTCCTACGCGCTCACCGATCTGAACTCCAGCAACGGCACGCGCCTCAACGGCAAGCGCCTCACCGCCGCAGCCCGGGCGACCCACGGCGATCGCCTCCACTTCGGCAACGTCGAGTGCCTGCTTGTGGACGCACAAGGCCGAAGCCGTGGTCGACGGTTCGACCCACGCTGGGTGAAGTATGTCGGCGCGGTCGTGCTCGCAGCCGGCGCAGGCGCGCTCGTGTCCCTGCTCTTCCGCTGAGCGCCGATCAGAGCTCGGCGAGCTTCTTGTTCATCTTGGTGATGAGCGCGTCGAAGCCATCCTTCGTGATGTTCTTATTGAACTGCTCACGGTAGTTCTCGACGAGGCTGACCTCGTCGATCACCACGTCGGTGGCCACCCAGCGTTTCTCTTCGCGCGGCTCGAGCTTGAAGACGAGCTCAATCTCGGCGGTCTTCGTCTTGGCCACCGTATCGACCGTGGCCGAGGCTCCGCTGAGCTTCTCGCCCTCGAAGGCCACGATGTAGTCATCATTCGCGCCCCGCACCTTCTTGAGATAGCTGCGGTAGACGAGCTCGCGGAAGGTGTCGCTGAAGAGCTTGCGCTGCTCGATCGTCAGGCCAGCCCAGTGTTTGCCGAGCGCCTTCTCGCTGAGCTTGTCGAACTCCATCACCGGGTCGACCAAAGCCTTCAGGCGGGTGTCGACGTCCAGCGCCTCGGGCGTACCCGGCTTTGGGGCCACCCTCAGCTGTGAGCGCACCGCGTTGATCTGCTCTTGGAGGAAGGCCGTGGGCGCGGGGATCGCCGAGGCCGCCGGGGAGGTCCACATCGCGATGGGCAGGAAGATCAGGGAGAGGCGTTTCACATTCGCTCCTGAGAAAAAAAGGGTTCGAGGTCATGGACGCGGCCCAGGTCGCTCTTATTCCGACGGACTCGTCGGAGCCCCGGCGGAGGTCGCGGCTGACGGTACGACGATCTCGCGACCGACGGCGAGGCTGAGGCGCGCGGCCGCGAGGTTGAACTCGTAGAGCGCGCGGATGTAGGCGAGTCGCGCCTTGCTGTAGGCGATGAGGCTCTCGAGCAGCTCATCGGTCTCTGCGAGGCCCGCGCCGAAGTTCATCGTATTGGAGACGAGCCACCCCTTGCCCGCCTTCATTGCCTTCTTCCGGGCCGCCGTCTCCGCCCGATATCGTTCGAGGTGCCCCGCCGCTTCGAAGACGTCGAGGCGGACCTTCTGCAAGAGCCCCTCGCGTTGAGCCGTCGCCTTGCCCTGCGCCGCCTCGGCCTCCTGCAGCTTGCCGCGCCGCGCCGCGAAGTCGAGCTTCCACTCCGCGCCCAAGACCACGCCCCAGCTCGAGAAGTTGTACTCGTCTTTCGCGTAGGGGTCTGGGCTGTTCTCGGCCGTCGTCCCCTTCGCGTAGCCGAACGCGCCGACGAGGGCGATGTCCGGATAGTACTCGGCCGTCGCGAGCTCGACCTGATGGTGACGGGCCTGCACGGCGGCTGCGGCCATTCGGAGATCAGCGCGCGTCTCTGTCGCATCCTTGAGCCAGGCCGACTCGTCACGCTCGGGCGCGTCGACCCCGCTGAGCTCGTCGACATCCAAGGTGAAGGGCGACCCCGGAGCGAGCCCGGCGGCCAGGCGCAGACCCTCTCGGGAGACCCGCGACAGGGCGTTGGTTTCAAGATACCCGGCCTCAAGCTCCCCGGCCTGGACCTCGAGCTTGCGGAGGTCGTTGGACGTGAAGCGACCTGTCTCCCGGACGAGCTCGCCTTCGATCTGCTTCTTCGCCTTCTCGAGTCGCCGTCGGCCGTCTTCGAGGATCTCCAGCGCGTCTGCGGTCAAGAGCGCGCCATAGTAAGCCTGCTTGACCAAGTGCGTGAGGTGCATTCGGGAGAGGTCTACCGACGCCCGGCCCACCTCGACCCCCTGCTCTGCCGCGAGCTTCGCCGCATCGAGCTTGCCGAACGTATACAGAGGCAGCGTCACGCTGGCCTTGGTGCGCGTGAGCACACCGATGTCGGTGTCGGCGGTCAGGTGCTCGTCGTCGCTCGGGTCTTCCCCCGGGCAGGGCGCGACCTGGCTGATGCCGTCGAGCGCGAAGGGCCCGCCGCTATACGCGCACTGTCGAAGCAGTCGTCGCTCAGGCAGCGGCGCGAGCAGAGACTCGACCTTGATGACCGGCAGCCAGGCGGTCGCAGCCCGAAGATAGACCGCCTCGTAGCCCCGAAGCTCGTTCTGAGCGATGGTGACTGCGGCGTTTTCACCTTGGACCCGCGCCAGCAACTCGGCGAGCGAGAGG
>SHZC01000043.1 GCA_009692505.1 Myxococcales bacterium
GCTCACCCGTCGAGCGGGCGTTGGGTCGACGCGAGTTGAACGCGCTCGACGAGCAGGTCGCCGCGGCTCGAGGGGCCATCGACCGCTTGGCGAAACCTCTTCGCGGCGCGCTCGATGCCGCGCTCGACCGTCTCCTTGAGCGCGGGGGCGCACCTGTGGCCCCGGCCTCATCGCCCGGCTTCGGGCTCGCGAAAAGCGCGGTGGACGCTCGCGCGTCAACCCTCGCCATCGAGGGGATCCAGCGCGCGGTCGTAGCCAGTCCACGCACGGTCGAGGCTGCCCCACCTCCGACTCATTTTGAAGACGACGACGACTTCGAAGACGACGACTTGACAGCGATCACGACCCTGCCGGGGGAGGACGACTGAACGCGTGCAGCGCGGCCTCGTCGTCAAGGGCGTCGTCGGTGGGCCCCGAGAGGTCGGTCACAAACCACCGTCCGTTCAGTCCCGGCCCCTCCGCCGTACCCGCGAACGTTCGCGCTCGCTCGGGATCCGGACCGCCGCTGATGCTCATCTCGAAGCGGGTGACCTGCCCGGTCTCATAGTCGAACGCGAAGGTGTGCGCGGTCGTGACTTGAAGGTTCAAGTCGAGCTTGCAATGCACCCGACGGAGGCCGAAGGGGGTGCCGATGGCGAGCTCGACCTGCCCATCCCCGTCTCGCACGCCGGCGATCGGGCAGTCGCAGTTCTGGCCCTGGAAAGTCAGGCTAAATGTCCCGCTGAGCAGCTTCATCGTGGTCCTTACGCGCTCTGGGTGTTGGTTGGACGCGCGACGTGCGTCGCGATGGGCAGCCCATCAACGAACGCCTGCAACGTGCCGGGGGCCATCATGGTCCACTTCTCGTCCGCCGTCAGCGGCCGCGTGGCGATCACGGTGACGATATCGCCCGGGGTGGTCTCCTGGGCGAAGTTCACGGCGAGCTCGGCGTCGAGGAGGTGCGCGGGCCCAAACGGCGCGCGACGTGTCAGAAAACTGAGCTGCGTCGAGCAGTGGCAGAAGAGGTGGCGGGCGTCGGACAGCAGCATATTAAACGTCCCCACCGCGTGCAGGGTGGCGGCGAGCTCCTCTATCTGCTCGAGGAGGACTCGGGGGCTACGCGGCGCGCGCGGGAAGCGTGCCCTCAGGCGGTCGAGCATCCAGCAGAACGCGTGCTCGCTGTCGGTCGTGCCGATGGGCCGGTAGTGCTTCAGCGGCCACCGTTTTATGCCCGGCAGCTTGCCGTTGTGCGCGAACGTGATCGTCCGACCCCAGAGCTCGCGCGTAAACGGGTGCGTATTCTCCAGACAGACGCGGCCGTGCGTCGCCCGCCGGATATGGCTGAGGACGATGCGCGACTTGATCGGGTACCGGTGAATGAGCTTGGCGATCTCTGACTCGGCGCTCGGCGTCGGATCGTGGAAGGTCCGACAACCCGCGCCCTCGTAGAACGCGATGCCCCAGCCGTCCCGGTGTGGTCCGGTGCGCCCCCCGCGCTGCATGAGGCCGGTGAAACTGAAGCAGATGTCCGTCGGGACGTTGGCGCTCATTCCCAGAAGTTCACACATGGCGGGCGACCATAGTCCGGGGCCGCCCTCCGGTCGATGTCTTGACCTCCGGGTGAGGGCCCGTCCATGGTTCGCCATGGAGTCCAGCCCCCTCGAGGGATCCAAGGCCAGAGGCGAGCTCCGCCGTGCCACCCCAGCCGACGCGGCCTTCGTGGAGGGGCTCTCCGAGCTGGTGTTCCGGCCTCTGGGCGGCTACGCCTCAATCCTCGGGGGTTGGTTTGCCCATCCGGCCGTGAATACGCTGATTTTCACGTTCAACGAGCGGAGCGTGGGCTTCGTGATGTGGGCGATCTTCTCGACCGACGACCTCGGCTTCGAGGGCCCAGAGGCGGACATCGTGGCCCTCGCGCTCGAGGAAGAGTCACGAGGTCAGGGCCTTGGGGGCTTTCTGCTCGACGCGGCGGTTGTCCAGCTCGAGCAGGGCTGCCGGGCCGTGAGCCCTCGGGTTCGGCGCGTCGGCTTGAGCGTCGCCCTTGACAACCACACAGCCCAGCTCCTTTACACAAGCCGGGGGTTCAAGCGCCGCCCTAAAGATGACAGCCGCTACCCCTCAGGTCATCGCTCCCTCCGATTCACACGCCCCTTGGGAGACGCATGAGCGACGAAGTCCTCATCAACACGCTCGTCTTGACCTGGCGCCGGGAGCAGCGGCTCGTTCGAGTCTTGGCCAACGGCCTGCGGCTGACCCAGTTCGCGCTGCTCGCCGGCTACCTCTTCTTCGCGATCATCCAGAAGCGGATGGACCCGTTCTACTTCCTCATGCACCTCTTCATCGTCGTCACGGGCGCGTCGCAGTTCATGGTCTTGGCCTGGGCCGCCGTGCCGCCGCTCCTCATGGGCCTCGCGTCGAAGGATCCCATCGAGACCTCGCGCCACGCGACTGCGATCGAGCGGCTGCGAGCCGAGGTCTTGCCCGACTTCGTTCGAGGCTTCATCCGGCAGCGTCTTGACCCAACGACCATCTCGATGGAGAGGGTCAAGGAGGCCGTCGACACGCTCGACCGACACGACTTTCGGCGGACCGGCGTGATCTATTTCTGGGTCTATACGACGGCCCTCGTCGTCCTGATCTGGGCCGTCGTCACGCACGTGCCGTCGTGAGGGCACTCGCCCCTAAAGGCGAGCGATGAGCAGCTCCCGCTGAAAGACCAGCTCCTTGGGGAGTTGGCGGTAGAGCTTCATGAACAGCTCGTCTTGCATGACCAGCTCTCGATGCCACTCCTCCCGATCGATGTTCATCGCCTCGTTGAACCGCTCCTCGGAGAAGTCGAGGCCGGCCCAGTCGATGCTCTCGTACTCAGGCACCCAGCCGATAGCCGTCTCGCGCCCCAAGGCTTCGCCGTAGCAGCGACCCACGGCCCACTTCAAGACGCGCATATTCTCGCCAAAGCCAGGCCAGAGGAACTTGCCGTCGGCGCCCTTGCGGAACCAGTTGACGTGGAAGATGCGGGGCAGGTGGTGCACGGAGCGCCGCATGCCCAGCCAGTGCGCGAAGTAGTCCGCCATGTGGTAGCCGCAGAACGGCACCATGGCCATCGGATCGCGGCGCACCTGACCGATGGTTCCCGCAGCGGCGGCGGTCATCTCCGAGCCGACGGTCGCCGCGGTGTACACGCCGTGAGTCCAGTCAAATGTCTGGAATACGAGGGGCATGGTCGTGGCGCGTCGACCCCCGAAGATCATCGCCGAGACCTCGACCCCCGCCGGGTTCTCCCAGTCGGGATCGATGATTGGGCAGTTCCCGGCGGGCGCCGTGAATCGGGCGTTGGGATGCGCCGCCAACCGGGGCTTGCCCGCGGCGTCTTTGGCCTCGGGCGTCCAGTCTCGACCCGTCCAGTCGATGAGGTGAGCGGGGGACTCCCGCGTCATGCCCTCCCACCAGATGTCGCCGTCGTCGGTCAAGGCCACGTTCGTGAAGATCGTGCCGTTCCGCACGGACTCCATCGCCATGGGGTTGCTCTCGTAGCTCGTCCCCGGGGCCACGCCGAAGAAGCCAGCCTCAGGGTTGATCGCCCTGAGGCGGCCATCCGGACCCGGCTTGATCCACGCGATGTCGTCTCCGATGCAGGTGACCTCCCAGCCCTGTTCCCGCAGCTCTTGCGGAGGGATGAGCATCGCGAAGTTGGTCTTGCCGCAGGCGCTCGGAAAAGCTGCCGTGACGTAGGTCTTGCGGCCCTTCGGATCCCGAACGCCCAGGATGAGCATGTGCTCGGCCATCCAGCCCTCCTCGCGCGCCATCACGCTGGCGATGCGAAGGGCGAAGCACTTCTTCCCGAGCAGGGCGTTCCCGCCGTAGCCGGAGCCGAAGCTCATGATGAGCCGCTCCTCGGGGAAGTGCGTGATGAACGTGCTCTCGGGGTTACAGGGCCAGGCCACGTCCGGGCGTCGAACACCGTTGGCGTCGATGAGCGGGTAGCCGACGGAGTGCAAGCAGCGAACGAAGAAGCCGTCTTGCCCGAGCTGGTCAAAGACCCTCGCCCCCATGCGGGTCATGATCCGCATATTGGCGACGACGTAAGGGCTGTCGGAGATCTCAATCCCGTACTGGGCGATCGGCGAGCCGATGGGGCCCATCGAGAAGGGCACGACATAGAGGGTGCGGCCCCGCATGCAGCCGGCGAACAACGCGCTCAGCTTGGCCTTCATACCCTTGGGCTCGTGCCAGTTGTTCGTCGGGCCGGCCTCGTCCTCGCGGCGGCAGCAGATGAACGTGCGTTGCTCCACACGCGCCACATCGTTGACGTCGCTGCGGACGAGGAGCGAGTTCGGGCGTTTCTCGGAGTTCAGCCAGGTCCCGGAGCCGGACGCGACGATGAGCTCGCGCATCCGCCGGTCCTCGGCCTCGGAGCCGTCGCAGAAGTAGACGGCGTCCGGTTGCGTCAGCTCGGTGATCTGACGGACCCAGTCGAGCACGTGGGGACCGGCGTTCGGGGGGGCGCTCGAATCGACGAGAGCTTGGGTCGACATATTCTTCGCTTCTCGCATCGGAAGTGACGGTTTTCGCGGGCAGTTTGCGCGGGCAGTTTGCGCGTCTGGGCTCGTCCTTGCCATGGCAAAGATCAGGGCTCCTGTTTCCGCGCTGCCCTTCGGGGAGTAAGGTTGCGGCTTCAAGCCCATGAACCTGCCCCAGCGCCGCTATCTACCCATTCGCCTCGAGTCAATCAAGCCGGAGCGGGAGATCCCGTTCGACCTTTTCCTGCGGGACGGCGAGCACTACGTCCTCTTCCGCCGCGCCCGCCAAATGCTCACGCGGGGCACGATCGACAAGTACGTCGACCGCGGCATTGGGGACCTCTATATCGATCCTCGGCACCAGAGGGAGCTCGCGCAGTTCTTCGAGGAGTGCCTCGCCACCGAGTTCGTCGATCCTCTGATGCCGCTCGACCGCAAGGCCGCGCTCCTCATGGACGCGAGCCGCAGCATCATGGACTCCATCTTCGACGATCCGGCGGCCCCGAAGGTCCTGCGTCGGGCGCGGGCCGTGGTCGACTACACGATTGACTTCGTCTCCCTTGGCCGGGACGCCGTCAGCAGCTTGACCCAGCTCTGCAGCCACGAATACCAGACCTATGTTCACTGCCTTCAAGTGTCGATATACGCCGTGGCGATCGGCAATCAGATGCGGCTCTCGCGGGAGTTTCTCGCCTGTCTGGGCGAGGGCGCCTTGCTGCACGACCTGGGCAAGACCGCGGTGGCCTCGAAGGTTCTCACGAAGGTCGGCGAGCTGACGGTCGGGGAGTGGGTCGAAATGAAGCGACATCCGACCAAGGGTCTCGAGCTGCTCGCTCAAAACGAGGCCATCGACGAGCGCACCCGTTCTGCCATTTCAGGGCACCATGAGCGACTCGACGGGAGCGGCTACCCCGAAGGCCTGACCCGCGACAATATCGCCTTGCCCGCGCGCATTGTGGCCGTGGCCGACGTCTACGACGCGCTGACGACGGAGTTCCCCTTCCGGCCCGCCCACACTTGGGAAGGGGCCCTGAAGGTGCTTCAGGAGGAGGCCAAGGCAGGTCTCGACGCCGACGTCGTTCGCGAGCTGAGCGTCGTAATCGGCACGGGCCGAAGGAAGTCGAAGTAGCCTAGTCTGAGAGGACCGCGCGGACGAGCCGGCTCTGCGTGACGCCAGGGTTGTCCTGGGGCCAGGTGCCCAGCGTCGTGACGTAGACGAAGCCGTCACCCCCTCGCGCCCACGCCGTCGCCCAATGGAGGTGACCGACGTGCCAGTCCGGACCGCCATCGAGCCGCCGGGCCCGCACGAAGCCCACGCTCATATCGCCAAACGTCAAGACGCCTGACCATCGCCCTTCGTAGGGGTCATCGCCTTGGTCGCGCGGCACACCCGCGTGGCCGACATAGACGCTCCGAAGGCGGCTCGAGGTCGCCAAGGCGTCGTCGCGAACGAAGCGATGCTGCCCGTCCCGGCCGTAGAACAACCAGGGCTCTTCGTAGTCAGCGCACGCCTCTCGACACGGCCCCTCGACGGCGGGCCACCCGAAGTCCAGCCCCGGGCCGTCAACCCGGTTGACCTCTTCGTAGGTCTCGAGCCCCACGTCGCCAAAGTAGTAAACTCCATTGACGAAGAGGCCCTTCCACGGCGAGCGCAGCCCCTTGGCGAAGACCGCGGGGTGCCCTTCGCCGGCGGCGTAAGCGTTGTCATCCGGGAAGGTGTGACCGCCCAGACCAGGCACCCTCGAGGGCAGCACCCGGAGCAGGGCGCCGAGCGGCGAGAACGGGTCATGGGCCACGTCCCAGAGGACCTTGTCGCCGAACAGCCCCCAGAGCGCGCCGGTATCATCGAAGCCGATAGAGCCGACGTTGTGCCAGGACCGGGGCGCGCGTGGGCCGACGACCTCGAGGATGTCGACGCCGTCGTCCACGACACCGAACGTATACCGACGCACGACGCTGCGCTCGATGCTTGTCGTGAGGGCCACATAGAAGAAGCGGTTGTCTCGGAAGTTGGGATCGAGGGCGAGGCTGATCGCGCCCGCGTCGCTGTCGAACCAGGTGTCGAGCACCGGCCTCGACGAGATCGTCGTTGCCCGGTCTCCGTCCATCCGCAGGTGGTAGATGAAGCCGTCCTTGTCGAGGATCAGGAGCTCGTCGCGGGTGTCCGGGAGGAAGACCAGGTCCGTCGCACGCAGCGAGGGCGCGTCGTGCACGATGGGCTCGAAGCGAAGGTGCAGCGGCGGCGGCGGCGGGGGGGGCGGGCCATCGGGCGGCGCGGCGTCCCGTGGGGGAGCCATGTCGAATCGCGAGCTCGGCGTATCGACCGCCATGTCGAGGCCGCCCGAACCGGCATCATCAGACCCCGTCTCCGGCCCTAGAACCGGAGTGTCGACCAGCGGGTCAACCGGCCTCCCGATCGGCACATAAGGCGAGACGTCAGGCACCGCCGGGGAGGCGGGGCGATCTTCGTCGCAGGCGGCCTGCAAAGAGAAGAGAGCGAGGGCCGAAGCCCACCGGGAGAGGGTCGCTGAGCGCGGCATTATCGCGGCTCGTCGTCGCTCGGCAGCGATGAGATCCAGTCGCGGAGCAGACGCTCGGCCTCGGGATCACTCCGAAGCAGACCTAAGGGCGGCATGGGCTTGAAGTCTCCGTCATAGGCCAGGTCGCGGGCGCGGACGACGGCCTCGAAGAGCGCGCTCTCTTCCGGCTGCCCGGGCACGACGCGCACGCCGATGCCGCTCGCCGAGCTCTCGGTCTCGCGGTTCACTGTGTTCGCGATGAAGTCTTCAGGTCGCAAGCTGAACGAGGCGTTGTCGGTCCCTCCTTGGCCATGGTGGCAGAAGGCGCAGTTGGCGGCGACATACCCCTGCACCTCGGTCTCGAGCGGTGTGCGGCCCGCCGTCGGGCGTACGTCTGGTGGGCTCGAGAAGAGGCCAGCGTCAACCAGACCTGGGTCGAGCAGCCAAGCTGACACCCCCAAGACCGGGCGGTCGGCCCGCGTCTCATGACAGCCGCCGCAATCTCGACGGCTCGGAATCTCATATTCGAAATCCCCGCCCAGCGGCCCCGTCAGCGAGAGTCGGCGCGCATACCAGGCGTCCCCCGTCGGCCCCGGCCCGGTGAGGGGGTCCAAGATCTGGCGCGCGTCATCACCGGCCGCCGACCAGTGGTAGACCGCGAAGTCCCAGCCGGCTTCCCGTCGAAACAACAGCCGCGTCTCGACCGGGATCTGGCCCGCGCGCCCACGCGCGCTCCGGAGATCGTTGAACGTGAATGTCTTCGCGAACACCGTGCCTACGGGAAAAATGTACGTCTCGCTGTTCGTGCCGTCGATGACCTTCCCCGGGGGCAGGTAGACGAGACGCTCCTTGTCCGCGCCCCCGCTGTAGAGGGCGAAGGGCGGCGAGTATTCGAGCACGTCTTCGGCCGGCTCTCGCGCCCTGAGGTCGCCCCTCGCGAAGAGGCCCCAGCCGACGAGGCGCTCAGGCAGCGGTCGCTCGAGGTCGAGCACGAAGCGGTCGAGCGGTGGTGTCGCGACGGGCACGAGGGCGTCCGTGCAGCCGACGAAGAGGAGCTGTGATGCGAGGATCAGCGCGCGGGACCTCACGGTCGCCCATGCCGGCTCAACGGCGCCTAGCCCGGTAGATCACCAACGGCAGCAGCGCGAAGATCGAGGGCCAGACGGACATCGACGTTCTCATATCACAGCCGCAGCCATCGCCGGCAGGGGACGGCGAGAGCTGGTCCCGGCCCGAGTCGGCGGGCCTCAAGCCCTGGTCCACGAACCCCACGTCTGGCCGGTCCAGGTCGTCGTCCGGGGGCAAGGGCAGCGGCTCGGCGCGGGGGGGAAGCTGCTCGGCATAGAGGCATTGAACGTCGCCCTCCCCAGTCGTGCAGACCTGCCCGACCGGGCAACGCACCCCCGCGCACGGATCCGGCACGCAAGCCTCGAAGACGCAGGCGAAGCCGACCTCACACCGCGCGCTGGCGCAGGGGTCGTTCATGCAGGCATCCCCGGAACATCCCCTCGAAGCAGCGACGGACGCCTCACCCGCAGACACCACACTCCGGGCCGCTCTGACAGGGCTCTCCACCGAGGCCCTCATCCACGATCCCGTCCGCGTCGTCGTCGAGGCCGTTGCAGTCCTCCGGGGGCGGGGGGACAGCCATATCGGGAGGCGGAGGCGGGATGCCCATATCGGGCGGGGGCGGCGGGCCCGGGCTGTCGTCGACGCCCTGCTCGGGGTTCGGCACGAGCGGGCAGTTATCGCAAGCGTCCCCGAGCCCATCGCCATCACGGTCGATTTGGTCGGAATTTCCGACGAACGTGCAGTTGTCGCAGCGCGGATCCCCTGTGTCGGGCAGACACGGCCCGATGCAAGCGCGATTGAGGGGACGCTCCAAGACGAGGATCGCGGTCGCCGTGTCCAGGGTGCGTTGGTAGGGGCGCGTGCCCTCGTGAAAGAACGAGCCATCGGCCGCCTGCTTGGCCGTCAACCTCCCGGTTGGGGTGCTGGGAGTGGCTGGCATAGTCATAGTGGCTCCTCAGCCACTACAAAGAACGCTGGATCCGATAGTCGTTCGACGGGACGCCCGACAGCCGAAGGGCCCAGACGCCGGCCGCGGTCAGGCTCGATGAGAGGTTGTCGTGGTCCTCCCCGGCGATGTATTGGCTGACGCCGATTCGGGCACCGTTCTCCAGGCCGTTGTCAAAGCGATCATTCTCGCGGCCTTCGAGGCGGTCGTAGAACGCCGGCACCGCGTCGAGGGCGGGTTCGGGCTCATCGCGCAGGCAGGCGATCGTGGCGAGCGCGGTCACGGCCATCTGGGTGTTCGAGGCGTCGGCGTGCCGATACCAGCCTTGACCCACCTCGCCATCGTCGTAGCCCCACCCGCCGACGCCGCAGCCCACGACGTGCTGGCGATCGCGGAGGGCGTCCCGTCCAACATCCGCGCGCCCCCCGAGTGCCGATAGATCGCCGTCGGGAGGAGTGCGAGAGAGGTTCGGAAGTTCGACTCCCCGCCGGTGCCAGGCGGGTGATTGGGATCGGCCAGGATGCCCGTGCCGACGTCCGTCTCATGGCGAAGGACCCAGATGAGCGCGAGCTGAACCGCTTGGGCGTCGGCGGGGGTCAACTCGTCGACGGTGATGGGGGGGCCAAAGCCATCCCACCCTGGGGCTGCTTCAGAAAGGTCAGAACTCCGAGGGCCGTCGCGTCGCCGCCATCGGCCTCACTGCCCACGAACTTGCCGTCGTTGCCCTGGTTTTCGCGGAGGAACGCCAAGCCGGTCTGGATGCCGCAGTTGGCGCGCGCGGCGAACGTGCCCTCGGCGGCGCCTGGCGCGTCCGGCCGCGTGGGAGTGCCGCAGCCCGGCAGCGGCCCGCGGTCCTGGCCCCCCGCTGCGGCAAAAAGGAAAACCGTTGTCGCGAACAGGATCGATATTCGTGCGTCCATATCGCGCTCGCTCTGGGTCGCTGTCACGTCGTGAGCAGTGCGCGTCCAAACCGGAGAAACTTGCCCTGAAGTCTCGCGCCCGCATCGACTTCTGGTGTGGGTTGTACGACTCGGCGAGGCCGGTGACAATCCGGGTGCACCGTTGGAGATAAACGATGGCAGTTCGCTTAGGAAATCGTTGGGGCCGCTCGTTTGCGGTCTCGCGTCGTGGTCTGACGGCGAGTCTTATTTTCGTGCTCGCCGGGTGCCAAGGCAGCGGCATCGGGGCCGGCGACGTCGGTCTGGCCCCTGCCCTCGCCCCGACCCCGGACGCCGCACTGCCGGTCGACGCCGCGGTCCCCGGCTGCACGCCGGCCCGTGAGGCCTGGGACACGAGCGTGAAGCCCATCGTTGAGCGCCACTGTGGGACCTGCCACGGTGAGCAGCCGCTCTACGGCGCGCTCTACAGCCTCGTCGACTACGACACCTTGTTCCTGCCGGCCGCGGGCTACCGGGGCCAGCGCGTCGTCGACCGCATCACCGCCCGCACGTTCTCGCAGACCATGCCGCCTCCGCAGTACGCGCGGCCGCCCTACGAGGACATCGACGCCATCGCGTTTTGGGCGTCGTGCGGCGTCGTCAACGCCGTGCCTCAGGACGGCCTGGGCCTGGTGGCGTCGGCACCCGTGTGGGTCGCGCCCGCCCAGGCCACCGCTGGCCTGCCGTCCTTCGACGTCCGCGCAGGGGGTCACGCGGTCGCACCCGACTCGATTGACGAGTACGTCTGCTTCACCGTCGAGGCGCCCACGGATGCCGATCGTTTTGTACGTCGGATCGAGGCGGCCGTCGACCGCGCCGAGATCGTCCACCATCTCGTGCTGCTGCGAGACTACGAGCACACCGCGCCGGATGGGGTGTGGCCCTGCTACTCGATGCCCGAGGGCAGCGACTACCTCTACGCCTGGGCCCCGGGCCAGGACGCAGTCCAGTTCCCCGAGGGGGGCTTGAGGATTCGAGCGGGCGAGCGTTTCGTGCTCCAGATCCACTACAACAACGCCCAGCGACTGCCCGACGTCGTCGACGTCAGCGGCGTCCGCATCTACCACGATGAGCCCGTGGGGACCGAGTACGGCATGGTGGCCATCGGGCCGCTGTCGTTTCAGGTTCGGGGCCACGCCGAGACGAAGGCGACGGGGAACTGCGACATCTCGGAGGACTCGACCTTGCTCGCGGGTATGCCCCACATGCACACGCTCGGCGAGTCGTTTGAGCAGAAGGTCGTGCATGCCGACGGGACCGAGACGCCGATCATCTCCTTGACGGGCTGGTCGTTCGAAGACCAGCTCTTCTACAACACGCCCACGACCCTGAAGCCCGGTGACCGCATTGAGACGAGCTGCGTCTTCGATAACCCGGGTGAGACCGTCAAAGCCGGGCCCAGGACGCAGGACGAGATGTGTTATAACTTCGCCTATGTGACGCCGCCGCCGTCCTCTCGCTACTGCGACGGTGGGGGCGAACCGGTCAGCGGTGACGTCGTTTACACGCCGAGCGAGTGCCTCTTGCCCGGCGCGATCGAGGCCCCTAATCAGGTCATGGCGACCTTCCATATCGGGGAGCGGGCCGAGCTCACCGGCGGCCTGCTCATTGACGGGACGTATGAGATGACCGCCATTGAGGTGCACTTGGCGTCCGCCGCGCTCACCATCGGCGAGCTCGATCTCGCGTCCTCGTACCTCAACGCCCGGGGTCAGATGCAGATCGTCGGCGGTGAGGTGGCCTCGGATGTGGCGACCCATGTCCACTTCCAAATGGCGGGCGGTCCGGCGTTTGACGGCGACCGCGTCTCGACCACCCGGGGGCGTCTGCTGGAGTCTCCGGTGCCGGCGGTCCTCTCTTTGCTCCTGAGCTGCCCGGAGGAGAGGGCTTCGGAGCTCCCGTATCGCGCCAACGGCGAGACGGTGACCTTTGAGACGGTCTCGATCGATGCCGGCGAGCCCATCTACTTCCAGGGCACCTATACGCGGCGGCCGGACGGCCCTTGACTGTTGTCACGCCCGCGGATCCCGACGTCTCTTTCGTCCCCGAGAATCCCAAGGCCTTCAAGCACGGCTTCAATCGGGCCTACGTCGAGACCCTTGCGGCCAGGCTCCGGGCCGCGACCTCGGCCTTTGACGACGTCGCCTATTTTGAGGCGCTACACTCGCTTGAGACGTTGGAGCTCAAGGCCCGCGTGCAGCTCATCGCGAGCGCCCTCGACGCCGGGCTGCCGCTGCCGTTCCCCGAGGCGGTCAGGGTGCTTGTCGAACTCTCCGCCGGCGCGGTCGACGACGCACAGCCCACTCAGCTTGAGCTCGGGGTCTGGCCGCTCTGCGCGTTCGTCGGCACCTACGGTCTGGGGCACTTCGAGGCCTCGATGTCCGCGCTGCACGCCCTGACGCAGCGGTCTTCCGCCGAGTTCGACATCCGGCCCTTCCTGGTCGAGCACCCGGAGCGGACGCTCGCCGTGCTCGACCTCTTCGTCACCGATCCGAGCGAGCACGTTCGTCGGCTCGTCTCGGAAGGCACACGCACGCGCTTGCCTTGGGGCCGACAGTTGAAGGCTTTCATTGCCGATCCAAGGCCCGTCGTGACGCGTCTCTCTCGGCTCATCGACGATCCCTCGCCCTACGTTCGTCGCTCGGTGGCCAACAACGTCAACGACATCTCCAAGGACCACCCGTCGCTGGCGATCACGGTCTGTCGCGGCTGGCTCCTGGAGGCCGACACGGACGCCCGGCGCGAGATCGTCAAGCGCGCTTTACGATCACTCGTGAAGGCTGGAGACCCGGAGGCCCTCTCGACGCTTGGGCACGGTCTTGGCCGCTTCGCCATAGAGCACTTCGAAGCCGATACGGAGGTGTCCATCGGCGGCTCTTTGGGCTTCAGCTTCGCGGTCCAAGCCTTGGGGGCGACGGCGGCGTCGACGGTCATCGACTACCGGGTCCACTACCTAAGTCCAAGAGGGCTTCGGTCCCCCAAGGTCTTCAAGCTGGACACCCGTATCTTCGAGCCGGGCGCGACGCGCCGCTACGCTCGGCGACACCCCATGCGCCCCGTCAGCATTCGCGCGCTCGTTCCCGGCACGCACCGGCTGGAACTCCAGGTCGATGGGCGCGTGGTCTGCGGGACAAACTTCGAGTTGAGGAGCTGATTCTTGTCTGCTGTCTATACGTCTGAGCGATTCGTCGGCATTGACTTTGGGACCACCAACAGCGCCATCGCGGTCGCCGAGACGGACGGGTCGGTGCGGGTCTCGACGTTCGAGTCCGGGGGCGTGCTCACGGAGGTCCTGCGCTCGGTCTTGTTCTTCGAGGCGGATCCGGACGCGCGCTCGGGCGTGATCGTCACGGCGGGCCTCGCAGCGATCGAGGCCTCTCTCGCCGGCAACGAGGGCCGCCTCCTGCAATCCATAAAGTCGTTTCTCCCGAGCCCATCGATGGACAAGACGGCGATCTTCGGACGGGTCTTCAGCTACGAGGAGCTCGTCGCGCGTTTCCTCAAGGAGCTGCGGCGACAAGCGGAAGTGACGCTGGGACCGCTCGGTCGGCGGGCGGTGGTCGGCCGGCCGGTGGTCTTCGTCAAGGACGGCGAAGACGGGCGCGAGGAGCTCGCGTTGACCCGCTTGAGGACCGCGTATGCGGCGGCCGGGTTTACCGAGGTGGACTTTCAATACGAGCCCGTGGCGGCCGCGCTTGAGTTCGCCCGGGGCCGCGACGACGTGAGCACCGTGCTCGTCGGTGACTTCGGCGGGGGCACGAGTGACTTCTGCGTGATGCGCCTTGGGGGTCATCGCCGAGAGGTCATCTCGACCTCCGGCGTGCCGGTCGCGGGTGACACCTTCGACGGGCGGATCGTGCGCGCCGTCGTCGCCCCCGAGCTCGGCCTCGGCTCGTATTATCAGAGCTTCGACAAACGCCTGGAGGTGCCCTCCGCGCTCTATTGGAACGTGGAGCGTTGGCATCACCTCGCCTTTATGCGCGACCGCGAGACCCTGCACGTCTTACGCAAGATCGAGGCGTCGGCCGAGCACCCTGAACGACTTCGCACGTTCATTCGGCTGATCCAGAACAACCTCGGGTTCGCCCTGTATCGCGCCGTCGACCGTGCGAAGGTGGCGCTCTCGGTGGGGAGCGAAGCCGCGCTCGACTTCGTGGACGACGACGTCTCCATTCGCCGAACCGTCAAGCGTGCGGACTTCGAACGCTGGATTGGCGACGATCTTCTTCGCATCGGCGCGGGCATCGACGACGCGCTCTCCCGCGCTGGCCTGACTGAGGCCCAGGTTGACGAGGTGGTCCTCACGGGTGGGTCGTCGTTCGTGCCTGCGGTGCGCGAGGTCTTCACTCGGCGCTTCGGGACCGAGAGGTTAAGGCGCGCCGCCGAGTTCACATCCATCGCGCACGGCCTCGCCTTGGATGCCCGCGCCCGAGCGGTGAGCGAGGCCCGCGGGTAGCCCTAGGGCCATCGAATTGCCGACAAGATCGGCCGGCAGGACCGAGTTTGTACAGGCGTACCTGATCACGTACAGCTCAGGTCTGGTGGTGCTGATGGCTACCATCACCGCAAGCGAAGCACGCCGCCGGCTCTTCGGCCTTCTCGACGACGTGGCCGAGACCCACGAGCCACTCGTCATCACCGGCAAGCGCAACAACGGCGTCCTCGTGAGCGAAGACGACTGGAGAGCGATCCAGGAGACGCTCCACTTGGCCCAGATCCCCGGCATGGTCGAGTCGATCCGCTTGGGGCTGGCCACGCCGCACCAGGAGATGACCGAGGACCTGGACTGGTGAGCTTTACGCTCGTCTCCTCCAGGCACGCTCAGAAGGATGCCAAGAAGCTCGTGCAGGCCGGACTGAAGCCGAAAGCAGAGGTCCTTTTGGGAATCCTGCGGGAGAACCCGCTCCAGAACCCACCCGCTCACGAGGAGTTGGTCGGCGACCGCTCGGGCGCTGACTCTCGCAGGAGCAATATCCAGCACCGCCTCGTCTATCAGGTCGTCGAGGAGGACAAGGTCGTCAAGGTCCTCCGGATGTGGACTCACTACGAATGAGACCCCCGCGGGCTCGCCTCAGAGGTCGTCGATGATTACGCGGCCGACGTGTAGCCCGAGCGCATAGATCGACAGCTGGGGTGGGCCGCCCGTCGACGTCGGAAACAGCGAGCCGTCCGCGACGTACAGGCCACGCACGGCGTGATGGCGCCCGCGACTGTCGACCGCGCCGAGGTTGGGGTCGTCCGAGGCCGCGACGCTGCCCATGGGGTGCACGGCCCCGAGGGTGATTCGACCCGGCCGTAGATCCAGCATGGCCGGGTCGGGCAGGGGAGCCCCGCGCTCAAGCGTCAGGGGTTCATGGAAGGGCAGGATCACCCGCCGCGCGCCCGCCGCGAAGAGCAGGCGCGTCACGGCGATGAGCCCCCTTGAGAGATCCTCTCGGTCTTCGGTCTCGAGGTCGTAGTCCACCTTCCACCCGAGCTCCCCGTCGCTCGAGACGGTCCCGGCGGTGCGGTCATGAAGCATCGCGCCAAACGCGGCGAAGTGCGGGAGCCTGCGCATGAGCTCGGCGTGTCTGCTCCCAAGCCCCGGCAAGAGCGTGGCGACCCCCATCGGGTGCCCAAAGGTCGGCACGATCCACAGACGCCGTTCGACCAGCTCCGTGCACTCATAGCTCTGGGGGATGCCCTCGAAGGCAAAGACGGGCTCGTCGAACTCTCCCGCGGCGACGACGGACGGGTGGAGACGCAACGTGCGTCCGGTCGAGCCGCTGGCATCGGGCACCTCGGACCGGAGCAGGAGCGCGGGTGTGCCCGTGGCGGATCCGGCGAGGCAGACCCGGTCGGCGACGACCTCGAAGGTGTGTAAGACCGTCCCGCCCGGACGATCCACGGCCGCGACCTGAACCCCGCGGACCCGCCCCCCGCCGACGTGCAGGCGCAGGGCCTGTGCCCCCGTGAGCGCGCGGCCACCATCGCGGAGGAACCGGCTCAGGCAGACCTTCAGCGCGTTGTTCTTCGCGTCGAAGGCGCAGCCGAGCTCGCAGAAGCCGCTGCCCACGCAGCCCGTGCGGTTGTGCCTCAGCGGGCCGCCGCGCCAGCCGAGCGTGGCGCAGCCCGCGGCCAAGAGCTCGTTGTGCCGATTTCGCGCCGAAACCGGGACGTCTTTGACCGAGAGCAGCGCCTCGACCTCGGCATACAGGGACCGCCAAGTGGAGGGGGACAGCGCGTCGAGCTTGCGGTCGGTGTGCCAGCGCGAAAGCAGGCGCTCGTCAATCCGCTTGCAGAGGTTGAGGTTGTGCAGAGACGAGCCCCCGAGGCCGTGGCCCTGGAGCACCCGTGTCTGGCGGTCCGCGGTCGACTGCCCGCCCGAGCCCCAGAAGAGGCGGGGGTACATCTCCTCTTCGCGTTGCGTCGAGCGCGCGGGCGTCACGAGCTCGCCGGCCTCCAGAATGAGGACGTCCTGGCCCGATGCTGCCGCCACCATCGCCGCGGTCGCGCCGCCGGGTCCGGAGCCTACGACGCAGAGATCGACCTTGAGTGAGGCTCCCGGGGCGACGTCCTTGGCGGCGTAGATCATGGGCTCGCTGCGGTCGTCAACGGGCGCGCCGAGACCCATTGTGCATACTCGTCAAGTCGGTTGACCACCGTCGCGTTCGGCCCGCGGTACCCGATCGTCGCCCACGTCTCGCTCCGCGTGTACCAGAGCCCGAGCACGAGGTCGCGCAGCCCGCGAGCGGCTTGTCCCCGCACGTCGTCGAGCGTCAACCAGGCCGTCAACAGCCCTGCTGCGTCCTGAGGCGTGAGCGCCGAGAAGCGGGAGAGGCGACCGGACGTGAGGGGGAGAGCCTCTATGAGGAGGGCCGCCCGGGAGAGGTCTGTGTGCATGGCCTTCGGAAATGTGGAGACGAAGGCCGCGATTCGGACGAGCAGATCGTCGGGCACCTTCTCCAACGGGAGCGCCACCCGCGCGACGGCCGTGAGCACAAGGACGAGCCTGCTCGACAGGGGCGCGAACCTGAGCGGCGGCGTTGGAGCCCGGCTCAGCGAGAAGGCCGAGGCGGCGGTCAGAGTGGTCAGGGCCGCGACGATGAAGACCCTTCGCGTCGGCGCGTCCTTGGCCACTTCGGGCGTCTCGAAGCGTCTGAGAGCCTCCGCGAGCGGCAGGGGCAGGCGGTCGCGAAAGTCGGTCGCGATGGGGAGAGGGTCCGCCGCGCGCGTCGTATTCCAGAACAACACCGGTCCGCTCAGGCTCGGGGCCAGATCGAAGAGGGCCGCGAGGGCCTTGCCGGTATACAAGGACTCGAACGTCAACCCGACCTCGGCTCCAAAGGCCACCGCGGCCTGCGAGGCGGGGGATGCCACGGCGTATCGAGGGTGGTAGTAGCCCTTGTGCAGGCGGAGCGGCGGCAGCTGCGCGTTGGGCAGCTCCAGCGTCTTCAGGAGCGCGCGAGCCATCCTCAAGACGCGACCGCGACTCGCGAGCAGGGGCTCAACGGCGGACACGGCGTGCACCGTTGGCGAGAGCCCCGCGAGGCAGAGGCCGACGAGCAGCCCGGCGGTCGTCCCGGCTGAGCCGAGCGCCACGAAGACGTGCGCGGGCGAAGGCAGCTCTCCCAGATCGACCTGTCGGCCGAGCTCGACCCCCGCATCCACCAGCCCAAGCAAGCCGGCCGGCTCCGAGGCGCCCGGGGCGATGACCGGCGCGCCCCGAACCCGACCCCCGAGGAAGAGCGAGGGGCGGCGGAGAAGACACGTCGGTCGGCTCAGGGCGAAGTCGAGGCGGACCGAACCGCTGGCGAGGAACGCGAGGTTCTCCACGACGCGAACAGTCAGGGGGGCCTCGAAGAGGTAGGCGTCGAGGCTGCGTCCAAGCGCGCTCGCGGCCGCTGAGAGCGCGACGAGTTGTCCGGAGCCGACCGCGCCCATCGAGGCCCATCGAGGCGCGTCCCTCCACGGCGGGCAGGCGAGGAGATGGTCAAGCTTTCTGACCTTCGTGCCCCCATGCAGCGCGGACAGGAGGTCGTCGCGCTTGATACCGACCCACTCCAGGCTCTTCAGCGGCCCGAGACATGGGAGCACCGTGATCGGGGTCGGAGCGCCGACCAGCCCGAGGCGGGTCCGCGCGGCCAAGAGGTCCAGGGAATGGGCGCGGCTAGGCACGCCGGGCAGTGTAGAGTCGTCGGGCATGGTCGAGAAGCCCGATACTGCGGTCCAAGCCGACCTCTTCGATGAGCCGACGTCTCTGCCTCGCGAGCAGGGGCTCCGGCAGCTTCGCACCCTCGTCTCCCGTGACCTGCGCGCGCTCGCGAGGCTCTACGGCATCAACGTCGACGTGGGTGGCAAAAGGAACAAGGGCTGGGCCGGCCACGTGGTCGAGCGGTTCCTCGGACGGTCGCCGGACTCCGTGCAAGCACCGGACTTTGGCGACTGGGAGCTGAAGGTCATCCCCCTGGTCGAGCGGGCCGACGGTCGCCTGAGACCGAAGGAGTCCATGTCCATCACCATGTTCGACGCGGCCGACTTGGAGTCGCAGGACTTCGAGAGCAGCCACCTCCGGCAGAAGCTCGCGCGGTTGGTGATCGTCACCCGCCTTTACGTCGACGCGACCGAGTCCCGCTCCCCGGTTCTTCACGTCGTGCCCTTCGATCTCACCGGTCGGGCTGACCCGTCTTTGGAGGCGGAGATCAAGGCGGACTACGAGGAGATCCGATGGGTGGCGCGCACGTCGGGCCTCGAGGCGCTCACCGCCCATATCGGCCGCCACGTGCAGCCGAGGCCGAAGGGCATGGCCCATCACCGGGCCGGCTTCGGCTTCTACGCCCGCGCGAGCTTGGTCTATCGGCTGCTCAAAGGCGCGCCCGCTTAGGCGTCTCAGCCGGGACCTTCGATGGGCCCGTCGAGCGGATACACCCGCACGAATCGAATCCTGCGGGCCGTAGCGTCGACCACCTCGAGCACGCGACCGCCCTCGACCGTGACCTTCAGGCCGACGCCGGGGATCTTGCCTGCCAGCGCGATACACAGCCCCGCCACGGTTGACCAGTTGTCGCCTTCGGGGAGGTCGAGAGCGAGCAGGCGGTTGGCGTCCCTAATACTGAGCGCGCCTTGAACGCGGGTGGCCCCGGACGGCTCGCGCACGAAGAGATCCTCAGGGACCTTGTCGTGCTCGCTGAAGATCTCGCCGACGAGCTCCTCGACCAGGTCTTCGGTCGTGACGATGCCAGTCACGCTGCCGAGCTCGTCGACGACGATGGCCAGCGGCGTGCGGCGGACTTGCATCTCCTGGAGCAGGTCAATCGCCGGCATCGTCTCGGGCACGAAGTACGCGGGCCGGATGAGGTCCTCCAGGACGATGAGGTCCTTTTGAAGGACCATGGCCAGCACATCCTTGGCCGTGACGTAGCCGATGATCTGGTCGATGGTGCCCTCGAAGACCGGCACGCGAGAGTGGTTGTCCTCAAGGAGAACGCGACGGATCACATCGTTGGACGCATAGCGCGGCAGGCCGATCACCGCCCCTCGGGGGACCATGCACTCGTAGGCGGTCAGCTCGCCGAAGTCGATCGCCCGAGAGGCGATCTCCCCGGTGCGAGGATCGAGCGCGCCGCTCTTCGAGGCCTCATCGACGAGCAGGCGAAGCTCCTCGGGTGAGATGCGGGCCTCCGTGAAGTTGGTCTTGTCCCCAAAGGCTCGGAGCACGAGGTTCGAGGACGCTGTCAAGAGCGCCACGACGGGGCTGGCCAAGACTGAGAGAAAGAGGAGCGGCCGGGCTACGACGCGGGAGTAAGCCTCGGCGCTCCGCAGCGCGATGGACTTGGGCACGAGCTCACCGAAGACGAGCTCCAGAAAGGAGATCATCGCGACGACGAGCGTCACGCCGATGCTGTCCGCATAGGGCGAAAGGAAGGGCACGAGCCGAATGAAGTCGGCGAACGTCGTGGTCAGGTGCGCGCCGCCATACGCCGCAGCCGTCGTGCCGACCACCGTGATGCCGATTTGCACCGTGGCGAGGAACTTCTCGGGGTTCGCGCGCAGGGCGACGATGGCCCGGACCGCGCGACTCCCGGACTCGGCGAGCTCGCTCAGGCGCGTCCGCCGAACCGAGAGGACGGCGATCTCGGCCCCCGCGAACACGCCATTGGCGAGCATCAGGGCCAAAACGATCAGAAATTCCTGCAAGGTCCTTGCTTACTCCCCACGGCCGCGGAGAGTAGTTGACATGGCTTTCGGAGTAAATCCATGGGCGGTGTTGGGCCGTTGGCTCTTGCCGCTTCCCCTCGCGGCGTGCGGCGGCGATGACCCTGACCGTGAAGGCGCCGTGACGGACATGGTGCCGCCGCGCCTCGATGGGGCGGCGGACATGGGCGAGCCCGGCACCGACACCTATGCTCCGGGCCTTGCCAAAACAGGCGAGCACCTTCGCGTGATCCTGCTCGATGCCCGACCGGCACCGCCGCAGCGGGGGGACGAGAATCAGTGGCGCGTGGCCATCGAGACGCTGGACGGGCAGCGCCAGTCGGGCTGCGAGCTGGACGTGACACCGTTCATGCCGGTGCATCAGCACGGGAGCGGTCAGCCCGATGTGCGCCCCTCGACGGAGCCGACGGAGCCGGGCGTCTACGACGTCGGCCCCATCAACCTCTTCATGCCCCAGCTCTGGGAGTTCACCTTCGAGGTCTCCTGTGCCGAGCTGAAGGACGTCGTGAAGTTCGCGTTCTTCGTCGAGCGGTGAGCGCCTCGGCGGCTTCAGCGCGAACGCACGACGACCCTTGCAGTCGGCGCGGTGTAACGCGAGACGACGTTGCAACCATCGACGATCTCGATCGCTCTGGCCCCGGGCGCGGAGACGAAGACCTCGATCTTGCCGTCGCCCTGCGGTGAGGTTCGAAGCGTCACCGGCCCCGCGAGGGTGGGCGCCCGCGTCACGTGCATCGGGCCGTCGAAGAACGATGGCAGGGCACCGGCGAGCACGCGGACGACGCCGCCTGATCGCCCGTCCAGATCGGGCAGCTCCGTAATGAGCGCGTGGCGCAGGAGGCGCAGGGCGACGGCTGGCCCCCCGATGAACGGCTCGCTGTGGGTAGCCGGGTGACCGGGCAGGAACGTCTCGGCGCGAAGGGGCGCTCTGCCGATGGGGGAGACCTCCCGAAACGTAAAGACCTCCGGGTCCATGGTGACGGCGACGAGGCCGCAGAGGCCGGTCCAAAAGCGTTCGCGGTCTCCGGTGTGGAGCGCGTTGAGCAGATAGCCGACCGAGGCGTGTCCGACGACGCTCTCGTGACTGCCGGGACCGCGGTCGAAGCGCGGCAGCTCGAAGAAAAGGCGGCCCTGCTCATTGAGCCGGTCGTCGAGCACTGCGGCGAGGCCGTCGTCAGGCGTGAAAAAGTCGAGTGAATCGAGGAGGCCACAGACGAGGAGTTGATGCTCGTCGCTCGGCTCACCGCCACCGGAGTGCAACGGCACGTCGTCACCCAGTTTCATCGCGTCCATCGCGTCGAGCAGCGCGCGTCGATATCGCTCCGCCTCGTGGATGAAGCCGCTCACGCCGAAGATCACGCCGAGCTCGCGCAGGCCCGCGCAGTTGGCGGCGTCGGCGGTGAAATGCTGCCTCGGAGACTGGGCGTCCTGGCCGCGTTGGTGGGCAGGCAGCAGGCCGCGTTGGTCGGCCGGCAGCAGGCCGCGTTGGTGGGCCGGCAGCAGGCCGGGGAACGTCCTTGTGCCCGAGGGCTGCGCCTGCCCCGTCGCCGAGGCTGTCAGCGCGCGGCTCGCCATCAGCCAGGGCTCTAGCCCCAGGAGCCGTTCCCGCTCGACTGGCGTAAGGCAGCGGTGGTCGAGGTCGGCGAGTTGCAAGAGGCGAGAGAGCTGCCAGGGCATGAGCCCATTTCGGAGGTCGTCGACCTCATGGCGCTCGTCGAGAACGCTCGTCGCGAGCGTGTTTCTCCGAAAGAGGGTCAGGGCCTGCGTTGTCGAGCCCCACTCAGCGAGGGCCGTGAAGAGGTCGCCTTCCGCGAGGCCAATGACCTCGCCGTGCCCAGCCGCCGGCGAGTCGATGCAGGCCACGCGGTCATCGGCCAGGACGAAGCCCGCGACCTGTGCGAGAGATCGGCGCGCGAGGTCGTCCCACTCGGGATCGGGCAGGTGGAAGTCGATCTCGTCAGCGCGGGTCGGGAGGGCCGAGATGGCCGCGGCGACCCGGAGTCGGGACAGCGACTTTGGAGGTGCCAGCGGAAGGGCGCAGGGGCCGAGCGGGACGCGCACTCGACCGGGCTTCAGCCTGAGCCCCCACTCACCGCCGGCTCGGTCGGGTGTTTCAAGCGTCGTGCCCACGGGGACCTCACAGACGACGAGGCCGCGCTCGTCGATGACCTCGAGCCGCGCAGCCGAGGTGCTCTCCGAGGGAGATAACCGAAGAGTCAGCTCGAGCGCGCGAGGTCTGAGGCCATCGCGGAGCACCAAGGCCACGGAGCTCCAGGTCGTCTCGAGGTTCAGCACGCACGGCGTGGCCGAGGTCGCCCCCTCGATGACCGCCTCGAAGACCGGCTCCGCGCCGCAAGAGACAGCGATGCAGGTCTGCGCCTCATCGACGACGCGGCGCACGTCGGGCAGCGGGCCGAAGGAGAGGTAGAGTACCGAGTTATGGTCGCCCTCCCTCCGCAGGCTGACGACGCCGTTCGGGTCGATGCCCACGCGAGGATCCGTGCCCGACAGCCCGAGCGCGGCGGTCACCTTCGGCGGGGAGACGAGCGCGCGAACCGCGGCGAGAGAGAAGTCGCCCGCGTCGAGGAAGGACGTCTCCAGCCGGGGGCTCTCGCCGCGAGCGAAGGGGGAGGACGAAGTCTCAGGGGAGGGGAGCACCACATGACCGGCCGCGTCCCCCCCGGCGTGGATGGATGAGAGGGAGAGGACGAAGTCGCGGCGACGAGGCAGCTTCAAGCGCAGATCGCGGAGGCGGAGCGGGGCGTCGAACGTGAGGACGACCCGCGAGAGGCCCGCGAAGTGACCCGCCTCCGAGATGTCGTAGCTCCTCCCGACCTCGATGACGTCCACCCCGTCGACGGTGGCCAACTCGGGCTCGCTCAGGAGCTCCTCGAGCGCGAGGGCGTCGCCGCTCGTGCCCAGACGATGAAAGGTCAAGGTGATTGACGAGGTGAGGAGCCCCGCCCGAGGCACGAGGCGGAGGCATCGCGCAAGGCTCAGCTCCAGCGCGTCGAAGGTCTGGGAGAGGGGAGAGATGAAGCCAGCGTCGTGCTCGATGGAGACGGCGAAGTCGGGTTGGTTCGACTCCCGGCGCAGTGGCCCGGGCTGGTTCGACTCCCGGCGCAGTGGCCCGGGTTGGTTCGACTCCAGACACAAGGAGGTCAGCCCCAGGACCTCCGGGTGGGCTTCGCTCCCGCCTCCCGACGCTTGCTCGATGAAGTAGGCCGAGATGACCGAGTCGACCCGCGCCGTGAGCGCGCCGTCGCCATCGAGCTGTACGGCCGTAAGGAAACGCTCGCCCGTGGCCTCGACGATGCCGACACGCACGGCCGTGGGCACGTAACCGGAGGCGAACTGCGCTCGGATGTGCCGCGTCTCCATCGGGACGTCGAGGCTGCAGCCGGCCCGCTTCACGACGTCGGCGGTGTCGTCCGAGAAGAAGTCTGTGTGGGCCCACCCGAGCGGGTGGCGGGGCCAGACGCCGCCGATGGCCTCCCAGGACGCGCCGGGCGCGATCGACGTCGCAAAGGGGCGCTGCATCATTGCGCGACCGGGGGCGCCTGAACGCCGACGCATGGGACCATGAGGCCGGTCAGCGGGCTCGTCCGGAGATCGGCGGTCGCGGGGCTCCACTCCAGCACGCTGCCCGCGAGCGTATACGTCGGCATCCGCGAGACGACCTCGGGGTCGAGGTCCCCGGAGACGACGAGCTCCCGGAGAACCTCCAGGCCCATCGCGCGCATCCGAACCCGCACGGTCACCAAGTCGAGCGGCGGCCCCACGATTCGATAACGCCGCGGCACATGGGTGTTCACGTAGTCCGGCTGACCGGGGCGAAACGGGGTCGGCGCGGGCAAGAAGCTCCGCTCGACTCGGCGGGCGTCCCAGAAGTCATGGGTGGGCTCATCGTTCTCGTCGTACATCACGTCCCCGAGCAGCCATAACGCCGGATCTTTGCCGAGGGGCTCATCGTCATTTACGACGCCGACCTCAAGCAACGTGCGGCCACCGGCCTTCGCGACGACCTCCACCCAGACTTGGCGGTCCTGCGCGGCGCCGCTCGGGAACGCGTGACCCGCCGCGACGTTCTCCAGATACAGCTCGATGTCCGCGCCCCCGGACTGCTCGATCACGCAGAGCTCGGCGATCAGGCTGTAGTCGAGCAGGGTCTGTACCGCGTCGAGTTGGGCCGCGCGCTCGGGGAAGTCCGTCAACGCGACGTCCACACCGGGCATCGCGTGATCGTGGACCCGTCGGAGTGAGACGCCCGGAACCTCTGCGGTCACGCCGTCCCGCCCCGGCATGTGGCACGCCACGCAGCTATTGCCGCGCTGCCGATCGTCGGTCGCATAGACGGTCTGCTTCCACTCCGCAAAGGTCTGGTCGAGGTGCACACCCGCGGGCGTGACGACGTCGTGGCAGCTCCCGCAGAGGGCAGCCGAGTCCAGCTTCGAGCCGTCGTGGAGCGAGGAGTACTTCGAGGCGTGCGCAGTGTTCGGAAGCGGGTCCCGCAGGCCGCCGCGCATGACCCCATCGTCCGCCATGCGCACGGGGTTGTTGTGCGCGCCCTCGATGGCGTCCGCGAGGTGGCAAAAGGCGCAGGTCACGCCGCGCAGATGAGCTGGGACCTCATCGAGGTTCAGGCCGTCCGTCGTGAGCCCCAGGGCCACGGCGACCGGCGCGTGGCAGGCGACGCAGAAGTCTCCGAGCGCGCCGCCGGTCTCGCGTTGCCCCTTGGCGTTCATGGCGCGAAACACGGGATCCTCGGCGGCGTAGGCGTGCATGCTTCCGCTGAACGCGCGGAAGTGATCGGGATGGCAGGCCCGACACGCGGCCGGATCTTGGAGGGAATCGGCGTCGAGCGGCTGAACCGCGGGCGGGGACTGGCAGGCGAGGCCCAGGCCGGCCGTTACGAGGCCGGTCGTCAAGTAAGCCGACTTAATTCCTGTCATCGGGGGGCCCCGCCTTCGACCCAACGCTGGAAGGCGCACAGCGTGCCGTCGTCGAGCCTTCGGCCGGGGGGCATGAGGCGGTCTCCATCTTGGGTGTTCAGCCGCGAGAGGATCGGGCCGCACGAGGGCTCCCCGGGGATCACACGCGAGGCGCCGACGAGGGCCTCGTACGCACCGTCGAGGTCTTCGAGGATGAGGCCCCCCCGAGCCCCACTGATAGCGTGGCAGGCTCCACCCCCTGTGGAGCACGTCGGCAAGAGGACGCGGCGATGAAGCTCGTTGAAGGTCGGGTCGAAGAGCGGGATGCAGGCCTCGTCGATCGGCGCTGAGCACGCCGGCTCGGGTTCGGCGCAGCCCACCGCGCAGAGGGTGAGGGCCAAGAAGAGGGCGGCCGGGGGCGACATCTTGGCGACTATGCTTGGAGCGAGCGTGAACGGGCAACTATGGTCGGTCTCAGCACCCCACGCCGGTTGCGGCCTCGGCCTCGCCGGGCGCAGGGAGACGGCGACCTGCCGCGCGCCTCAGTTCGTGAACGTGTAGAGCGCGCACGGTGACGCCGCGCACTTCGGGTTCCGCTTCGTCGCCTGGAACTCGATACTCTTGATCTCGTCGCCGGCGGCGAAGTCGAGCTTCAGCTTGAAGGCGAGGTCCAGGAGGGCCGCGACCGCTGGGCCCGCAGCCGCGCCGAGGGACGACGCCAGCCCCGCCTCGATGCTCGACCGGGTACTCGCCTCGGAGAGCGCGGCGTCAACCGTCTTGCTGATGAACTCCTTGAGGATTTCTGCGTCGTTCGACACCGCCACGTCCCCGATTGAGAACTTCGCGCTGGTGAACTTGAAGCCGCGCTGCCCCGTCTTCGGCGGGGAGAAGCTGAGATACCCGGATAGGTTCTTGAGCTTGATGGTGAAGTTCCGGTCGAGCCCGAAGCACTCCGCGCTGAGATCGGCCTTACGAATCGTGGTGAGTGAAATATCCGACAACTCAAAAGCGACGCGCACGCCGAAGGGCTCCTCCTCGTCCGTGCTCTCCCGCAGCGAGGCCGTGAGCCCGGAGATCGTCACCGTCTGGTCGATCTTGAACTCCGCGTTGAAGCGAATCGGGGGCTTGACCAGGTCAATCGGCACCTCCGCCGCATTCACCGCGCACTTCTTGCCGGCCGACGTGTCGATCTCGAACTTCTTGGTCAGCGTGACGGGGTTCGAGTAGCTCGGCGGCAGGATCGCCTGCACGACCGTCGCGTCGAAGGCGTAGGTGTTCTTGGCGTCCTCCAGGCGGGCGGCGAGAGCGCCGACCGCGTCCTTGGGGATGGCGCCCGGGGTGGCGGCCGGGCCAGCGAGCGCGGGGACCGCAGCGACCACTGAACACAAGCAGACGGCGGCGAGACGAGACAGCGAGGTGACGCTCATTACGAGGTGCTCCTTGGACGGTGTGGGGACGGGCAGTGGGGCCGACACTCTCTGCCGCCCTTTTTGTGTCCCGCAAGTTCTGGAAATTCGTTCTTCGAGTTGAGCCGATGTTTTGGGGCGACGGCCGGCAGCGGTCAGCTATGCGATGTGTCGGGGTGCCTCCGTCTTCTTCTCGGCGAGCAGCGTCATGTTTAGTTGCCGATCAGCCCGGAAGTCGCACCGGTGGTTGCCACTTTGGACCCGATGGAGGCCCATGCCCCATCGATCGATGCTGTTGGGAAAGCAACGGTCGTTGGCATGTTCGCATGCCGCACATACGGATGTGCACACGGAGGTCGTATGAACATCACCCTTTCAGCCGACGCAGAGCTCATCGAGCAGGCGCGGGAGATTGCCGCCCGGCAGGGGACGAGCTTGAACGAGATGGTCCGGGCGTACCTGCGTTCGCTGGTCGGAAAGAGCGGCGACGAGGATCCCGCCGCCGAACTTCTCCGCCTTCTGGAAACGACGGCCGGTCACTCCGGCGGGCGGCGGTTCCGGCGAGAGGACGCCTACGAGGGTCGATGAAGGCGCGCAGTTTCCTCGACACGAACATCGCCGTCTTCGCGCACGACGCAGACGCCGGGCCGAAGCGGTCCATCGCCTCCTCGCTGTTGGCCGAGGGCCTGCGGTCCGAGACGGGCGTGAGCTCGACGCAGGTTCTGCAGGAGTACTTCAACACGGCGACCCGGAAGCTCGGAGTTCCGGCGGCAGACGCTCGTCGAACGATGGAGCAACTGGCGCGACTGGATGTCGTTCAGGTCAAGCCCGCGCTCATTTTCGAGGCCGTAGGCTGCCACCGCCTAAACGGGATCAGCTTCCGGGATGCGTTGGTCGTTCGCGCCGCTGTCGCCGCCGGTTGCGCGGTCCTGTACTCCGAAGACCTCGGACACGGGCAGGTCATCGACGGCGTGCGGATTGAGAATCCGTTTCGCGGGCTGGCCGTCACGGCACCGGCCTAGGAGGTCAGCATCCCACGCCCGTTGCGGCCTCGCTCGCGGCTGGTACAGTGAGCCTTCGACCCATGACCGATATACCGCCGCTTCTGCTGCCCATCACGTTACTCACCGGGTTTCTGGGCGCCGGCAAGACCACGCTCCTTCGCCATGTCCTCTCCGTGGTCGATCCGCGGACGTTGTGCATCGTCGAGAACGAGTTTGGCGCGGCGAACATCGACGGCGCCGTGCTTGAGACCCTGGGCCCTGGACTCGTTCGTCGGATGACCGGCTGCATCTGCTGCGTCGTCCGCGGTGACCTGGTTTCCACGCTCTTGCCGCTCGCGCAGGTGTGTCGGGAGCAGGGCATCACGCAGCTCGTGCTCGAGACGACGGGCATGGCGGCGCCCGGCGAGCTCATCTCGACGCTTCGGGGCAGCCCGGAGCTTCGACTCGACTTCAGGGTCTCTGCCGTCGTGACGGTCGTCGACGCCAAGAACATCGCCGTGGATCTCCGCAACAGCCCCGCCGCGCAAGAGCAAGTGGCCTTCGCTGACCGCCTGATCGTCAATAAGGTTGACCTTCTGCGGGACGCTGAAGAGAGGCGTGAGATTCGCGAGCTGCTGATCGAAACCAACCCCCTCGCGGAGGTCTTGGAGTGCACGAGGGGGGAGGTGCCCGCGTCGTTCCTTTTGGACGCCGCGCCCCTGAGCCTCCGGCCGCGCCGTCCAAAAGGAGCGACGCGGCTCGGTGGCCGGGCCGATCACGAGTTCGCCGCCGTGACGATCATCGAGGACGGGGTCTTTGACCTGCGGCGCCTCCTCGGGTTCCTCGGCCGGACGGCGCGGGTCCTCGGGGACGACCTGGTGCGGGTCAAGGGCCTCGTTCAGACGGCTCGGTCCGGCCGGGTCCTGGTCGATGGCGTGCGGTCCCGGTTCACGACTTGCCCGGTTGTCACCGAGGACTTCGGGGCCTCGAGCGTCTGGGTCTTGATTGGGAGAGGGCTCTCCGAGGATGAATGGCGTGAGGGTCTCAACGCCTGCCGAGTCCGACCATGATCGCGAAAACCAAGAGCTTGATCCTCGGCCTCGCCCTCTCTGCGTGCGGGGAGTCGGGCACGGTGGCACACACCGGCGATGTTCGGCCCGACGGCGGTCTTGATGGCTTGGGCGGACGTCCCGCAGACGCCCGCCCGCTCGACGGGCTGGCCAACGACGCCGCTTTGGACGCGGCCCCGCCGGTCAAGTACGCCCTTCGCCTCGAAGAGATCGTCGCGCGCAATGACGGTGTCGCCGTCGACGAGCTCGGAGCGACGACCGACCTCATCGAGCTCGTGAACGCCGATTCGGCCCCGGCCTCGCTCGATGGCTACACGATCGGGGACCGTCGGGATCGCTTGCACTCCCTGCCCGCGCTCACCTTGCAGCCCGGCGAGACGGTCGTGTTCTTCGCCGACGATGAGCTCGCCGACGGGCCGCTTCACCTCCCGTTTCGGCTGTCGGGTGAGGGGGAGCCCGTCTTCCTCTTCGGGCCCGATCGCGAGCTGGCCGATGTCGCCGACATCCCCGCGCTCCTGCCGAACTTCGCCTTCGCGCGGATCCCGAGTGCTCGCGGAGCGTTTGAGGTCTGCGCGTGGGCGACGCCGGGGCAGGCGAACGGCGACACCTGTGGAGCGCCGCCGCCCCCAGAGCTGCCCGATGACGTCACCTTCGCTGAGTACGAGTGGACCGAGCCCTGGCCTCATCCGCCCGCCCCGCTTGTCATCACCGAGATCTCCCTGCGACCGGCACCCCCGCTCGCGCCGTTCGTCGAGCTGCTGAATACGGCCTCCAATCCGGCGGACCTCTCGGCTTTTCATCTGACAGTCGGGGCCCTCTCGC
>SHZC01000249.1 GCA_009692505.1 Myxococcales bacterium
GCACATCAAACCCTCGGTCGACCACATGACTCCCGCCGAGCGCGTGCTCTATGTGCGGGACCTCTGGGACCGAATTGCGGCTGAGCCGGAGGGTGTACCCCTCATCGAGGCGCAACGACTTGAGCTTCGACGTCGGGTCGAGGAGCACCGAGCCGACCCCGGATCTGCCGTCCCGTGGGAGCAGGTACTCGCCCGCGCTCGCTCCCGGTGAGCCTGCCGGTTGTCTTCCGCCCACAGGCCGAGGCGGAATTCGTAGAGGCGCAGAGCTGGCACGAGGCGCGCACCCGCGGACTTGGGCACGAGTTCGATAGCCTACGCGCCGGTTCAGGCCGCAATGCGTGATCTGTCTTGTTGCCATGCCCTGAGTAGGGCAAGAGAAATCCTGTCCACAAAGACCGTGTATCGTCAGTAGACGTACTGAAAAAAACGGATTAGAAGCGCGGCCTATGAACGATGCGGAGCTCCTTGAGCAAACGACGATCGCGCGCCTTCTGGCCTTTCGAAGAGTCGCACAGGCTGGAGGCTTCGCGCTCGCGGCCCCAGACAACCCGCCTCTGCAGAGCCAGCTCAACCGTCAGGTCCGTCAGCTCGAGGAGGCGCTGAAGGTGCAGCTGATCGAGCGCGAGGGGCGGGGGGTCGTGGTCACCCCGGCCGGGCTGAGGCTGAGCGGCGTGCTGGCTGACCTCATCGGCGGCCTCCAGGGCGTGCAGGCGCTCCGGCACGACGGGGTCCTGGAGTTGACGCTCACGGGTGGGGACAGCGTCCTGCAGTGGCTCGTCTTGCCGACGCTCGCCCAGGTCAGCGCGGCGGTTCCGGGCTCGGTGAGGTTCAAGCTCCGGGCGTCGGCGGACGCGCTCCTCGATGTGACCTCCGGGCTTTCACACTTCGGTCTGGCCCGTGGTGGGGCCAAGGCCCCGGAGCTCAGCTTTCGCGCGCTCGGTGAGCTCAAATACGCGCTCTTCGTGCCCCAAACGCTCGCTCCGAAGGGGACGCTGACGGTCGCCGCCGTGTTGAACGGCTGCCCCATCGCCGTGGTCGCCGGGGAAGCCGCGATGTTCAGTGAGGCCTTCGGGGGCGCGGCCTTCGCCCCGACGCTCGTCTGTGAGACGTACCCTCAGGCGGCTCAAGCCGTCGCCACGGGCGCCTACGCCGCGATCCTGCCGTTGATCGCCGCCGAGACGCTCGCCGGGATCCCCGTCACGCGCCTGCCGCTGAAGCTGCAAGGCGCGGAGAAAACCGAGCTCCGGCTTGTGGCCAGGACTCGGGTCTGTGAGTCGCAGCCGGCGGTTCAGTCGGCCTTCCTGAAGCTCGCGCAAGTCCTGAAGGCAGCCCTCGCCGCGCGACCGTGACTCAAATATAGTCTGCCGTCGATGGTCAAGCCGCCTTACGAACCTTCTCCGCCTCCCGATGTTGAGCCCGAAGCCGACGCTCTCCCGGAGGGGCTTCTGCCGGGGGAGGGTCGTCCGCGCCTCGGCGTGAGCGCCTGCCTCTTGGGGCACGTCGTGCGCCACGATGCGGCGCCCGTTCGCGGTCAGCTCGTCACGGACGCGCTCTCGCCTTTCGTCGAGTTTGTGCCCGTCTGTCCGGAGGTCGAGTCCGGTATGTCTGTGCCCCGCGAGGCCATGAGGCTCGTCTCCAGCGCGGACGGCCACCGGCTCCTTGGCATCCACTCGAAGCACGACTACACCGCTCAAGTCGAGGACTTCACGGCCAAGAAGATCGAGGTCTTGTCCGCCGCCCGGCTCGATGGCTTCCTCTTGAAGAGCGGCTCGCCGAGCTGCGGCCTCGTGAGTGCCCGCATCTACGCTGAGGCGGCGAAGTCGGTGCCTGAGAAGGTCGGCAGTGGGCTCTTCGCGGCCCGCCTCTGTGAGCAGATGCCGGACCTCGTGGTCGCAGAAGAAGACGCGCTGACCGACGAGAGCGAGAGACGACGATTCCTCGTCCGACTCTTTCTGGCCTATCGGGCGCGCACGTCACTCACCGCCGAATCCACCCCCGCGCTCGAGCTCTTGCGAACGGCGCTGGGCGAACCTGACTCAGCCGCCCGCTGACCCGCCGCCTGGGATGTCGAAGGGCGTCAGATCAATCCCGATCTCGGGGTTGTGCGTGCGGGGCAGGGGATCATCGCGGCGGGTCACCAGGAAGTGGGCGATGTCGTCTCGCCGATACGCGACCTGCTCAATCGAGGTGTCGCTCGTCATGGCGAAGACCTCGACCGACTTGCGGCCGAGCTTGCTCGAGCGACGCTCGACCAGCCCTTCAGCCCGAAAGAGCTCCAGCGCGTTGCGGAGGACCGCCGTCGATCCGGCCTCCGATCGCCGGAGATCACCCTCGAGGAACTGCCGCTCCGCGTGGCTGCGCGCGAGGTCAATCCACTCCTTCGTCTCCATGCCGACCGTGCCCAGGGAGCGAAGGGCGTCGGCGGCGATCCAGTAGCCCTCGACGAGGTGCAGGAGCGTGCCCCGAAGGAAGTCGAGCGTCCCGGGCATCTGCGCGTAACATCGCCCGTCGCTGTCCACCCGAATGAGCCGCTCTTCCACGAGCCGGTCGAGGGTCTGCCTGAAGTTCTCCTGGAAGTTCGTGTTCGTCTGGTAGATGAACTCGAGGCGGAACCAATACGACAGCCTTCGGGCCTCGGCGCCGAGCTCTTCGATGGTCGGTGCGTGGTCCGCGGCGCGTAACGCGGTCGCCACGATCGCGTCGGGCGCGAGGATGCCGAGGACCATGTTGCGGTAGTAGTCGAGCTCGAGGCGGGCGCGCTCGGGCACCATGAAGATGGCCTCATGAAGGCCTCGGTCTTGCCGATCGACGCGCTCTACGAGCTTGGCGCGATGCAGGAGGTTGACGGCCTCGGTGAGCAGGGTCGCGATGGCCTCTCCTCGCGCGCGGTAGCCGTCTTTGGCGGCGCGGGCGTCGGCTGCGGCGATCTCCGAGGCGTTTTGCTCGATGACGTAGGTCAGGGAGCGGGAGAGGCGCGCGCCCCGACGCTGCAGGAAGTCGAGCAGGAACCCGGCCATCTCCTTGAGGCGACCGACGGACATTCCTCGGCGATCGTGGCTGAGGAGTGCTGTGCCGACGAGGGAGGAAGGCGCGACGACGGTGGCCTCCTGAATCCGGCGCATGAGGTGGTAGCCGAGCCGCTGCGTCACATCGCGAAAGGCCTTCTCAGGCACCGTTGAGAGCGGCGGGGAGCCGACCTTCTGGAGGTACTCCGAGAGCCGGACGGGCTCCTCGAAGGTGACGTAGACGCGGCCGTAGCGGCTCGTGAGCACGGTGCCCGCTCGCACGACGCCGGCGACGCTCTCGGCTTGCTTCTCGCCGCCCGAGAGCTCGCGTTTGTAGCTGCCTGTCTCGACGACGCGCTCGTAGCTGATGTTGATGGGCACGAACTGGAGGTCCTTGAACTCTCCGACCCTCAGCCCTTCGAGCAGCATGGCGAGCATCCCCATCTTCGGAGGGAGGAGCTTGCCAGTGCGGCTGCGGCCCCCCTCCATGAAGAACTCGACCGGATAGCCCTCGCGCACGAGCTTCCAGAGGTAACGCCGAAAGACGACCTTGTAGAGCGGGTTTCCGGAGAACGACCGGCGCAGGAAGAAGGCTCCGGAGGCGCGGAAGATGGCCCCCATGGGGAAGAACAGGAGGTTCGCGCCCGCGGCGACGTGCGGCGGGATGAACTCGTGGCGCAAGAACACCCAGGAGATGACCAGGTAGTCGATGTGGCTCTTGTGGCTCGGGACCAGGATCACGGGGGCCGTGCGCGAGAGCCGGGCGGCCTCCTTCACGCGCTGCATGCCGACCTCGTCGACCTCGACCCCGGCGTAGATGCGATTGAAGACGAAGTCGAGTGCGCGTCCGAAGCCGGCGAGCACCTCGAAGGAGGGCGCGGCGGCGACCTCCTTGAGCATCACCTTCGCTTCGTCTCTGGCCTGCGCCGGGCTCAGCGACATCTCGGCGCCGGCGGCACCGACCTCTGCGGCGAACCCCGACCGCTCGGCGATCTCACGACGAATCTGGCGGCCGGACTTCGCGCGGGGACCTCTTACGGCGAGGACCTCGTTGCCGAGATGCACATAAAGCACGCGGCGCACGAGGCGACCCACCCGCTCGTCACTCCAGCCGGCGTGCTCGGCGATCACCTGCTTGAGGTTGATCGGCTCGCCGATTCGCACGCTCGCCTCCCGGAAGTTCATGACGAAGTGCCCGAGCTTCCGGAGCGCGCCCGAGGCGTCCTGATCGCCGAACAGGATGTCGAACCAGGTCCGTCGTTTGGAGGGCGGCTTGCGGGGCCACAAGATGAGCTGCGGCAGGAGGAGGATGGGGCGGTCGAGGCGACGCTGCAGCGAGACGAGGCGCTCGATGAAGGCGGGCTCGGTCTGGCGATCCGCGGTCAGGCCCACCGCGCGAAGAAAGAGCATCCCCGCGTCGCCGCCCACAATGACCTGCTCGAGCTGGAGATCGGGTGCCGGCTCGTTGCGGGTATTGGTCAGGGTCCGCCACCGGTCGGCGAGGTAGGTGCCGAGGCCGCGGAAGAACGAGAGGTTGAGGCCGTTGGCGAACCTGGAGAGGGGCAGGCCGAGCTTGAGGAAGAGGTAGTTGAAGAAGAGGTAGTCGAGCGTGCTGCGCGTCCACATGACGTAGACGAGCTGACCGTCGGTACCCAGGGTCTCGATCCGCTTTCGACCCGCGTCGTCGAGCCGGATGTGGTCGAACATCTTTCGGCCGAGCCAACGCAACAGCGCGCTGGGCCGATCGAGCATCGCGCTGCGGAAGCGGCGGGGCGGGGTGCTCAAGGGCAACTTCCGCCCGCGAGCTCACGCGAGAAGCAGAACCGATCGAGGAGCTGCGGACCGGGGGGGGCGCAGCAGGGCGACTCACCGTAGGCCGCGGAGCAGTCGATTGGATCCGTGCAGGTCCTCATGCAGACCGGCGCGCTCGGGACCCCGATGTTTGAAAACACGGACCAGCACTCGAGGTTGTTGGCGCAGAGATAACCTGAGCTCTCGCAGGGCTCGCCGTGCGAAGGCAGGGGCAGCGGCAGGTCGATGAGGGGGCCGTCGGCCAAGACGCGGAGCGCGTCGGCCAAGGGAGGGAGCGCGTCTTGCGGGGAGGGCGCGTCGGCATGAACAGCGTCGCGTGAAGGCGCGTCGTCGAGCACGGAGCCGTCGCTCTGGGACCCATCGGTGAGTGCACGGTCGGGGATCGTGAGGTCAGGCACGACGACGTCGGACAGCGCCGCGTCTGGAACCTCGAGATCGGCGGGGGCGACGTCCGGTTTGGAGACAT
>SHZC01000044.1 GCA_009692505.1 Myxococcales bacterium
CGGTGCGACGGATGGCGGCGAGGTTGATGGGCGAGTTGTCCTTGCGGGCGCGGGACTGGTCCTCGTCGAAGGCCATGGCGAGCACCCAGCGCTCACGGGCCGCGCGGGCGAGGCGCACGACGTCCTGGGCTGGGCGGTTGGTGATGTAGATGTGCAGCTCCTCGCTGGTCTTCCCATTGATGACCTCGCGGGTGCTGCGCCGAAAGACGACGGTCTTCAGTTCGGCCCACAGCGACCGGTCCTGGAACCAGTTGATGTCTTCGCAGGCCCAGACCCGGCGGACCTCGACGCGTCCGTGATCGCCGTCGGTCTCCTCGGTGTACTCCCAGTGCTTGCCCGGAAAACCGTCCTTCTCGGCATCCAGGAAGAAGTCCCGCATCCTCCGCGCGAGCGCAGGCCGGTTGTCCTTGACGCGCAGGAGGTCGTCCCCACCGCCGCCGATGATTGTCCGCGCGATCTCTTTCTGGCAGCCGATCGCGCCGATGGTGACGATGCGCTTGCGCACGGCAATGAGCCCGAGGAGCTTTGGGATGGCGACGATCTCGTTCTCCTTGGCATCGACCGGAATCTGCCCCAACGCGACTCGCCCAGCGGTCGCCCAGGCATTCAGGATGTGCATCGGCGCCTTGCCCGATGCGCGGTCAAAGGCGCGCCGCAGGCTCTTGCCATCGATGCGTTCGTGCAGCGCATCGAGCTCGCGGCGCTTGGACATGGGCTCCTCCGCCCGACGCCGCAAGTCCGGCGCGCGCGCACGAGCCGCAGCCTCAAATTACGAGCCGTTACGCTTGTCAATGACGATCAGGTGCAATCGCCCCGGTTCAACGCGAGTGCCGCTTGCGCGCTCTTTTCGGCTTTGCTAAAAGGCCCGCGTTTTCCGAGGGTCAACGTCCCCGTAATCCAAGGCGAAGAACCAAGTGTCCCGAGACCTCAAGAACTCCCGCGAGCTGATGAGAAGAGCCGAGCAGCTCATGCCGGGCGGGGTCAACAGCCCTGTCCGCGCCTTCCGATCTGTGGGCGGGGATCCGCCGTTCATCGCGAGCGCGAAGGGCGCCTATCTCACGGATGTCGACGGCCACGTTTACGTCGACTACGTCGGGAGTTGGGGCCCTGCCTTGCTCGGGCACGCCCACGAAGAGGTCGTCGCCGCGGTCTGTGCCGCAGCCACCAAGGGCATGAGCTTCGGCGCGCCGACCGCCGCTGAGGTCGAGTTCGCCGCCGCGGTTCAGCGTTTCTATCCCAGCATCGAGATGCTTCGGATGGTGTCGAGCGGCACGGAGGCCTGCATGGCGGCGCTGAGGCTCGCCCGAGGCGTCACCGGCCGCGACGCTATCGTCAAGTTCGAGGGCTGCTACCACGGGCACTCCGACGGCTTGCTGGTCAAGGCCGGCAGCGGCTTGGCGACCTTCGGCGAGCCCGACAGCAAGGGCGTTCCGGCCGACGTGGCTCGCCATACGCTGACGCTGCCGTACAACGATCCCGCCGCCCTCAAGGCGCTCCTCGACCTCGAGGGCCACCGCATCGCCGCAGTCATCGTGGAGCCCGTCGCCGGCAATATGGGCTGCGTCTTGCCGACCGAGGCGTTCCTCGCCGCGCTCGACGACGTCCGAACCCATGGCGCCCTGCTCATCTTCGACGAGGTCATGACCGGCTTCCGCGTCGCTCGCGGGGGGGCCCAGGCTCGGTTCTCCATCACGCCCGATCTCACCTGCTTGGGCAAGGTGATCGGGGGCGGCTTGCCGGTCGGCGTCTATGGCGGCAAAGCCGAGTACATGAGGCAGGTCTCCCCCTTGGGTCCGGTCTACCAGGCAGGCACGCTCAGCGGGAACCCCCTGGCCACGGCAGCGGGCTTGGCGACCTTGAAGCTGCTCGAGTCCGACGCTGTCTTCGAGAAGGTCGAGGCGACGACCGCGGCCCTGGCCGAGGGGCTCGAGCGTGCGGCGTTTGATGCCGGCCTCGCGGTCACCGTGCCGCACATCGGCTCGATGTTCACGCTGTTCTTCGGGGGTCGACCCGTGACGGACTTTACGTCCGCGCGACGCTGCGACATGGGCGTCTTCGCCAAGTATCACCGCCTGATGATCGACGCTTTCATTTACCTGCCGGCCAGCGGTTATGAGGCCTGCTTCGTCTCGGCGGCGCATGGTCAAACCGAGGTCGACAAGACCCTCGCCGCCGCCGCCGTTGCCCTTCGCGCCTGCGCCGAGGCGTGAGTGACTTCGAGGAGCTTGAGAAAAAGACCCGAAAGGCCTACGGCGCAGCGAAACACGCGGGCGTCGGCATCGAAATCGCAGCGACTCTCGCCTTGGGGGTCTTGGGCGGCCACTACCTGGACGAGCACTTTCAGACCTCCCCCTTTTGTATGTTGGGCGGAACGCTCCTCGGCTTTGCCGGAATGGTCCGCGTCCTGCTCCGGGTCCTTCGATCAGCGAGAGACGAGAATCAGCGACCATGAGTAACCTCGACAAGACGCCGCTTCGCTTCGTGCTTCAGTGCACGGCCGCGCTCGGTCTCTTCGCCACGGTCGGGGCTTACTTTTTCGCCGGGGTAGAACTCGCCGGGGGCGTGCTCGTCGGGGCCGCCCTGGCCTGCGGTAATTTCTGGGCGCTGTCCGTCTTGGGGGCCCGGCTGATCTCCGGCGGCGGTGGGGCTGGGGTCTCCTTGCTCTTCGGTTTCAAGTTCTTGGGGCTCTTCGGCGTGATCTGGGTTCTGGCCAAGACGCTGCCGTTTGATCCGATGGGGCTGTTTGCCGGCCTCTTCCTGGTGGTCATTTCGATCATGTTGAGCGCCGCGTTCGGACGCGCCACGCGGCGTATGCAGATGGAGAAGCAAAATGGGTGAGCACGATACCTGGTTCCACCTCCTGCCGGGGTTCGGCAACGTCGAGGCCGCGCTCGCGCACGCCCTGGGCAAGACGATGAGCGGCGAAGAGGTCCACTCGCTCTGGCACGTCGTCATGGCCCTCTTCGTCATGGTCATCGTGCTGAGCATGGCGATGCGTTTCCGCGGGCGGCTCGCGGCGGCAGCCGACGGCGGCGTGGTCCCCGAGGCCGCGGTCAACGTCCGCAGCTTCTTCGAGAACTTCGGCGGAGCGATCCTCTCCATGATGACCGGCATCATGGGCGACAAGAACGCCCGGGTTTACTTCCCGCTCATCGGCAGTCTCGGGGTCTTCATCCTCGTATCGAACCTCATGGGCATGGTCCCGGGGCTCCTGCCGCCGACCTCCAACTTCAATACGACGGTCGCCTGCGCGGTCATCGTCTTCTGCGTCACCCACGTCGAGGGCGTTCGCAAAAACGGGATCGTCTACTTCAAGCACTTCCTCGGTCCGGTTCCGTGGCTCATCCCCCTGATGTTGCCGCTGGAGATCGTCAGCCATCTCGTGCGGCCGTTCAGCCTCTCGGTCCGTCTCATGTGCAACATGACCGCCGATCACATCCTCGTCTCGGTCTTCCTGGGCCTCGTGGCCGTGCCCTTGCTCGTGCCGTTGCCGGTCATGGCGCTTGGCCTGCTCGTCTGCCTCGTCCAGACGGCCGTGTTCTGCATCCTGAGTTCGGTCTACGTCGCGCTCGCCGTCGAGCAGCACGAGGCGCACGAGGACCACGCCCACCCGGCACACTGATCAGTTTCACTTTCAACCCGCGACGAAATGTCGTCGTCGATGAGGCCGCCGCAAACCCGAAGTTGGTGGGTTTGGTAGAGAGTAGAGGCAGGGCGGACCGTCGGCCACACGACTTCGATACGAGTCGCACCACATGAACCCCCGAATCTTCGGGGGAGGAGCAGTCGAGATGAATCGTTTTTGGAACTTGTTCACCTTCCTGGCCACGTCCCTGCTGGCCCTCCCGGCCTTTGCCGAAGGCGGCGCGGCGCCCGAGCACAACGGCTTGGTCGCGATCGGCGCCGGCTTGGCGATCGGCATCGCCGTCGGCGGTGGAACGCTCGGTCAGGGCAAGGCCTCTGCGGCCGCTCTCGAAGGCATCGCGCGTAACCCCAACGCGAGCGACAAGATCTTCACCCCGATGATCTTGGGCCTCGCCCTCATGGAGTCCCTGGTGCTCCTGGCCTTCGTCGTGGCGTTCTTGCTCCTCAACAAGGTCTGAGATTTCGCCTTAGGCCGTGGGGGCCGTGGGGGCCGTGGGGGTCGTGCGGCGCAGTCTGACCTCAAAGACGGCGCCCCGGCCCCCTTCGTTTGTCCGGGCTGAGATCTGCCCGCCGGCCTCATCTACGAGGCGCTGGCAAATCGCCAGCCCGAGCCCCGTGCCCTCGCCGATCGGCTTGGTCGTCACGAAGGGATCGAAGAGGCGCTCGAGCACCTCGTCGGAGAGCCCCGGGCCATTGTCCTCGACCTGAAGCACGACCCAATCGCCAGAGGTATGGGTGCGGAGGTTGAGCTGCCCTGTGCCCTCGAGCGCGTCCGCCGCGTTGAGCACGAGGTTGACGACCACCTGACGCAGGCGGTCCGGATCGACCTGCACCCAACAGTGCGGCTCAAGCTCCAAGCGAACGTCAAGTGACTTGACCTTCCGATGATAGGCGAGGAGTTCATGAGCGGAGCGCGCGACCTCAGAGAGATCAACCTCTCGGGGAGCGGGTGGCGTGGCGCGGCTGAAGTCGAGTAGGCGACCGAGGGTCTCCCTCATTCGGAGCAGCTCACCGTCGATCCGGCCGAGGAGCTCGCTCCGCAGCGCGTCGGGGGTGTTCGGGTCCGTTCGGAGGTACTCAACGAGGCCGAGCACCGCTGAGAGCGGGTTCCCGAGCTCATGGGCGAGCCCCGCAGCGAGGCGGCCCACGACGGCGAGCCGCTCGGCGCGGACAAGATCGTCGCGGGTCGCCGTCAGCTCCGAGACTTTGAACGCCAGAGCATCGCGCTGGTCGTCGAGGCGATGCAGGAGGGCTGCGAAAGACGCCGAGAGCTGAGCGAGCTCCTCTGGGGCAAGGAGCACGGGGAAGTCGGCCGCGCTCGCACCCTGACGGCCGCTGCGCTCGGCGGCTTCGGTCAGGCGGCGGATCGGGTCGACCAGAAACCGGCCGCCGAGGTAGAGCCCAAAGAGCAGGACGGCCGCGAGGTTGAGCGCGAGCAGGCCGTAGACGGTGACGCGGCGGGCGTCGAGCACGCCTTCGACGGCGGCCAAGCCGTAGGTGAGCCGGAGGACGAAGCGGCGACCGTCCGTCGCGAGGCCAGGCAGGGCGATGTGGTTGGCGTTGGAACCCTCGTGTTCGCCCAAGCTCGACTGGCGCAGGCGTGTCCGAAAGGCCTCGACGACGAGCTCATCGGGTGGGGACTGCTTGCCTCCCAGGCTCAGGAGCGGCGAGAGCTCGGCACCAAAAGCCGTGGCGCGGAGCGGACCGGCCGTTGAGCTCGCCTCCGCAGCTCTAAGGGCGTCGCACGCAGCGGAGGAACGCGTCCGTTCGAGCTCGGGACAGGCACGGATGAGTCGGTCGAGGAGCTCGACGCCGCGCTCCTCGTGCCCGACCATCGACTGGGCGCGGACCTCGTCGAAGGCCAACTCCAGAGCGACCGTCGCGGAGACGGCACCCGCGACCGTCAGCAGGGCGGCGAGGCCTAATGCGAGCCGCGCCCGAATCCCCAAGACCCGCCGTCGTATTTGACCCGGCGGGCCTTGCGGCTGACGCGGCGGGCTTCGCGGTGGACTCAGCGGGCTTCGCGGGGGCAGGGGAGGCGACACCCTCTAAGTCAACCAGGACGAGACGAAGGCGTCCATCAACCGCCAAAACCAGTCGGTGCCGAAGAGCATGGCCTCGAGACCGGACAACGCCAGAAACGGTCCGAAGGGGATCGCCAAGTGCGGCGGCAGGCCCTCGTTTTTCTCGACCTCGTCGAAGCGCTCGTCGAGCTCCTGCGTCGTCAAGGTCAAGGCGTTCTTCTGCCCGGTGGCGCGGGTATAGATCTGGGCCGCGCCGGCGGCCAGCAAGGCCTGGATCGAGGCGAGGAGCAGGAGGAAGGGGAGCGCGCGCCAGCCGAGCCACGCCCCGAGGAAGCCGACGATCAAGACGTCACCCATGCCCATCGCCTCTCGACGGAAGAGGAGGTGACCGACTCCGACGACGGCGAGCAGGAAGCCCGCCCCTGCGGCGAGGCCGATGACGGCGTCCCACCTCAGGCCCAACGGGAAAAAGAACGCGCCGGCGAGGCCTGTGACCGCCCCCAAGATGGTGGCCACCTCGGGGACGATCGTGTGCTCAAGATCGATGAACGTGATCGCGACCAATAAGTAGACATACGTCTGCCAGTAAAGCCAGAGCGGAAAACCGTTGGCGAAAGTCTCCGGGTCGGTCACGTCGACGAAGCTGCGGAAGACGACCAGAGAGAGCAGCCCACACGCCGCCTCGACAAGCATGTATCGCGGGCTGAACGTCGCTTTGCAGGCGCGGCAGCGGCCCCTCAGGAGCAGGTAGCTGAGGATCGGCACGTTGTCGTACGGACGAATCGGCGTCTCACAGGTCCCGCAGCGTGAGCCGGGGCGGACCAGCGAGAGCTCACGCGGCCAGCGATAGATGACGACGTTGAGGAAGCTGCCCCAGCACGCGCCCCAGATGAACGCGAGGACGAGCAGGAGGTTCGCTTCAAGCACGGTCAGCGGACTCGGAGGGTGCCGGCCTTGGCGCGGTTATCTTTGTCTTTGTCCCCGACCTTGACCGGCAGCCGCGTATCGCCGCTGTAGAGGCCGACCCAGATGGTGTACGTCGCCGCGGGATCAGTCGTCTTGATCGCCGAGTTATGAACGTCACGCACGATGTCGCCCACGTTCCAGTTGGTCGTCGGATACAGGCCCTCGACCGGCTCGTGGTCCCCGTGAACCCGCGCGCCGGGCCCGTCGATGTGCATGAAGACCTTCCAGTTCCGGGTGGGCTTCTTGAGGACCTTCCAATACAGCGTGAACGTGACCCGCTCGCCGACGCGAGGGCTCGGAGGGTCCGCGGACCAGCCGGCCAGCTCGATCTGGTCATCGAAGTTCCACTTGCCGGTCTGCACGCCGCTCGTCGGGAGGGCCGGCACGAGGGCGCGGGTGATGGGGTTCTCGTCGATCTCGCCGTCCCGCAGGACGTTGGAGACGAGCAGGAAGCGGTGGCTCGAAGCGTCGAGGACCGGCAGCGTCTTTCCCTGAGCGGCCCCCCGGAACTCACCGTTGATGACGGCGAGCTGCGGGCGCGGGATGAGCGCGAAGAACCGCTCGGGCAGCTTGGCCTTCTCACGGAACGACGCGATGTTCAGCTCCGGCAATGAGCGCGTGTAAAACGAGGCCGAGCGGGTGTCGACCCGGTACTTGAAGAGCGGCTCATCACCCTGCTGGAGCTCAGCGTGTCGCTGCACGAGGTTCTTCTGGCTGAAGTGTCGGGACAGCTCCGTGGAGATGAAGAGGCCCTGGTAGGCCCCGAAGAAGAAGAGGGGGGCGAGCAGCGCGCCGTAGAGCTGAAAGTTCGGGCGAGACAAGACGCCGGTCAATCGGGAGCTGGCGCGTGTCGCCCAGCCCTCGTCTCGGCCGGCGAGGGTTCGGACGCGCAACCAGATGGCGAGGTGGATGAGGCCATAGATCACGAGCCCGACGACCACAAGCACGAGCACGATGCGCGCCTGCATGGTCACGCTGCCCCAGAACGCAGGCTTGACCGCCGCGAGCAGGGGCTCCGGGCGCAAGGTGCCGATCCCGACGCAGGCGGCGGTGACAAGGGCTAACCAGGCACCGCTGATGACCTTCAGGTGGCGTTGGGGGTAGTAGGCGAACCGCACGACGGGCACGAGGTAAGCCTGGGCGGAGAGCAGCACGATCGCCCAGCCTATGAGCGCGATGACCGAGAGCAGCCTGCGCGCGCCCCAGCCGGCGACGTCGGAGGGGAACTGGTCGACCTTCACGGAGAGCAGCGTATCGGCGAAGACGTGGGGTTCGTGTTTAAGGTTGCTGTCGAGCAGCGCGACGACGACCACGATCGCGAGGAAGTGCAGCGGGCCTTGGGGCTCTCGAAGGGCGCGCTCGAGGTAGACGGCAACGATCGCGGCGCAGAACGCGGCGCCCGCGAACGAGGTGTTGAAGGACAGGGGCGTGAACAAGGCGACGCCGAAAAACGCGATCGCGAAGGCCGCCGCCAGGGCGATGTCTTGGGCCTTGCGCGCCAAGGCCTCGGGCCTGTCCTCGTCGTTGGCCTCGTCGTTGGAAAACAGCAATGTGCCCAAGGCCATGGGGATGAGCGCGCCCAGGGGGAACAAGCCGAAGCCAAGCTGGTGGGTGAACCGCTCAAACGTCGCCGGCGAGGCCTTCAGGCCCGGGCCGTCCGGGCTCTCGGCGAAGAGGAAGAGGGAGGCCAGATCACTGACGTCCTGAAGCACGACGGCCGCCCCGATATAGAGGAGCGACATGACCGCCAGCGGACCGGCGAAGGTCTTGGGTCCGAAGAGCCGCCGCAGGGCTGAAGGATCGGCGCCGCTGCGTGTCCGGAGGCCCGCGGCGACCGCGCCGGCCACGAGCGGGCACAGCAGCCCCACGAGGCCCCCGAAGAGAGCGGAGAGGGCGACCGTGACCCAGGCGAAGTGACGGTGGGCACCTCGAACCGTGGGATCGGCCGCGACGCGAAGCATGGCAAACGTCGCGATGCCGAGGAACGACGCCGAGAACATGTGCCCGAAGTTCTGGCGGCCGTGAAAGATGAAGAGCGGCATCGCGCAGACCGCGAAGAGGCCGATAAAGGCGGCGACCCGACCCCAGAGTGCCCGCAGGGTCGTCATCATGACGGCGAGCAAGCCCAGGGTCGCGAGGAAGCCCGGCAGACGCAGGCCCCACTCCGTCTCTCCAAAGACCTTCAGCGAGACGCGGACCGGCCAGTACGCGAAGGGCAGCTCATAGCGGCTCGCGGACTTGCTATCGACCTTAGGCAGCTCGGCTGTGAGCCACGCGCCCGCCTCGCGCAGGGAAGCCGCATAGGTGGCCTGCTGGGCCTCCCACGGCTCCCAGACACCGAGCACGGGCAGCAAGACGCCCAGCAGCAGCACGCCGAGCCCAACGGCGATCGGGACGTCGTAACGGGCATCGGGCAGAGAGAAGGGGTCGGGCGGCGCGATGACCTCGGGCGGCGCGATGACCTCGGGCGGCGCGATGACCTCGGGCGGCGCGATGACCTCGGGCGGCGCGATGCCTTCGGGCGGCGGGTTCGACTCGTCAGGGGTGTCCATGGCGGCCGCGGAAGATAGCAGAAGGCCCACGGCGCGCCACCTCTGAAGCGTGGTTTATTGCCCGCGACAGCAGCGGAAGCCCAGCGTGCTCGATCGGAGCTCATCGGGCTTGAGATCGTTGACCGCGCTGCAGGTCAGACCCGCGGGCACGTTGCTCTCATAGCCCCCGCCCCGCACGACCCGCAGGCCGTCGACGACGTCGTCGGTCCATTCTTTGAGGTTGCCCGAGAGATCATAGATGCCTTGGGCGCGGCAGCCGACGAGCGTGCCCCCGGCGAGCGCGTGATCTTGATTACCGGCCGCGAGACGATCGGTGTCGAAGGCGCCCCCATTGCAGGTTTGCGCGTTGTAGTCACGACCGTAGGGGTAGGCGTTCGCCGCGGCTCCGGCGCAGGCCGCGGTCCACTCGTCGCGGGTGCACAATCGCCCACCCGCCGCCGCGCAAGCGTCCTGCGCCTCGGCCGCGCTCACGTTCGCCCAGGGCAAGGTGCCCGCCCGGCTGCACGCCCGCGTCTCGATGTAGGCGTCGACGCCGTCGTCCGGGACGAGATCGAGGCCGGGCGTGACGTTGTTCGCGCCCGGTCGGCTGGCCTCATAGGCGAAGACGTCTACGGCCCCGACCCGCACGACGGCGTCGACGAAGTCCTCGTCGAGCTGTCCGTCGCAGTCGTCGTCGCGGCCATCACAGTTCTCATCGCGGTCGCCCTCGGGCTCGAGTTCGACCGCGTCGCACACAGTGCCGAGCCCATCGTCCGTGCAGCGAATCGCGCCGAGACCCCGGCACGCGCCCTCGCCCACAGCGCAGGTTCGGGGGGTCTGCCGTCTGACGCCATCGACGAAGAGCGCGGCCACGAAGTCCTCGTCGATGTCGCCGTCGCAGTCGTTGTCCAAGCCGTCGCAGCGCGCCAGCTCGTTGCCGGTGGACACGTGGGGCGAGCGGACGCAGCGGAACCCGGCACCCGCGTCGCAGATGGGCTCGTGGCGTCGCTCGACACAACTCCGCAGCGGGACACCGTCTTGACCCATCGTGGTCACGCAGGCCAGGCCGCCGTGGATCGCTTGGCACTCGGCGTCGTCGACGCATGACGCGCCGAGGCCGAGCCCCGAGACGTCGACGCAGACGTGCCCGCCGTTACACCTCAGACCCGGATCGCCGCAGTCCGCGTCCTCACCGCACTCGTAGGCGCAGACGCCCGTCTGGCCGCAGAAGTCCTCGGCCGGCAGCTTCAGATCAGCGGCCTCGTCGATGCTCCTGTCGCAGTCGTCGTCGAGGCCGTTGCAAAACTCGCGAATGAGCTCGGTCGCCCGGAGGACGCAGGCGTACTCGCAGCCGTCGCTGAGGTCCGCGTTGGCGTCGACCAAGCCCGCGTCGCATTGGCTCAAGACACAGGCCCCGAGGCTGCAGCCGGTATTTCCGCCGGGCACCGCCTCGCAGGTCTCGCCGCAGGTGCCGCAGTTCTGGTCGTCGACCTGCAGATCGAAGCCCTCGTCGGTCGTGCCGTCGCAGTCGTTGTCGGCGTTGTCGCAGGCCTCGGTCGCGCCGTTGCTGAGCGTGCAGTTCGACTCGCAGCCGTCGGCGTAGTCGCCGTTGTAGTCGCTGAAGTCCGGCGTGCACATCGCCACGCGGCAGAGGCCCATCCGGCAGGCCGAGCGCACGAGGTTGGGCGCTTCGCACTTCATGTCGCAGGCGCCACAATGGTCAACATTGTTGACCGTCGCCGCTTCGATGTCCGGATCGGCGTCGTCGATGAGGCCGTCACAGTCATCGTCGACGCCGTTGCACAGCTCCGCGATGGGCTGGCAGGGGGCGTCGGCCACGGGGGGCAGATCGAAGAGCGGGCGGAGGTCGTTGACCGGCCCGAAGTCGGCCCGCTGGTCTTTGCCCTCGGGGGCGCAGGCGGCCATCGTGGTCGCGGCGACGATGCCGCTGAGCAGTAACGTGAGCTTCAACGATGGGCCTTCGCCGTAGCGCGTGAGGGTGTGGTCGTTCTCGCTCGATGCCGAGCCTCGAACTCGTCGGCCAAGACGCGGTAAGCCAGCGCCCCTTTCGAGGTCGGCGCGAACTGAAAAATGCTCTGCCCGGCGGCTTGGGCTCGGGCGAGCGCGCTGTTGACCGGGATGCGGGTGTCCAGGAGGTGCTCACGGTAGTTGTCGGCCAGGGCGCTCCCGATGGCGTCGTTGATCTGCTGCGTGCGGCCGTCGACCCGCGTCCGCACGATGCCGAGCACGCCGAGGGGGTGCCGCAGTCGCTCGTTGACCACCTGCACGGTCGCGAGCAGGTCCGCGACGCCCTCGAAGGCGAGGATGCTCATATCGCAGGGGATGAGCACCTCATCGGCGGCGACGAGCGCGTTGAGCGTCAGGTTGCCGAGGTTGGGGGGGCAGTCGATGAGGATGACGTCGAAGAGCGTACGCGCCGACTGCATGGCCGCCTGGAGCACATACTCCCGCCCGACGCGGCTGGACAAGCGGGCGTCGGTCTCGTTGAGTGCCTTGTCCGGAGGCGTGAGGCAGAGGTTCTCGACATCGCTCTGACTGACCGCGTCCATGAGGTCACGCGGGGTCGCCGAGAGCAGGACGTCGGACAAGCTGGCACCGGCGATCCTTACGGACTCGCGCAGTGACGAGGCCACGTGCCCCTGAGGATCGACGTCGACGACCAAGACCCGCTTGCCGTGGCAGAGCGCGAGTGCGCAGGCGAGGTTCACGGTCGTCGTGGTCTTGCCGACGCCCCCCTTCTGGGCGGCGACGGCCACGACTCGGGCGCTCAGTTGGCCCTTCTTCGAGACGGATGCCGGGTCCGAGACGGGGGCGCGGAGCTTCTTCAGACCGTCGGTCAGAAAGTTGCGCATGGGCGAAAGTCCTTGGATTCAAAGGGCGGGCGCACCATAGCCCAGCGGCGGGGCTCCGTGACAGGGCGATTGATGCGCGGCCGTCGATTCGGGCAGACTCGGCGGCGATGAGCCTCAACGCCCGCCTCAAGAAACGTTTCGACTGGCTTCGTCCCATCGACGAGATGGAGGTCGCGCTCGTGCGGGCCGCGACGGAACGCCCCGCTGGTCTGGACGGTCGCCGCTTGGAGGTCCTCCGCTACGCGCTCAACCTCGCCCGCCTCGACGCTGTCCCGGCACCCGGCGGCGATGTCCTCGTCGGGGCCGCGCTGACGCCATTCCGGGAGCGACTGGTGATGACCCTGAGACCGTGGATATCGGAGACGCCGGGCGTGGTCGATCTCGAGGAGCTCTCGGCGGTGACCGAGCGCGTCGCGACGATTACGCTGCGGGCGCGGGCTGAGCTCCTTCGGACGTTCGCCGCGTTGCTCCCTGAGGAGGTCCTCGAACGCGAGGTCTGCGAGAAGGCGCTCGTCGTGGTCGCTGGGGGAGGGGGAGGGGCCGGCTACGTTTACGGCGGCGCCTTCCAGCTCATCGACGAGGTCGGCCGCCCCCCCTCGATGATCGTCGGCACGTCCATTGGCTCGCTCCTCGGTCTCTTTCGAGCAAAGCGGCAAACGATGGAGCTCGCGCCGCTCGTGTCCTTGTCGGAGTCGCTCACCTGGCGCAACGTCTTCCTCCGGCCGCGCGTGAAGAACCGCTACGGCGTGCCGGCCGCGCTGAGGCTCTATCTCCGCAAGGCGATTGGTCATCTCTTCCAGCACGAAGGCGGCGAGCGCACCCTCCGAATGGGCGAGCTGGAGATCCCGTTTCGGGTCGTCGTCGCGGGTGTGTATGGAGGCGGACTCACCCACGACCTCGACTACTACGAGCACCTCATGGACGACGTCATGGCCTCCGAACGGGTGTCCTGGTCCACGATCCGCAAGACCGTCGGGGCCGCGGTCGGTGTGCTCTCCGAGTTCGTGCAGCGCCCGGCGGTGCTCAAGGAGATCGTGCTCGGCGGCGATGAGCTCACCAGCCAGTTCGACGTTGTCGACGCGGTCGGCTTCTCAACGGCGGTGCCTGGGCTCATCCACTACGACATCCTCCGCGAGGACCCCCACATGCACGCCATGATGGAACGCCTCATGGAGAAACACGGCGTCGCCCGGCTGATTGACGGCGGGCTCGTCAACAACGTCCCGTCCCGCGTGGCCTGGACGCACGTTCAGCGCGGCGACATCGGCACGCGAAACGCGTTCATCTTGGCGATGGACTGCTTCGCGCCCCAGCTCGCGCGCAACCTGCTCATGCACCCGGTTCAGCGTCTCGTCCGGCCACAGGTCAGCGCGAACGCCGCCTTCGCGAGCTTCACCAAGACGTTCTCCAACGTGCTCAGCCCGCTGGATGTCGTGCCTGACCTCAAGAAGATTCAGGTCGCCTTGCGGAACGGGTACGCCGAGATGGACACCGAGCGGCGGTTCTTGACAGCCATTCTCCGCCCGCTGGATCCGCGCGCGGTCGCGGCGTTCACGTCGACTTGATGATCGGGATCGGATCGGTGATGCGGCGGACGGCGCGTTTGGCGATCGGCCGATTGAGGACGTCGTCGAACTCGACGGGCCGGTAGCTGCCGTCGGAGGTGATGGCGACGACGCGCGCATGAGTGGTCGCCGGGTCCGTGCGGATGGCCCTCGCCATGCGGGCGACGTCGACACCGGCGAGCTGAAGATCGACGAAGACGAAGTCGGGTCGGAAGCTGGAGACGAGGCGGCCCGCGTCGAAGGCGTTGTCGGTGTGCTCGACCTCCCAAGACGGCTGCGCGTCCTCGGAGCCCCCGGAGTCGACGAGCGCGTCGAGGATGGCGTCGATCACGCTCTTGTCGTCGTCGATGATGAGCAAGCGACGCACCTGATCGAGTTCGACCCGGTCTTCCCAAATGAAGGGGATGCCGGCGCGGCGGCAGAAGTCCTCGAGGTCGGCGCGCATGATCCGGCGATGGCCACCCGGGGTCTTGTAAGCCCGAATGCGGCTCTCCTCGACCCATCGGATAATGGTCATCGGCGTCACCCGACAGAACCGCGCCGCCGTATGGGTCGAAAAGACGTCTGGAATCTTGGGCACCATCCTGTAGAACGTATCTTACCCCACAATCCCGGTCAATCTCGGCAAACCCCTTAGACGCGGGCGCGACTATCCCTATAATGTGCCGCCGCAATCCCGTGCCCGACTCGCTCCTGAGGACCTTGTAGATGCAAAAACGCGACCTCCTGTCCACCTTTCCTGTCTTCGCGTTCCTCGCGCTCGTCGTCTCTCTAGGAGGATGCTCGGGGGACAAGGCCAAGGGGAGCACCGCGTGCACAAGCTCGCGAGACTGCAGCCGAGGCGCCGTCTGTGACTCGGGCACCTGCGTCCGCGGTGATGCCTGTAACTCCGCCCGCGAGTGTTCCGGTGACAACGGTGGCGTGACCTGCCTCATGGACGAGCGACTCTGCTCGGCGAAGGAGTGCGCGGACCGGCTCGACGACGGCAGCATCCTCATGTGCAGCGACGGCCGGGTCTGCGTCGAGAGCGGCGCGCACATCGGAACCTGCATCGACGGCGAGCGCCGATGCGCCAACGACTCCGAGTGTGAGGGCGTCGCCGGGGCGCGCTGCTGCGGGGGCAACTGCCGCGCAGATTGTCCGGCGGGGCGCGATGGCTCGCTCGATCAAGGCATCGTGACGACCGACCTCGGGAGCTCGGATGCCTCGATGCCCAGCGACGGTCCCGCCGTGGAACCCGACGGTCCTTCCGGTGCCGGCGCCGTCTGCTCGACCTGCCGACGCGCCGAAGAGTGTGCCGCCTTGGGCGCTCTCGGGGAGTGCGTCGCCGTGGGCGAGGAGAACGTCTGCACCCGCGCCTGCGACCCCGCCGCCGACGACTGCCCTGCGGGCACGCCCTGCCACCCCACGGTCCGCCTCTGTCTGCCGGTCTCGCTCCGCTGCGGCTGCCTGGCCACGGGCTGTGACGCGGGCAAGGTCTGCGATCCCCAGACGACGGTCTGCACGGCGCCCCGAGCTCACTGTGGGGCGTGCCTCCGCGATCTTGACTGCGCCCAGGGGCTCACCTGCGGCGAGATGGCCGGCGGGCGTTTTTGCTTCGCGCCTTGTGGTGGCGGCTGCGCGGATGGGCTCGTCTGCGACAACGATCAGTGCCAGCCGGAGACCGGCCAGTGTGATGCCTGTGGCGGTCGCTGCGTCGGGGCCACGCCGGTCTGCAACCCGGGTCTAAACGGCGCGGCGGGGATGTGCGGCGTCTGCGGGCCCGGCGTCCCCTGCGCGAACGCGGCCCAGCGCTGCAACCCCCAGTTCCAATGCGTGGACGCCGGCCCGAACCCCGGCGGGGAGTGCGAGACGGATCTCGACTGCGCCCAGCCTCAGGCCTTCTGCGTGAACCGGACGTGCGTCGACTGCCTTGAGACGCGACATTGCCCGGCGCGAAACCGCTGCGACCAGGCGACGTTTAGCTGCCTCGAAGACCCGTGCGGGGGCGTCGAGTGCCAGATCGGATCCGTGTGTGACGCGGTGTCCGGGCGGTGTGAGGTCGGCTGTCGTTTGGCGGCCGACTGCGGCGAGGTCGAGGGCATCTTGTGTAACGCCGAGACCGGCCAGTGTTACTACGGTGACGGGACCTGCGACATCGGCGGGGGCACGGGCGTCTGCGCGCCGGGCAGCGCCTGCGAGCCCGGCCCGCTCACGGTCTTCACCATGAAGGGCGTCTGCACCTGCTCGCACTCGGTCCTGCCGGATGCGGCCAACCCCTTCGGCGCACCCTGCGTGGCGGGTGATCAACTCGCCTGCCAGCCGGGGACCTACTGCTCCTACTTCGTCCTCGGCGGCATGGCACCGCCGCCGATGGGGTCCTGTGGGGCGGACCTCTTCGGGGCCTGCGGCTTCGTGCCGTGAGCGAGCCTTCGCCCGCCGAGAGCGCCGCGGCGCCGAAGGTCAAGAAGGCGCCGCCCAAGAAGGGCAAGAAGGGTCTCGACGACGGCCCGAAGATCCTCACGGCCGAGGAACTGCTCCAAGTCCCGCTCTTTCGGACGCTCGAGCCTCTGCTGGCCGCGCGCCTCTGCGAGCGGGTGACCTCGCTGACGCTGGAGCGCGGAGAGCACCTCTTCGACGCGGCCCTCGAGCCCGATGACGTCTCTCCGGTCTTCGTGATCCTCAGCGGGGACGTGAGCGCCGAGCGTACGGTCGACGGCGACCGCTACGAGACCGTGAACTACCTCCGACCCGGAGAGGCCTACGTCCAGAAGCTGTTCGCCGACGAGAGCACACAATCGATCCGTCTGACGGCGATGGTGCCCGTGACTGCGCTGCGCCTGACCTACCGCGACATCAACTACGTCTTGAAGAAGAACGAGACCTTTCGGGACGACTTCAGCGCGGCGATCCGCACGGTGTCGGAGCGGCAGGTCCACCGCTTTGACAACGAGTTCCAGCGCGACATCTCCCGCTTCTTCGTCGAGCAGAGGCTGACGTTCGCCGGCCGCGTGAAGATCAAGCGGATGGACATCTGCATCGAGTGCGACGGCTGCTACGACGCCTGCCGCAGCCGACACGGCACGGACAGGCTCGGCGGCAGCGAGGTCAAGTACGGGCTGACGGAGATCCCCGGAAATTGCCATAACTGCGAGGTCCCGGAGTGCCTCGATAAGTGCAAGTTCGGGCACCTCTCTCGCCACGAAGAGACCCACGAGATCATGATCTCGCACAACTGCATCGGGTGTACGGCCTGCGCCCGCGGGTGCAGCTTCGGGGCGATCCGTATGCACCCAATCGCCGAGCTCGATCTGCCGAAATATTTCCCGAACCGCACGGAGGACGCGAAGGGCAAGAGCATCGCCCAGAAGTGCGATAACTGCTCCGGTCACGGCGACCAGGCCTGCATCACCGTCTGCCCCACCGGCGCGTTGTTTCAGGTCGATGGCTCACGGCTCTTCGAATACTGGCAGCAGTTCGCCGTGCAGAGCGCGCCGGGGCAAGACGCGACGGCCTCCCCCTTGGCCCACCCGATGGCTTGGCGGCGCTTCTGGCAGTCCGTGACGCTCCTCAACGTGCTCCTCCTCACGTGGGAGTGCATCGGCCGGTTGGCTTGGCCTGAGCTCACCTTCGGGACGCTGTTTTTCGAGTGGGGCCTCACGTCGCAGGCCCTGGACCTCAAGGATCCGTTCCGGCCAGGGGACTGGTTCAGCCACGGCATGGGCTACGTCGGGGGCACGTTCCTCCTCTCGACGCAGCTCTACCGGCTCGGCAAGTCATTCGCGCCCAAGCTCGGGACGGTGCAGGCCTGGATGGAGAGCCACATCTGGCTCGGCGTTCTCGGAGGTGTCTACGGCTTCTTCCACACGGCGTTCATCTTCACAGGGCTCGTCTCCGTGACCGCGTTCGCGACGATGGTGGCGGCGATCGTGACGGGCTTCGTCGGTCGTTATCTCGTCTACCTCGTGCCCCGGAGCAGCGCGGGCGCCCAGCTCGAGCTCAAGGATCTCGAGGGTCGGCTCACGCAGCTCGACCGCGACGTCGAGGGTCTATTTGAGAACCATCGCGCGGGCATGACGATGATGACGCGGCTGTCTGAGGCCGTCGAGGAGGAGAAAACGAAGACGCGCACCCACCGGGGCAAGGCGCAGGCCTCCGAGTCGCTCTTGCGTGGACTGCTCGGCGTCGCCGGCCTCGACAAGGCCGTGAGAAAACGCATCGAGCGGCTCGGCGCAGAGGTCAGCGAGGGCGGCATCCAGGCGGGCAAGGCGGGCCTTGTCCTCGCGCTCATGCAGGAGCGCGTGCGGCTTCAACGCTCACTCGAGCGGCACGCGTTTTTTGGGCGCGTGCTGAAGCGCTACAAGGTCGTGCACGTCATCAGCAGCAACATCATGTTCGGTGCCTTGCTCCTGCACATCATCGTCTCTCTGGCGTTCAACGTCCGTAACTGACTCGGCGAGCATGCTTGCGCCCCCGGACCCGCCGAAACACTATCTCGCCGATGTTCGCTTTCCGTCCGCCCGTCGTCGTGCTGCAGCTCTGCGCGGCCCTGTGTTTGGCGCTCGGCCTGACGCTTGGCCTGACGGTCGGCCTGACGGTTGGGGTCGCCTCGGCGGACCCCCTGCCGCTGTCGAGCGCGCACGCACACCTGGACACGGCGTCGGAGTGCAATCGCTGCCATATCGCGTTCACCGGCATTCCAGACGAGAAGTGCACGGGCTGCCACCGCGACATCGATCTGCGTCTTCAGCGCGGCGCGGGGTACCACGGGCGGGTCGCCGGCAGCAGGCCCTGCACGACCTGCCACCGCGAGCACCTCGGCCGGAATCATGACCTCGTGCCGCTCGACCGCAAGACGTTTGATCACAACCAGACCGGCTGGCCGCTGACCGGGGGCCACGTCGGCCCGACCTGCCGGGACTGTCACACAGCGAAGCGGCCCGGCACGAATCGGGACAGCTATCTGGGGGCCTCGACCGAGTGCAAGGCCTGTCACGGCGACTATCACGGCAAGGCGCTCGGCAAGGTCGATCTCGCCGACTGCGACGACTGCCACAACACGATCAACTGGCGGAAGCTCAACGGGAACCTGAAGTTCGACCACGAGAAGCAGACCCGCTTTCCGCGGACCGGCGAGCACGCGAAGGTGGCCTGCGAGAAGTGTCACTCCCAGATGAAGACCTTCGGGCCGATTCAGGTCTCCGGCTGCATCACCTGCCACCAAGATCCTCACCCCAAGGGCGTCTTCGCTCGGCGCATCTGCGAGGAGTGCCACGTCACGACGGGCTTCAAGAAGACCAACCTCTTCGACCACGCCGGCACCGGCTTCCCGCTGCGTCATAAGCACCGGGAGAACGTCTGCCTCGACTGCCATAAGTGGGAGAGCTTCAAGCCCCGCACGAGCGACTGCAGCGGCTGCCACAAGGACGGGCACCGCGGACAGCTCGGGTCAAGCGGCTGCGCGAAGTGCCATACGGAGACGAGCTTCAACGACGCCAGCAAGTTCAACCACCAGACCATGAGCCGGTTCCCGCTTCAGGGCCGCCACAAGAAGGTCGACTGCGGACGGTGTCATACAAACGGCCGCTACAAGCCGATTGAGCCGGCCTGCGAGACCTGCCACCGAGAACAGAACCCGCACGGTGACACCTTCGGCACCGCGCCCTGCGGGAACTGTCACGCGCCGGAGGGCTGGAATTTGACGCGCTTCGACCACGGCGTGACCGGCTTCCCGCTCGCCGGACGCCATGTCGATCAGCCGTGTTTCCGCTGCCATCCCAACGGCACGGAGGTCGAGGACGACACGGTCCAGGACTGCGTCTTCTGCCACCGCGACATTCATCGAAATCAGTTCGAGGGGGCGGCCTGCGAGCGTTGCCATCGGGGCTTCGAGGCCTGGAAGATTCCAGAGTTCGACCACACGCTCAGCCGGTTCCAACTTCAGGGCAAGCACGAGGAGGTCGACTGCAACGGCTGCCACAAGAGCGGGCACTTCAGGCCCATCGACACGGCCTGCGGGAACTGCCACCAGAACTTCCACGCGCCGCAGTTCTCGACGGCCTGCACCGACTGCCACAAACCGGCCGGCTGGCGGCGGGTCGACTTCGATCACGACCGCGGCAGTCGCTTCCCGCTCGACGGGAAACACGAGCAAGTCGACTGCGCGAAGTGCCACGTCAATAACGACTACAAGGGCCTGCCGATGGGGTGCGATGGCTGCCATGTGGACGAGCACAAGGGCAAACACGGGAACCTCTGCGAGAAGTGCCATACGACCAAGGACTGGTCGACGAACCTCGCCCAGAATCACGACTTCGGGGCCTTCCGACTCGAGGGTGTACACGACCTCCTGCCCTGCGAGGGCTGCCACGGGGAGGACCGCAAGAAGGAGCTTGGGGGCATGGGACCGGAGTGCATCTCTTGCCACCGCGACCCCCACTTCTCCAGCTTCGGGCCTGCGTGCAATGACTGCCACTCCCAGCAGGCGTTCTTGCCGACGAAGTTCCGCCACGACGACACAGGCTTCCGCTTGTCTGGCTCGCACCGCTTCGTGGAGTGCCGCGAGTGTCACCCTCAGCGCGTCTTCGGGGGTCTGCCGTCGACCTGTGACTTCTGCCACACGGACACGTTCCAAAAGACGACGAAGCCTGATCACGAACGCTGCTGCCCCGGCGGCCTGACAAGCTGCGAGAACTGCCACACGACGCGCACGTTCCTTCGGGCTCGCGCCGGCGCCGTCTGCGGGGACCCGCGTGATCCCCCGTGCGCGCCGAGATGATCGGGCCGGTCACGTTCGGCCCTCGTGTAATCCGGCCGGTCACGTTCGGCCCTCGTGTAATCCGGCCGGTCACGTTCGGCCCTCGTGTAATCCGGCCGGTCACGTTCGCCCCGCTGCTCATCGTCGCGGTGTTTGCCATGAGCCCGCGGGTCCACGCGGAGACCCCCACGAGGCTCGATGGCTCAGCCCGCTTGAGGGCGCTGTACTCCGCCGATGACGGGGGGGGACCGCAGATCGCGTTCGGCTTCTTCGACGCCGATCTGCGCGCCAGAGACGTGACCGACTCCGGACTCTCGCTTCAGCTTGACTCCACCCTCGTCCTGGACGCGACCGGAGAAAACGAGCGTCGGTTTGGCGCGACCGAGTCCTTCGCCCAGGTGCGGCAGCTCTATGCCGGCCACCCACTCCTGGACCACCAACTCGAGCTCAAGCTCGGGCGTCAGGTGCTGCGGGAGGCGGGCAACGCTTGGGTCGACGGGCTCACGGCCAAGGTCGATCTCGGCCGAGTTCACGTCGGCATTTACGGCGGCCTCTCGCCCGATCCCGTCGACTACAAACCGGACACCGACACCATCGCCACGGGCGCGTTGGTGGAGCTTCAGCACGAGGGCCTCGACGCTTCGGCGGCTTATAACCTCGTGCTCCGCGGGGACGCCGTCGATCGTCAGTTCCTGTTCAATCGGGTGCACTACCGGTTCTCGTCCGCGCTCTATGTCTCAAGCTTTCTGGTCTTCGATCTCGGGCGCGAAGACGAGGTCTCCATGTGGCTCGGCAGCGTGGATTATACGCCGGTCAGCGGCTTCAACCTCGGCCTCAACCTCAGCCGGTACAGCCTCGCCCAATACCGCGACCCGGCTATCTACCGCTCGCAGCTCGAGCCCAATCAGGCGCTCATCCTGGGCGATGAGATCGTCGACCTCGTCTACGACCGGGCGCGGTTCTCGGCCTCGTTCCGGTTCTGGGAGCGGTATTACCAATACCAGTCGGTTGAGGTGAAACATCGCTCGCAGGACAACCGTGAGGCGGTCGGCTACACCATCGGCTTGCGGAATGAGGATGTCGCGGACACCGGCCTTGAACTCGACGCGAGCGCGCGCCTTCATAACGGCTTCATGACCGATACGCTCAGCCTCTCGCTCGACGCCCAACTCGACGTGAGCCCAAGCCTCTCGCTGACGACTCGGGCGACATGGTTTAGCGGGCGGACCATTGGGCGGGCGACGGACCGCGGTCGCCTCTTTGACGAGTCCCAAGAGATCTACCTCTTCGGCCTCGGAGCTTACTATCAGCCCCTCCGCCACCACCGGCTCGACCTGGATTATGACGGCGCGTTCGAGACAGAGCTCCAGGATCAGCGCAACCAGGACAACCTCTTCATTCACACGATCATGGGCCGCTATGGCTACTGGTTTTAGACCTGTGGCCCGGGCAAGATGCACCCATGAAAAGACGCCCGATTGCGGTCATTTTTTTCAGCCTGCTGTGTCCCGGCGGCGGTGGGCGACAAAGGTTCTGGGGCAGATGATGCCTCCACGGTCGACTGGGGCGCCAGGTCTGATGTGAGGTGCGACGTGCCCCGGCCGAAGTGGACCAAGGCTCAACCGACGGACTCGAGCCACGCCGCGAGGATGGCCCGGGCGACGACACCCGAGACGCCGACGATCGGGGCGCGGAGCCGGATGGCCCAAGGCGCGACGACGTGGGTGAGCCGCCGAACGTCGACACTGACGAGGACGGCATCAACGACGCTTTGGACAACTGCCCGGACGTCCCGAATCACGACCAGGCCGACGTCGACGACGACGGGCCTCGGGGACGCCTGCGACGCACCCGCGGACGCCGATGACTTGGGCGGCCCGGTGCGGGCGACCGCCGCGTTGCAAAATGGCGTCGCCGCGCTCCAGGCGACGCAGAACCTCCCGGCCCAGGCCTGGGAGTACCAAGGGCCGGGGACTGATATCTCGACGACGCACTTCGCCGTCGATGGCCTGTATGCCGCCGAGGACCAAATGCCCGGGGCGACCGTGGGCATCGGGCAGATCGCCGACTTTCTTCAAGGTGCCCGGAAGGTGGACGGTGGCTTCTCCTATCGACCGGCGGCAGGGGACTCCTCGAGCACGTCGATGACCGGGGTCGCCCTCTTCCTCCAACGACTCGCCGGCCAACCTCTCGACGGGCCCGCGGCGCAGACCTCGCCGTCGTGGCTGCACCTCAACTACTTCCCCGATCGGATGGTGGGTGGGGACTTCACACCCACGAGCACCTACTACGCGTTTTGGACCACCACGAAGGCGCTGCGTTTGTCCGAAGGGCCCCTCGGCGGTGGCCATCTCGACGCTTCGTCTTTTGGCGCGCGGGACCCAGCGGCCCTCGGCTATAACGAGGAACAGGCTAGTCAGAGCTTCGACGTGGCCTACACGCTGCTCCGATGGCAAGACGCCGCCGGTCAGCGGGGCACGGGCTTCGGCGGGTCCCCGACAGGGTGGACGCCGTTCTCGAGTCACGCCTTCGCCCTCCTGACGCTTGAGCGGTCGCAGGATGGCGTCCCAACTCCGGAGAATCGGGTCGTCCACGAGTGCGACGATGGGCTCGGCAACGACGGAGATGGTCTGTCGGATGGCCTGGACGAGGACTGCTTCTTCGCCCGTACGCCCCTCGAAGATCGTCAACCGTCTTGTATCAATGGTCGCGACGACGACGCCGACGGCGCGGTCGATCACCCGCAAGACCTCGGCTGCGAGCACCCCTGGGACAACGACGAGGTCAACCCGACTTGTGTAAACGGCCAGGACGACGACCGCGACGGCCTCATCGACTATCCCGAAGATCCAGGCTGCCGCGAGGGCACCGATGTCAGCGAGAGTCAGATGTGCGAGCCCGGCCAGCCGGTGATCGACATCCCCGTCAACGGCTCGGTCATGGGTCTTACGGTTCAAGGCGGCCTCAACGCCGTGACCTCGAGCTGCGGCGGGGATCTCGCTCCAGACGCGACCTATCGGTACACCTTGGCGCAAGCGGCGGACCTCCGCGTCACAGCCGTTGACCCCGCCGGGCGCTTCCACCCGATCGTGTCAATCCGCCGGGACTGCATGGATCAAGAGTCGGAGATCGCCTGCGCCCAAGCCGGAGTCGGCCCCGGACGGTCCACCGAGGTGCTCCTCGAAGGGGCCACCGCGGGTGAGTATTTCATTAACGTGGACGGCACTCCCCGGGCTGTCGGGCTCTCGAGCCGCGGGTTTCCGCTCGCGCTGCCGTTTGATCTCCGCGCCCACTTGAGCGTGCACCCCTTCCAGGACAACTGTGGCTGGGTGGACGGGGGCAACGACGCCTTCGACTGCTTCGGGGGCATCACCCTTGAGCAAGGGGGCCTGCCCGGCGTCACGCCGCCCGTCGGCGAGGGTCTGCGCGAGGTCGTCGTGGGCGCATCCCGCGTGCGCCTGACCAGCGACTTCGCGGCCCAAAATGTCTGCAGGGTCCGGCTCGAGCACATCGGCGGACCTGTGCCCATCGGGCTCAACGTGACGCTCTCCAGCAACCTGGGCAGCGACGCGGGGACCATGGAGCGTCGCGGCGTCGTCAACGTCGGCGGCGTGGCGTTGCCCTGGATCCAGGCCTTCGACGGTCAAGCCCAGGGTGATCCCCCGGTCCTCTTCATGATGGTCCCAAACACCCCTGAGGAACTGGCTCGGGTCGTCTACGCGCGGGCCGGGGATCTCGTCACCTACTCGGGGACCGGCGTCACCCTGCCGCTGACCCTCTACACGGGCCCCTCCTATGTGCCCGCCGCGACCGTCGCCCTGGCCATCGCCCAAGACATCCTCGTGACACAGTTCAACGAGCCGGGCTTCGGCACCTTCAACCTCACCGTCCGCGAGGAGTAAGCACCGATGGCCCTGACGAGCACGCTGCGGCGCTTTGAGATTGAGCTCTGCGACAGCGACCGCGGCCTCTACGAGACCCTGGAGTTTCGCGTGGCGCAGCACCCGTCGGAGTCGACGAAGTTCCTCGTGGCGCGGGTCATGGCGCGATGCCTGGAGCACACCGAGGGGCTGGACTTCGGGGCCGGCTTGTCGAGCGACGATGAGCCCGCGCTGCGGGTCGTTGATCTCCAAGGTCGGACGCGCGCCGCCATTGAGATCGGCCAGCCGAGCATCGACCGCCTTCACCGCGCGAGCAAAGCGACGGAGCGCGTCGTGGTCTACGGCTGGAAGGACCCCGCGGGCCTCTACCGTGACGCGCTCGCGAAGGGGATCCACCGGGCCGAGAAGTTAGAGGTCGTCGCCCTGCCCGAGGCGTTCCTTGAGCAGGCCGGGAAGAGCCTCTCGCGGGCCCACCGCTGGACGCTGACGGTCAGCGGCGGGCAGCTATGGCTCGCGCTGCCGGAGCCGACGCTTGAGGCCACTGTCATTCGACTCGGCCCCCAAGCCTGAGCCGACCCGGTCCTCAGACTTCCATCAGCTCTTTCTCTTTGCTGGTGAGCAGACCGTCAATGTACTTGATGGCCTCGTCGGTCTGCTCCTGGATCTTCTTGAGCGTGCGCTCCTCGTCGTCCTCGGTGATCTTCCCGCCTTTGCACAGTGCCTGGATGGCGGTGTTCACGTCGCGGCGATGGTTCCGCGCGGTGACCTTCGCGTCCTCGCCGTTGCGACGGACCTGCTTGACCATCTCCTTGCGGCGCTCCTCGTTCAGCGGGGGGATCGACAGGCGGATGATCTGGCCGTCGCTCTGCGGCGTTAGCCCGAGATCGGAGCTCTGGATGGCGCGCTCGATCTCCTTGAGCATATTGGGCTCCCACGGCTTGACCGTGATGAGCCGCGCCTCGGGCACCGTGATGTTCGCGACCTGCGAGAGTGCTGTGGGCTGGCCGTAGTAGCTGACCCGAATCCCGTCGAGCATGGTGCTGCTTGCGCGGCCGGTCCGGACCCGCAGCAGCTCCTTCTTCAGGACGTCGTAGGTCTTGGCGAAGCGATTCTTGAGGTCTTCGAGCTGAAGGTTGATCATGACTGTCCCCGCTGTTCACGAAAGTGCGGGCGAGCCTAGCAGGCTTTCAGTCGATCCGGGTGCCGATCTTCTCGCCGCGAATGACCCGCGCGATGTTGCCCGGCTCGTAGAGGTTGAACACGACGATCGGCATCTTGTTTTCGCGGCAGAGGCTGACGGCGGTGGCGTCCATCACCTTCAACTCCCGGGCGAGCACCTCGTTGTAATGCAGCGCGTCGAAGCGGACCGCGTTCGGGTTCTGTCGCGGATCGTCGTCGTAGATGCCGTCGACGCGGGTCGCCTTCAAGATGCACTCAGCGCCGATCTCCATGGCCCGCAGGGCGCCCGCGGTGTCGGTCGTGAAGTAGGGGTTGCCGGTCCCCGCGGCGAAGATCACGACCCGGCCCTTTTCGAGGTGACGCAGGGCCCGTCGACGCACAAACGGCTCGGCCACCTTGGGCATCTCGAGGCCGCTCATCACGCGGGTGACGCAGCCGGCCTTCTCGAGGGCGTCCTGCATCGCGAGGGCGTTGATGGTCGTCGCAAGCATGCCCATGTAGTCGGCGCTCGTGCGATCCATGCCTTTGGCGGCGCCGGCAACACCCCGGAAGATGTTGCCGCCGCCGATGACCAGCGCGAGCTCGGTGCCGCTCTGGTGTATGCTCTTCAATTCGAGAGCGATCCGCTGAATGAAGTCGGGCGAGATCCCATACTGCCCGGCGCCCATAAGGGCTTCGCCGGACAGCTTGAGTAACACACGCTTCATCATGTCGTGACGCTCAGACCTTGGCCGCGGCTGCGACCTCGGCGGCGAAGTCCGTGGTCTTCTTCTCGAGCCCTTCACCGAGCTCGAAGCGCATGAAGCGTCGGATCTTTACATTCTCTTTGATCGTCGCCGCCGCCGTCTTGACGACGTGGTCGCGAACGGTGGTGTCCGGATCCTTCACGAAGGGCTGGTCGAGGAGGCAGATCTCCTTCTTCCACTTCGCGATCTTGCCGTCGACGATCTTGGCCCGGATGTTCTCCGGCTTGGCCTGAACCTCAGGCAAGGCCGCAAAGATCTCGCGCTGCTTGTCGAGGTTGGCCGGGGGGATCTCGCTGTCGTCGAGGAACTGGGGCGCCGAGGCGGCCACGTGCATCGCGATGTCACGGACGAGGTTTTTGAACTCGTCCGTGCGCGTGACGAAGTCCGTCTCGCAGTTGATCTCCACGATGGCCCCGATGCGGCCGTTGTGTACATAAGTGCCGATCGCGCCCTCGGTCGCCAGCCGACCCGATCGCTCGGCGGCCTTGACGATCCCCTTCTTCATGAGGATCTCGGCGGCCAGGGTCTGGTTGCCGTTCGCCTCTTCGAGGGCCCGCTTGCACTCCATCATGCCGGCACCCGTCGACTGGCGAAGGGTGTTGACGTCGCTTGCTGTGATCGCCATGGGAACTCCTCAGACCTCGTCGCCGCGGTGGACGACCGTGTCGGGGGACGCGCTGGCCTCAGGCTCGGGCATCTCCATACCGGCGCGCTTGATCTCGATCTCGGGGCCGCCATCGCGGGGGGCCGACATCGCCGCGCCCAGGTCGCCGATGTCACCGGTGCCCGTGAAGCGCTCCTTGCTCCGCATCCGACCTTCGATGACCGCGTCGGCGATCTTCGCGGTGAACAGCTCGATGGCCCGGAGCGCGTCGTCGTTCCCGGGGATCGGGAAGTCGACGTCGGCCGGATCGCAGTTGGTATCGAGGACGGCGACGACCTTGATGCCGAGCTTCTTCGCCTCGCTGACGGCGATGTGCTCCTTGATGGTGTCGATGATGAAGACGGCCCCGGGCAGCTGCTCCATGGCCTTGATGCCGCCGAGGTTCTCCTCAAGCTTGATGCGCTCGCGCTCGTTCCGCAGGGCCTCTTTCTTGGTGAGTCGATCGATGGTGCCGTCGGCGCGCATCTTCTCCATGTTGCGGAGCTTGGCGATCGACAGCTTGATCGTCGTGAAGTTCGTCAACGTGCCGCCGAGCCAGCGGTTGGTGACCGAGAACATGCCGCACCGCTCGGACTGCTCGCGGATGACGTCCTGGGCCTGGGTCTTGGTGCCCACAAACAGGACCGACTCGCCACGGGCGACCGTCGCGCTGATGAAGTTGTAGGCCTGGTCGAACAGCGGCACGGTCTTCTGCAGGTCGATGATGTAGATGCCGTTGCGGGCGCCGTAGATGTACGGCTTCATCTTCGGGTTCCACCGGGTCGTCTGGTGACCGAAGTGAACGCCCGCCTCAAGCAGCTCGCGCATGGAAATGATGGCCATCGTTTTTCTCCTCTTTGCGTTGTGGCTTCCGTGGCGCTTCGCCGTCCGAACGCTCACCCGACGATCAAGTCGGGCACGCGGCGTCGAACTCTGCGCTACGTGAGTGATATGCCCGAAAGGGCGGAGCCTTGTAGCAGAGCGGGCCGATACGCGCAAGGCATGCGAGGGTTGAAACCAATTTCAGTTCGTGGCATCGAACTCGCAACATGAGCTCACAGACCTTTGCAGACTTCGCCCCCATTAATGATCCCGACGAGCTTGTCGACTGGATGCGCCTGGGGGGTCGACCGCGGGACCTCTGGGCCGTGGGCACCGAGCACGAGAAGATCGGGTACTCGTCAACGGCTGCTGCCTACCCGACTTACGAAGGGGACGCCGGGATCGGGGTCTTGCTCGAGGCGCTCGTAGCAAAGGCGGGCTGGGTCGCCAGTCGCGAGGGCAACGACATCGTCGCCTTGGCTCGGTCGGGGACCACCATCACGCTTGAGCCGGGTGGACAGCTTGAGCTCTCGGGCGAGCCGCTCTTGACCCTCGCCGAGCAGGTCACTGAGCTCGACACCCACTTCGAGGAGCTCAGACGGTTCTCGGAGCCTCTGGGTTTGACGTGGAGTGGAATGGGCCACGCACCCTTCGGTACGGCGGCCCAGGCCCCCCAGATGCCCAAGTCCCGATACCGCATCATGAGGGGGTACCTGCCTCCCCGGGGTCGCCTGGCCATGAACATGATGCATCAGACCTGCACCGTTCAGGCGAACCTCGACTTCGACACCGAGGCCGATGCCAGCCGGAAGTTTCGGGCGGCGCTCATGGTCCAGCCGCTCGTCATCGCCTTGTGGGCCGCCTCTACGGTCATTGAAGGGCGGATCGTGCCTCAGCGGTCGTTTCGTTCGACGGTCTGGAACGAGGTCGACAACGCGCGGTGCAAGCTGCCAGACACGCTCCTCGGCCCGAACCCCTCGCTGCACGACTATGTGCAGTGGGCCCTCGATGTCCCGATGTTCTTCATCCATCGCGAGGGCGACTACGTCCCGGTCAACGGGCTGGTCTTTCGGCGGTTCCTCGACGTCGGCTTTGGCGATCACCGGGCCACGATCGGGGACTTCGCGCTGCACCTCTCGACGCTCTTTCCCGACGTTCGCCTGAAGCGGCACCTGGAGGTGCGCGGCGCGGACATGGGCGACCGGGCGCACGTCTTGGCGCTGCCGGCCCTTCATGCCGGTCTGCTCTACGACGACCTCGCGCTCGCTGAGGCGAGCCGACTCTTCGCGGATGTCACGCCGGCGGACTGGCGCGCGGTTCGTCTCGACGTGGAGACCCAGGGGCTCGATGCCTCGCTCAGAGGGCAGAAGCTCTCAGGCTGGTGGGCCGCGCTCCTGCCGTCGATTCGCGAAGGGCTCCGGCGGCTCGAGCCGGGCAGCGAGGATCTTCTGGGCGTGCTCGTCGACGACCTCGCGCGCCTCGAATGCCCCGCGGACAGGCACCGGCTATCGTTTACCGGGGACCCGCTCGCGCTCCTGATACAGAACCGAGTCTGCTGAGCTTGGACCGGGTTGGGGGTCCGCTACTTGCGGAACAGCTTCTTGACGTTGCCGGAGAGGCTCTGGTCTTTCTTTGACCGGCGGCCCGTCCGCGACGGCAGCTCCTCGGTGACGATGGACTCAGGGGGCGGTTCGAGATAGTCCCGCTCGACCACGACGTG
>SHZC01000250.1 GCA_009692505.1 Myxococcales bacterium
GGCGCGGGCGGCGTGCCCGGCGGCGCGGGCGGCTCGGGCGGCGTGCCCGGCGGCGCGGGCGGCGCGGGCGGCGCGGGCGGCGAGCCGCCCCCCGTCGAGGAGCTCGAGGTCCGCAGCATCGCCAGCGCGATCAGCGGCGTGAAGAACAGCACGCCGTCACCGGATGGAACGTCAGTCTACTTCACCGGTTACGGCGACGAGGCCGGTAGTGTCTATAAGGTCGGCGAAATGCCCGGCGAGCCGACGATCGTCTCGGCGGCCTTTGTCCTGCCGATGGACCTCATCACCTCCACGAACGGCGACACGCTCTTCGTCGCCGACGTCGGGTACGAGAATGAGGCGGGCCTGGACGGCGTCATCTACCGCGTGGCTTCGGCCGGCGGCGTGCCCGAAGCGATGGAGACGACCGCAGGCTACGACGCGCGGGGGCTCGATCTCGTGGTCGAGCAGGGCGAAGACGTCTTGTACTTCAGCGGCAAGCACCCGATGACGGGCGCCGCGGGAGTCTTCAAGTCGAACGCGGCCGGCGGCGTCGTGACCGTCGTCGCTGAGGGCGACGCCTTCGCCGATCCGAGCGGCATCGCCGTGACCGCGGGGGGGGACGTCTTCGTCGCCGACACCGTGGCCACCGGCCGCAGCGGCCTGTACCGCGTGACGGCGGGCGCCGCTGAGCGCCTCGAGATCCCCTACGCGCTCGGCTATCCGGCGGGCCTCGCGCTCTCCCAGGATGGCAACACCTTGTTCATCTCCGCGCAGAACACCACCAACGGCAACGCGACGGTCGTCACTTACGGCCTCGCGGATGGGCTCTTCGCCGAGCGTGCAAACGACGTCATCGGGGCCAACCTCGAAGCCGGCGGTCTGCACCGTGGACAGGCAAGCGCTCGATTCTCCTGGTGTGGCACGGACGACGCGGGCGCGGGCTCGGTCTTCCTGCTCATCGGCCAATGAAACTCCGAAACCCCAAGACAATTCAGGAGACCTCTCTGATGAAGGCTCGACACATTCGTCTGACCGCCGCGGTGGTCACTTGCTTCGGCGCCACCGCCGCTGCCCCCCTCGCGTTCGCCTCCAGCCACCGCGAAGCACCGCTCATCGCCCAAGACCCGGCCGCCGACAACACCGACATCTACGCCTGGGTCTCCCCCGGCACGCATGACAAGCTCTACGTCGTCGCCAACTACAGCCCGATGGAAGAGCCGGCCGGCGGCCCGAACTTCCACGAGTTCTCTTCCGACGTGCGCTACGAGATCCACATCACGGACACGACGCGCGCCGGCCTGCCGGATCTCGCGACCTACTACATCGAGTTCCAGAACGTGGACGGCCCTCGCGTCGCCATCGACAACATGGCCGCGGGCCCCGGCGGCGGCAAGGAGTTCTTCCGTCAGCTCTCCTTCAACTCGGTCACCTACCGGGTCGTCCGCGAGCAGGCTCGCCAGCGCACCCTGCTCATCCAGGGCGCGCCCGCGGCTCCCCCCAACTACGGCCCGCGCACGTACGCAGTCCTCAACTCCCTGGGGGCCTCGCCTTCGGCCACGTACGACGATGCGTTCATCGCCGCCAACTACATCCGTGACCTCGGCAATAACGGCTCCCACGGCCGTGTGTTCGCCGGGCCCCGCGACGACGGCTTCTACGTCGACCTCTCGGGCATCTTCGATCTTGCGAACCTCTCGGGCCCGGGTGTGGCGAAAGACGGCGTTGCCGGCTTCAACTGCCACAGCATCGCGCTTGAGCTGCCGATCGCCGACGTGACCCTAGACGGCATGGGCATCGCCACCGACATGAACGGCAAGATCGGCGTCTGGGCTTCCTCCAGCCGCCGCAAGGAGACCGTGCGTCGCGCCAATGGCCGCGTGTCCAGCTACGGGCCTTGGGTCCAGGTCTCGCGCCTGGGTCTGCCCCTCATCAACGAGGTGGTCATCGGCCTTCAGGACAAGGACCGCTTCAACAGCCGGACCCCGGCCGACGACATCGGCCTCTTCGCCGGATACTTCCTCAACCCGATCCTCGTGCGTGACGCCGAGGCTGTCGGCATCTACAACGCGCTCGGCGTTCCGCAGGTGACGGTCGACTCCCTGAAGCACGACCGCTTCGACATCGTGGCGGTGCTCAGCCTCTACCCCGGCGATCAGGTCTCCGCGAACCTCGACAAGATCGGCGACATCCTCCGGGTGAACCTCTGGCAGGACTCGGGCTTCCCCAACGGTCGCGCCATCCCCGGCGGGGCAGCGAATCGGGAGCAGGCCGACGTGACCGATGTGGCGATGACGCTCGTCCTCTCGGGCTTCTCCATCGCCCTCGGCGACAACGTCAACTACAACGACAAGGACTTCCTCGCGGAGTTCCCGTTCCTGCCGCTGCCGCACTCGGGCTTCGACGCCCCCCATGGCAAGCCCACGCCCATCGAAGCCTTACCGCAGTAAGCGAGCCGCTGAGCGAGCCTCCAAGCCCCCCGGGGTTTGGACCCGGACAGCGGGTCTGGGCGGTCGGTTGAGATTCCAGGTCTCGACCGATCCCCCAGCTCCGGCGACCAAGGACCTCCGCGTGAAGACACGAGACGCCGCGTTCTTGGGGCTTGCGCTCCTCGCGTGCCAACCCCAGAACAACCCAGCGGCGAGCGCCAACGGCCCATCGACGCCCGGTGGCGCCGCGGGCCCATCGGCGCCCGCCGCCGCCTCAACACCCGAGGCCTCGCGGCTCGCGGAGCACCGGACGCTCGCCCTCTCGGACCCCGGCCCTTCCGACCGCATCGACGCCCGCCTCAAAGAGTTCAGCGAGGCCGCCCGCGCGCTCCCCAAGAAGCCCGAGAGTTGGATCCTGCTCGGACAAGCTTGGGTCCTCAAGGCGCGCCAGTCCGGGGACTCTGGCTACTACCTCAACGCCAAGGCCTGTGCTGAGCTCGCCTTCGCCCTCGCGCCGGACTTCCAGCTCGCCCAACACCTGCAACTCCTCGTTCTTCAAAACGAGCACAGCTTCGAGGCCGCGAGGACGCTCGCCCTCCGATTGACGAGCTCGAACCCGGGCGACTTCATGGCCCAAGGCGCATTGTCCGACGCGGAGCTTGAGCTCGGCCACATCCCGGAGGCCGAGGCGGCGGCGCAGCGGATGATGGATCTGAAGCCGAGCCTGCCGGCGTACGCCCGCCTCGCCCACCTTCGTTTCATCGCCGGAGACATCAACGGCGCCAAAGAAGCCTTCCGCCTCGCCTTCGACGCCGGGCGCGGCGCGCGTGACCCGGAGCCCGCCGCCTGGACGCTCGTGCAGGCCGCGACCTTGTTCTGGCACGTGGGCGACTACGAGGGCACGAAGGCCGGCTTGGACTTCGTCGCAACCTCGTTCCCAAACCTTGGGGCCTACGCACCGGCCCTTCAGCTCGAGGGTCGTCTCGCCTTGTCGATGGGGCAGGCGACGAGCGCGATCGCCGCCCTGACCCGGTCGATGGTCGTCACGCCATCTGCGGAGACGGCTTGGCTCTTGGCCGATGCTCACCTCGCCGCCGGGGATGCGGTCTTAGCGAAGGCCGCCGAGGTCGAGGTCCTTCGATTAGGCCGCCAGACGGACGCGCGCACCTTGTCGCTCTTCCTCGCCCATCGCGACCGCGACCACGACGAGGCCCTCCGCGCCGCCGAGCGGGATCGCCTCCACCGGGGCGGGGTGTACGCCGACGACGCGCTCGCCTTCGCGCTCTATCGCGCCGGTCGAGCCGCCGAGGCCCTGCCCCTCGTTCGGGCGACGGTCGCGACGGGCACGCCGGATGCGCGCCTCCTCTTTCACGCTGGCCTCGTCCTGCGCGCCGCGGGCCTCACGCCCAACGAGAAGCGCGAAGGGGATGACCTCATCCGCCGCGCCTTGAAGCAGAACCCCAACTTCGATGCCGCTTCAGTCGCTGAAGCTGGGCGATTGCTCAGCGGGCCGAGGTGAGGGGCAGCTCGAAGGCGGTCCTCCTCGCCGTTCTCTTCACGTTGATCGCCCCGTCGGGCGCGAGCGCGCATGAGATCGGGCTCTCGCGGGGCACCTACGAGGTCTCGGTGAAGGGTGTAAGAGCGGACCTCACGCTCGCGCGCCGCGAAGTCCTCGCGCTCTCGCCGACGCTCGACCTCAATGGAAACGGTCAGCTCGACGAGCCGGAGCTTCTGCCTTCGCGGACCGTGCTTGACCCGCTCCTGACTCAGCTCACGATCACGGCCGACGGCGCGCCCTGCCCGCAACAGATCGAGACGGTCGCGCTCTCCGAGGCCGACGGGCTCGACGCCACGTTGATCTTCTCCTGCCCGGCACCCGCAGCCTCTTATACCCTCGAGGCCGGCTTCCTGACGACCATCACCCCCGGGCATCGGCACCTCGGCACCTTCGCCGCCGCGCCCCCGCCCATCTCCTTTGTCCTGCACCGGCGGTCGCCGACGTATACCGGGCCGGGCCTCGTCGCGACGGCGGTCACCGAGGCCGCGCCGAGCACGTTTATCGAGCTTGTGGAGTTGGGGGTGGAGCACATCCTGACCGGCTTCGATCACCTCGCGTTCCTCTTCGGGCTCCTGCTCGTCGGCGGCCGCCTCGTGTCCCTGCTCGCGGTGATCACCGCATTCACCGTGGCCCACTCCATCACCTTGGGGCTCGCCGCCTCGGGTCTCCTCTCATTGAATGGACAGTGGGTCGAGGCGCTCATCGCGGTCTCGATCGTGTACGTCGGCGTCGAGAACTTCTTCGTGACGGACGCCTCCAAACGATGGCGGCTCACCTTTCCATTCGGACTCATCCACGGGCTCGGCTTCGCGGGCGCGCTCGAGGACGTTGGGCTGAGAGGCGTGCCGCTCGCCAAGACGCTGCTCGCATTCAACCTCGGCGTCGAGCTCGGTCAGCTCGCGATCCTGGCCGTCGTCCTGCCCCTGCTCATCGTTCTCCAGAAGAACCCGACCTATCGCCGATTCGGACTGCCCGTCCTCAGCGGCCTCATCGTCGTCTCGGGCGTTTACTGGCTGTGGGAACGCACGCTCGGGTGATCGAGAGTCGCCTCCGGCAGATCCAACGCGCCTCCGGCAGATCCAACGCGCCTCCGGCTCAGGACAGGACGACCTCGCGAGGCAGCGACCTGGAGTTGTAGGTCGAGGCCATCGCCGCGCCATAGGCCCCGGACTCGAGGATCGCGAGCACGTCCCCCTCCTCGCAGTCGGGCAAGAGCACGTCCCGAGCGAGTACGTCCGCGCTCTCGCAGATGGGTCCGACAATGTGCACCGCTCTTGA
>SHZC01000045.1 GCA_009692505.1 Myxococcales bacterium
CTTCGTGCATCATCAAGCCGCTTGACCACCTCGGCATGGGGGTCGACGACCGTCAGTGGCATGCGTATCCCGGCCCGCGCATCGAGGTTGAAAAACGCCCGGGCGTCGTCGAGCAGGCTACGAAGCGGACAAACACCTTGACGGCTGCCCCCCGTCCTACGGTCGCCGATGTCAGACTAGGCTTTCATCATCGCCGCCATCGAGCCTCGTCCACCACTCTTGGGTCTAACCCAAAAAGGAGCGCTCATGCGCCTCTTCGACACTCTGTACTTGGCCCCGAGCACGACGTTGCCGTCAGTGAGTACGACGCAGCCGGTCGAGATGGGCGACAACAACGCCCTCTCCATCAGCGTCACCCTGATCGTCGGATCGTCAGCGTCCACGGTAGACTTTGAAGGCAGCAACGACCTCACGAACTGGTCGACTCAGGGCATCACCAACTCCTTGGAAAACCTTGGGGCCGCGCCATCGTTCACCGCCGGCAATGTCACCACGGTCGCGTACGTGTTCGCCCGCGCGGAGGTGTTACCGCGCACCCCAGGGGTGCCCACTCATCCACCTATCCATGACCGATGTAAGTGCATGTGCGGTGGACGCATGCGGCGAGCTGCATTGTTGGGGGTGGGGTGATCTATCCATGTCGAAACACGCGGCGCTGGAGACGCTGAACTCACAGGCGCCACGGTGAGCCAGCGCGGTGCCATGGGGCTACTCCCTACCATCGGTGTCCCGGCTGCGGATCGTCAGACGCTCGCGGGCGTCCACGGCGCGCGCCCACTCGGCGAAGTCGGCATAAGCTTCGTTTGAGACCACCTGTCCGGGCAGCGAGGTCGTTGCGCTCACCTCAAAGCCCTTGTCCGTCTGAACCGTCTGGACGGTGTACTCAAAGCTCCCTGACTTGAGCGTGCCCAGATGACCGGAGACGTCTATGGGTCTGTCGGACGTCAGCTCGATCTGGACGCGCTGCTCGGTGGGCAGATCGATGACGAGGGGCGTGCGGCGCTCCGTCAGGCTGGCCCAGGCCCGCCCTGGAGAGACCGGGAAGAGCCCGAGTGAGAGCGGGCCGCTCGTCCGCGCCTTGAACGTGTAGGTCAGACCCAGGTGGTCCTCCCCGAGCGCGAGGTTGGTCTGGAAGCCACTGACCGTCGCGGCCCCCACGACCGGCACGAGCAGGCGCTCCATGACCTTGGACCGGTCCGTCACCTCCAGCCTGGAGAGGTAGTCCCCCATCACGATGGCCTCCTGCCCCGTGAGTCGGTCGTCGACGCTGCCGCTGAGAGTTCCATCGGCGCTCAGGTGCAGCTTCATCTTCACGGTCCGCGCGTCCCGAACGGTCCGAACCTTCGGCAGCTCGACGACGCGGGAAGAAGCGAACGGTGGCCACGCGATGACCGCGTCTCCTCCGAGGAAGGGAAATGGAACGAACGCGACGGGGCCGCGAGACGGGCCGGGGTCAATGATCAGAGGGCCCTGCGAAGCTCTGGCCGAGCTGAGGCGCAGGAGGGCGTAGGGGAAGTCGGCGACCTGCAGGAAATCGGCGGCCGGCACTTGAAGTTTCGGACGGGCAAGGAGGAGCTCATGCGCGATGCCGACCGCCTCGAGCGCCACCGAGAGGACGAGGGCGCGATGTCCCTCGCCGCTCGCCCACATGGACACCACGTCGTCGGCGATGAGGCCCGTGGAGGCTTGCACCCGCGCGCGCACAGCTCGGGTGAGCCGCTCGGCCCTTTCGGAAGGCTCACCCGAACCCGCGACCTCGACCGCCCAGGCATCAAAGAGCGCGGAGCGTCCGCGCCGGCCAAGGAGGCGGTCCCTAACAAACGCCAGGTCCTCTTCGAGGCGCACGCCAAATCCGAGGCGCACCGAGGGGAGGAGTAGCCCAGGCGGAAGACCATCCGGCTCGGCGGGGACGGCGCCCACCTGCTGGACCTCGAAGCGCAGCCCGTGCAGCTCGCCGAGCGAGACCGGCTGCCCGGGACTGGCCCCCAATAGGACCTGCACCTCCATGGGCCGCGAGGGATCTGAGAAGATCTCCGTACGTTGGAGAAACGTCGGGAGCGTGTCCGACCGGAAGAAGATGCGCGGCGTCAGCAGACCAGTGTCGTAGAGGTAGCCGTTGTCGCCCGTCTCCAAGTAGCGGGCCACGATGAAGTCTCCGACCTCCAGCCCAGGGAGCGAGAGGGAGGCCTTCTCCGGTGAGTCCTCGGCGTGGAAGATTCGGCCGTCCGGCTTTCGCGTATAGACCTCCACGGCGGACGCGTCCTCCGGCAGGGTGAGCTCGCCCAAGGCCTCCACCGCCTCCCGTGTTCGGAGTGCGATCACCTCATGGGAGAACCGGAGCCGGTCTCCGTTCGGGTAGTACAAGGTCGTGCTGTGGTCGACGACTCGGACGGCTGAGGCCTCGTAGCGGGGATCATCTGCGACCGCCCGGTAGGCGGCGATCAGCGCGGTCTCGTCGACCTCGAGGGCGGCCACCGGCGAGAGCTCCGGAAACGCGGAGAGGAGCCGCACCGTCTCGCGGGCGGTCGGCTCAAGACGAACCATAGCCAGCCGCGCGAGGGCGAGCGCGGCATCGGGCCGAGGTTCGACGCCGACGCGATCCAAAGAGGAGTCCAGAACCGCAGCCTGCGCGAGTGCGTCGGGCGTGCCGAGCGACAAAAACGCGCTGAGCCGACGTCGGTCGATAAAATCGTCGTCGGGCCGCTTGGGTTTCAGACCGTCCAGTCGGTTCAGCGCCTCCTGCGGCTGGTCAAGCTCCAGAAGGAGATCGATGGCCTCGCGCTCCCGTCCGCAGGTCGTCAGGAGGGAGACGAGCGCGAGCGACTCCGGCCCGTCCCCCTGGGCTCGGGCGAGCTCCTGACGTTGATCCAGGAGGACGCACGGCGAGACCCTGAGCCGCTGAGCCGCGACGAGTGCAAGGGCAGCGTCCTCATGCCAGCCACGCGCCATGAAATACTTGAACCGCGCCTCCTCGATGCTGGGCGCCTCGGGCGCGGCCTGTTGAGCGAGCTTCAGGTGCTGCTCGGTCGCGTCGAGGTCCAAGGCGCGCTGGGCCATCTTCGCCAGCTCCCGGTGGGCAAACGCCGGAGCCTGAGCCGCGAGCGCGATCATGGCGGCCCTCCGATGGTCGCGGCGGGCCGCGGCCGTGAGCCCCGGGTCGAGAGCCTGACTACGGTAGAAGTCTGTCATGATCGAGGGGGGCAGGCCATGGAGTGCCGCCGTCATCCCGGCGAGGTCCCCATCGTGGTTCGAGAGACCCAGCGCGACAAACCGCGCCGAGAGCGAGGCGTCGTCTCGAAGGGGGGCCGGGGCCGCGTGCGAATGGACCCGGACCGTAGGGAGCTCCCGACCGGACCAGACCACGAGCAGGGGGCCGCCCCCTGGGGCCGAGAAGCGGAGGGTGTCGAGTCTCAGGCCACGGCTCGGGGAGGCGACGATGCGGCCGGCGCGAACGATGAGCACACGCTCGAACCCGCGCACCTCGAAGTGTACGTCCAGCTCGCTCGCCGGGTACTCCGAGAGGGTCAAGGCGTCCGTCCCCCCCTTCGGCGTCCCGGCTTTGAGGTCCCAGAGCTGGCCGAGCGCGGTGACCCGTCCGGTCGGTTCAGTCGACTCCAGGCCTCGGGTCAGCCCGGCGAGCCGGTCTGGTGGCCGGCCGGCGAGCCGCTCAAGGTCGAGCTCCGGCAAAAACGAGAGGCGCCCGGTGCTCCGGCTCGCGACGAGGTGTCTAGCGGCCTCCGCCGGCAACGTGCCGGCGTCTCGGGAACACTCCCCTGCCCAGGTCTCTGCGAGGAGGCGCTCGGTGGGTTCAGACGAAGCCGCGAGGGCCGCTCGGGAGAGGTGAGCGCACGTCGCGTAATCGAGGTCGAACGCGGCGATCTGCGCCCGCCCCAGCGCACAGGCGGGTCGCTCGGTGCAGGCCTCGAAGGCGAGGCGAGCCTGCAAAAGGTCGCCCGCAAAGTACTGCGAGAAGGCCCGCTCGACGGCCGGCGATGAAACGACGGACTCCGTTCGCCTCGTCGGACCGCCGCAGGAGAGGAGGCAGACGAGCAGTACCAAGAGCCCGCGTGTTTTCCCTTTCACTCGCGGCTCCTCGGCGCAAGCACCTTGCCGGTCACAGCGTCCACGTCGACGAGGAAGTGCCGAAAGGTCTCGTACTCGGTCGGGCTGACCTCGAAGACCTCCTGCCGGTGCTCGAGTCTCAGCCGCAGGGTGCTGTGAGGTCGAGGCCCGCCGCTCGCGGGGACGAGCTCGACCTCGCGCCTCGCGCTGCCGAAGGGACCGGAGACGCTGACGTTGGGCAGCGACTCGAAGGGGCCGAGGTCCGGCCCCTCCCACAGAAGCTCGACTCGCCGCACGGAGCGATGTTCGAGGAGCGCGCTTGTCCGCCGGGCCGCCGAAGGGGCGAAGGTCTCGACGAGGTGCCACGGTCGAGCCATGACCGTCATCTCATTGCGGGACGACGGACGCCCGAAGTGGGCCTCTCCCTCCATGACCAGCGGGTCGAGGGCCGGGCTGAGCCCCGTGACCGTGAACGAAGCGACCGTGATCCCGTCGAGGCGTCTGGCCAAGAGGTGCCCGAATGCCTCCCGTCGATCAGCCGCCGCCTCGAGCTGCTTACGCATGGACGTGGCGTCTGGGCCGGAGAGCCGCCAGGTGAAGCGCCCGGTCGTGACGCCCCGACCCTCCCAAGTGGCCGACAGCTTGAGGTCATCGATGGCCGCATCGGCGCGCGCCGAGGGGATGATCCGAGGCGCCGCGTCTCGACCGACGACGAAGGCCAACGCGCCCTGATCGGACGGCGGGAGCGCGAACGGATCAGAATGGTCCTGGGTGGGGTCCACGAAGCGGTCAATGGCCGGGAAGTAGACGATCGCATGGTCGAAGATGGCGAAGCTCGCCGGCAAGGGTCTGACCGGGCCGAGTGCCCGGCTTCGGACGAGGACGAGGTGTGCGTCGAGACCCACGGCCCGGGACAACGCGATGAGCAACGCCGCCTTGTCCTTGCAGTCCCCGTAACCCCTCGCGAGCGTGAGCCGTGGCCGCTCGGGCTGGTAGCCATGCACACCGAGCTCGAGGCCGAGGTATCGAATCCCATCGGCGACCCGCGCGAAGAGGGCCCGGAGGCGCGCTTCGTCGTCGGTCGCATCGGCGGTCCATTTTGCGGCGAGCGACCGGAGCGTCTCGTCTGGGTCGAGGCGGTCGGCGAGCAGCCGCTGATAGGCCTCGGCCGCGGGCCCCCAGCCCTCAAGTGTGCTCACGTTCACATAAGCGCGGAGCGCCGAGACTCCGGGCCCATACGGCTCGAGCGGCACCCCCGGCGCATCCACAAGCCGAACGCGCCCGGCCGCCGACTCGACCTTGAGCGTGGACCCTTCCGGTTGGGCCACCTCGAAGACCAGTCGCTTCGGTCCGCGGGCCTCGATGATCGACTCCGCCCTCGGCCAGTGCTCTTGAAGGTACGCGACCTCGCCGAAGTACCCGGGGAAGGCGTCGTCGCTCGCGAGGTCCGTCAATCGCCACGCCACGTCGAGCACATCCCCGGGCTCGAGCCGCGGAAACGTCAGGACCTCAACCCGCTGCTCGAGGTACATCCCCGTCTCTGGACTTGAGACGTCCCGATCACCGCGGAGGGCGTTTTGGGGCACCTCCTCGGCGCGGCGTCGCTCAGCGCGCAGGAGCTCTAGGCGTTGACGTCCGGGCAGGTATGGCAGCTCCCACACCCCCAACTGCTCTGCGCCTGTGGCGTCCAGGATCCGCACGACGCGCCGCACATCACGTTTCGCCCAGCCGTTCTCGGCGACCTCGACCCGTGCGTGGTGGTAGAGGACATGCCCCGAGCCCGACGAAGGCGAGCGCCGCGAGACGAGCGTGCGGAGGGGTGGCCCCAGGATGACGGGCGACGGCATCTGGTCCCAAAGCCCGAGGCGACGTCCACGCTCTGGGTTTCCGGGGTCCGAGGCCGCCGCCCGTTTCAGCAGCCTGACCGCGAGGTCCGTCTGCCCTTTCGCCTTCGCGAGCCGTGCCTGCGCGTCGAGCACCTCGGGATCGTCAGGTGCATTGACGACAATTCGGGCGACGAGCCTGTCTGCGACGGCGAGGCGGTTCGCGGAGAGCGCGCGATCGAGCGAATCGAGCAGGTAGGACCAGAGCGCCGGCCGCCGATGGACCAGAGAGGCCATGAGAGCCTCTGCCTCCGCTTCACGGCCTTTGAGCTCGTGGGCTGCGGCGAGCTGGTAGACCTCATCGCTCGTCGCTTCCCCGGCGGCATGGTCGGCGTTGAGCGTGGCGACCCACTCGGCCGTCCGACCGGCGGCCTTCAGTGCTTGGCGATGGGCCGTTCGAAGCGCGGAGGGTTCGTCCGGCGTGGCGTAGGGTTTCAGCCGGGCGACGGCCTCATTGGGAAGGTCGAACTCCTCAAGCAGGTTGGCCTCGAGCTTCAGTGCCGGCCCAAATTGCGGAAAGGCCCGGTCCACCTCAGCCAAAAGCCGCCGACAGGTGACGAAGCGCCGGGCGTGAAAATGGTTCCAAGCCACGCGAATCTGGAGATCTGCAAAGGCCAGCTCGTCGTTCTCACGCAGCGGTCGAGGCACATCGTGGGAGAGCAGAATCGCCGCGTGCTCGACCTCAGGCACGAGGTCCAGCCAAGTATTCAACGCGGACGCCGACGGCGCGGCCTCATAGGCGTTCTCGGCGGCGACCCGTATTGTGAGCTGATCGACCTCGGGCATCCCCGAGGCCTGCGCGTAGACGACGAGGTCCAGCAGCTCTTGGGGTCTTGGCGGGTCGACTTCCATCACCGCGAGCAGCTCAGTGTAGAGGGACTCCGGCGCGGGGGCCTTGGGCCGGGGGGCGAAGGCGTCGGTGGGGTTCAGGGGCCCGAAGGGGTCTTTGTGGGCGGTGACATCTACGCGGGGCCGACCAGCGTCGTCCGTGACGCGAGCCATGAGCTCCCAGGCCCCCGTTCGCTGCCGGACCTCGATGACCAGCCGGTTGTCTCCCGGAAGAAGGGTGATCGGCAGGGCGAGCTGATCGATGAACGCTGTGTGCCGCTCGCTCGACTTGTAGAGCTCGTCGCCGTTGAGCCAGACCGTCACCTCGTCGTCGAAGCCCAGGCGGAGGACGGCCGGACCCGGGCGCCCCGTGAGGCGAGTGGCGACGGTGGCGGAGGTGTCGGTCGCGGGGTGAAGGAACGCTTGGAGAGCGAGGACATCGGCGCCCTCCGGTGCCTCTCGAAAAACGGCGCGATCCAAGACCTCGGTCGGGGCTCCCGCCGGACCGGAGCGGTAGACCCAAGCGCCGATGAGCCCGAGCGCTTGGGCGATGCCACGCGCCTCATCCGTGGCCAGCCGCCGATTGAGCCGGTTCCTAAGGAGATACCCCGCGACGCTGGACACGAGTGGGCGCGCGCGCCTCGATTGGACAACCTCACTCAGGCGCGTCTCGACCCAACGCGGAGGTAGCCAGGGCGAGAGCTTGTCGAGGCGGATCAGGTCCGCGCTCGCCCCCGGTCCACGAGCCCAGGACGTCCGAATTCGTCTCCAGATCCGCTCGCCCTCTTGGACTTGCGGGTCGGCCGCACGGAGCGACGTGCGTTCCCCGACGGGTCGCCCGACGGCGAGCGCCGTCACTGGCCCGACCCATGAACCCAGCAAGAAGATCGCGAGCGCGAGCGACAGGTGCGGCATGGCGGTCTAACGTGGCCGATCCGGTGATCGAGCGCAATCTCCGAACCTTGCGTGGGCGGCCCAAGGTGAAATAGCGTCGGGGGGCCATGCCCCGCCGGAACAGCACCTAACTTCATGCAATGTGCAACGTGCCGTGCGCCCGTGCCGGAAGGCGCCTTGTGTTGTGTCGAGTGCGGCCGGGCGGTGAGCCAGGCGACGGTCCAGGACAGTCGCGGCGACCGGCCCCTCATCAAGCTGCCGACCCTGCAGGAATCCAGGACGCCCGCCGGCCCAGACCCCATGGCGACCCTCGCAGATGGACCGTTCGCGGGCGTGACGCTCGAAGTGCCAGACTCAAGGTCCAACTTGCCCCGTGCGGTCGCGCCCCCAGTCGTCGCGCCCCCACGTCCGGACCTCAACCTCATGCCGGTCGAAGGGGAAGAAGTTGAGGGTTATGTGATCACGGGCGAGCTCGGCCGGGGAGGCATGGGTCGGGTCTACCACGCCGAGCACCGCACGACCGGGCAAGAGGTCGCGCTGAAGATGCTGATGCCGCAGTTCGCGAGCGAGCCCCGCCTCCGCAACCGTTTCCTCAATGAGGCGAAGGTCTTGGCCAAGCTCGAGCACATCAACCTCGTGCCGCTTTTGGGCTTCATCGAGCAGGGGCCGAGGGTCTTCATCGTGATGCCCTACATCAAAGGCATCACGCTCGAGCGGATGCTGCACCGACAGGGGCGGTTGAGCCTTAACGTGGCCCTCGATCTCTTCGACCAGGTCTGTGCGGCCATCGAGCACGTGCACCGCCACGACGTGCTCCATCGGGACCTCAAGCCCTCCAACGTCATCGTGCGGGCTGACGGTCGGGTCGTGGTCACGGACTTTGGGATCGCTCGGGCCATCGGGGGCGAGAAGCTGACCCTGCCGGGCATGGTCGTGGGCACCGCCGAGTACCTCGCCCCGGAGATGGCGACAGGCACGAGCCAGGATGACAAGCGGAGCGACGTCTACTCTCTGGGGATCCTTCTCTATGAGATGTTGACCGGTCAGGTGCCGTTCCAGCATCCGAACGCGGGCGAGGTCCTTCAGCGGCAGGTGACCGCCCCGCCGCCACCGCCGAGAGGCATCGTGCCCGACCTGTCCGAGGCGCTCGAGGCGAGCATCTTGCGGGCGCTGGAGAAAGACCCGGCAGACCGTTATCAGCGCCCGACCGACTTCGCGGAGGCGGCTCGACGCAACGCCTGGGTCCGGGACGGCGGCTCGGGCGTCACCGTTGAACCCCTGGCGGCGATGCCCTCGATCCCGCTCCCGGCGCAGTCTTCGCCTGTGCCCGCTGCGCCCGAGATCGTCCCTCCGCTTCGGGCGGGCCTGCCCGGCTGGGCCATCGCGCTGATCTGGCTCGCGGGCCTGGCCGTCGTGGTCGCGTTTTGGATCACGTGGCGTCCGTGACCGTCCAGAAAGTGGACACCTGCTGCACACACCGTCCAGAAGCAGGACGGCTTAAAGCGGTCGGGCGACGGAGCTGCGCGGTTTGGTTCTTGGCACTCGCCTTGCTAATTCTCCCTCCATCGGCGCGCTCAGAGGAGCCGCCGGACCCGGCCCGCGCAGGCGGCGCCCGATACATGGAGGAAGGTGATGGTCAAAGCGAGCTCACGATCGACGCCGGTGGAGTCGGATACTGGCTCACGCCGCGCGCGCCCCTCTCAAGGTTCACGCCGGTCCTCCTCGGCCTCGGTCTCGCCCATCGCATGGGGCCGGCGCGAGTGGGGGGACGGGCTCAGATCCTGTTCAGTCCGGGCGACAATGGGCCGGGCGACAATGGGCCGGGCGACAATGGGCCGGGCGACGATGAGGTCGCCTTTCTCTGGGTCGACTTCCTCGCGATTGATCGGGTCTTTCGTTCGGAGAGCCGCATCCGCCCCTATGGCCGGGGGGCTCTGGGCTTCGGACTCGACCTTCGGGGGCCGGTCGCGAGCCTCGGGGGCGGCGGGTACTTCAACGAGGACAATGGCGCGGCTGCGGGTCTAGCTCTCAGCCATGGCTGGGGTGTCGACGTGCAGGTCACCGACGGCGGGCTGTTCTTTAGAACCGAGGCCGACGCTCGAGTGTACGGCGGGGCCGGCCGCGTCGGGGTCGTCGTGGGTCTACACACCGGGCTCGGCCTGAGCTTCTAGACGGCTTCGAGACAGGTCGAGGGCCTAGGACCTTGGCCGCCTTTTGAGTGTGCCTGTTTTGATTTGGCCCGCGCGCACAGCTGCGGCCCTGGAGGCTTGAGATGAGCGCGAAGACCAAGATCGTATTCGCCTGCCAGCAGTGTGGCGCGAAGACGCCGAAGTGGCTCGGCCGCTGCGCCAGCTGCCAGGAGTGGGGCACCCTCGTCGAGGAGGTGGACCTGCCGATTCCGACCGGTGCCCGTGGCCTCTTCGGGGCAGGCGGCGCGGCGCGTCCACAGCGGCTTGTCGACGTAACGGGCGCCGACGTTGCCCGCCGCGAGACAGGCATCGACGAGCTCGATCGCGTCCTCGGAGGGGGGCTCGTTCGCGGCTCGCTCATCCTCATCGGGGGGGACCCAGGCATCGGTAAGTCCACCCTCATGTTGCAAGTGGGCGAGCAGCTCGCTCGGCGGGGTTCGAAGGTGCTCTACGTCACCGGGGAGGAGAGTCCACAGCAGACGCGGCTCCGCTTCGACCGGCTCGGCGCGAGCGCGAGTCAGCTCTGGCTCGCGGCGGAGACGAGCGCCCAGCGCATCGAAGGACACGTCACGGAGCTGGAGCCGGACGTGCTCATCATCGACTCGATCCAGACCCTGTTCTCCGAGGACGTCTCGTCGGCCCCGGGCAGCGTCAGTCAGCTCCGGGAGGTCACCGCCCGGCTCCTCGCGCTCGCCAAGAATCGCGGTGTCTCGATCTTCGCGGTGGGCCACGTCACCAAGGACGGGACGATCGCCGGTCCTCGCGTGGTCGAGCACATGGTCGACACGGTGCTCTACCTCGAAGGCGAGCGCGGGCACGCCTTCCGCATCCTTCGGGCGGTCAAGAATCGGTTCGGCTCCACCCACGAGATCGGGGCCTTCGAGATGCGGGGCTCGGGGCTCGAGGAGGTGCGAAACCCATCGGCGCTCTTCCTCGCCGAGCGGGTCACCGGAGCGGCCGGAGCAGTCGTCGCCGCGAGCTACGAGGGCACGCGCCCCCTGCTCGTCGAGGTGCAGGCGCTGGTCACGCAGGCTCACCCGGGGTCCGCCCGCCGAACGGCGATCGGGGCAGATGCCGCCCGACTCGCGCTCCTGCTGGCGGTGTTGGATCGCAAGGCGGGGCTCTTCCTTGGGGGCTGCGATGTCTTCGTCAACGTCGTCGGCGGCCTCAGGCTCGACGAGCCGGCGACCGACCTCGCGCTCGCGGCGGCCTTGGCCTCAAGCCACCGGGACCGCGCCCCGGACCCGGGCACGGTCGTCTTCGGTGAGATGGGCCTGGCCGGGGAGATCCGGGCCGTCGTGGGCGCCGATGCGCGGGTCGCGGAGGCCCGGCAGCTTGGCTTTACCCGTGCGATTCTGCCCGCGCGAAACATCGAGCGCATCGGCTCTCAGCCCGGCATCGAGCTCTGCGGCGTCGGCACCGTGCGGGAGGCGCTCGCCGCCCTCGGTCTGGACTGAAAAGTCCGGAGATAACCCCACATTTTCCGACGTGTGGGTTTTTGTGTTCCAAGTCCCTTGCAGTATCGTTAGGGTAGTCTTCTGCCGCTGTTGGAGAGACGCCATGTCGAATATCAAGCTGAGACTGCTGGGCGCTCCGCTCGCCTTGGCCCTGGGCCTCATCGTCCCCGTCGCAGCGAAGGCCGCGCCGGGCGACGAGGTTCTTGATCCCCAAGGTCAGGTCTCGGAGGACAGCCCCGAGGCCGTTGACCCGCAGGGCCAAGCCTCGGAGGCGCCGCTGACCGAGCCCACGCCGCCAGATCCGAGCGAGCCCGGGCTCCCATCCCCGACCGTCAAGAAAGAGACCATCAAAAAAGAGACCGTCCAGTCGGTGAACACCTCGAGCCTGCCACGCTCGCTCATCGCCCTGCTGCCTGAGCTCGGGCCAGCCTTGCTTCAGTGTGAGGGGGCGAAGGCCTCCAAGGGGCGGGTCGTCCTGGAGGGCTTTCTCTCGAAGAATGCCGACTCCAAATACGCCGGGGCGGTTCGCCTCGCGGTGGCGAGATGTGCTGCGAGGGCGGGAGACACCTCGACGCTCGACGCCGCGTATCGACGCGCCGAGTCGGAGCTGCCGGAGCTGCGCGGCTGGCTGCGGGCCGAGCGCGCCCGACGAGCTCTGGCACTCGGCCAATCCAAGATCGTCGACGAGCTCCTCTCCGAGCTCGACGCGAGCGACCGTCACTTCCTCGCGCTGGCGATGGACCGTTTGAACCGTTGGTCCCGACAGGGCCGCTTCGCCGAGGTCGTCCAGAGCGTCATCGAGCTCGGCCAGTGGGCGATGGCCAACGACCAAAAGGCGCGCCTCGCTTGGGTCTTGGCTCGTGCGAAGCGCGGGCAAGGCGGCACCGCGACGGTCTACCTCGAGGAGCTCGTGCACCTCTGGCGGCGCTTTCCGGCCACGGATGCCGGACGTGAGGCCGAGGCTGAGCTGCTACTGGCTCACGCCGATCGTGGGCTTCAGGTCTCCCCGCTCTCGCTGGAGCTCTTGGTCTCGACGGCCACGCTTCGGGCCTCGAAGGGAAATGCGGACGGTGCCCTGATCTTCAAGACCGCAGCCCTCGCGCGATATCGTGCCGCCGCGTCTGGTCTGACGGAGCTGCTCGACGCCGAGCTTTCGCTGTCGCGCAAGAAGGTCTCTCTCGCGCACGCGAAGCTCACGCTCGGCCTGACCTTGGCGAAGGACAACGCGATCCGGGACCGACTCGTCGACGCGATCGCCAGGACGCTGCGCCAATACGAGCGGTATGACGAGGCGCTGCAAACCTACGAGAAGCTCGGTCGTGAGGCCGGGACCTCCGCGCGTCGGGCCGCAGCCCTGCTTGAAGGCGGTCGGATGGCTCGTCGGATGGGGCGGGTGGAGACGGCACGCTGGTGCTTCGACCGCTTCCTCGCGCGACACGACGAGCACCCCGAGGCCCGAGCGGAGGCCCTGTGGGCGCTCGCCTGGTACGCCTGGCGCGACGGCAAGGTGGCCGACGCCGACCACTTCTTGTCGATTCTTCAAGAGGCAGAGGCCACCGCGCTCGACAGCAGCAAGCGAACCTACGCCGAGAAGGCGACTTACTGGCGCGCCCGAGTGCTCCATCGCAAGGGTCAAATAGACGAGGCGAAGCTGGCCTGGCGGGCGGTCGAGACGCAGTACCCCCTCTCGTACTACGCGACTTTGTCGACGTCCTGGTTGGCTAGGCTCGATCAGACCCCGGCGTCGAAGCCCACTGCGACCGCCAGCACCAAGACCGAAAACCGACTCATGAGCCCGCCCTCGCCCGAGCAGATCGAGGTCGTGACGAGCGCCGCTGTGCCGGCCGTGACGCTGTATCGGCTCGGCATGGCCGACGAGGCCCGGGCCTATCTTCGGCACGTTCAGCGGCACGAGGGGCTCAAGCCGGATGCCGCTCTATTTCTCTCCGCGCTGTATCGAGAGACCGGAGATGAGTCGCTCGCCCACTGGATCGTGCAGGCGAACGACAAGCTCGCGACCCCGCCAGAGAAGGGCGCGCGGGCCTCGTGGCTCTCGGCGTTCCCGAGACCCTTCGCCGACATCGTCGATAAGGAGGCCAAGAGCAACGGCATCGATCCGCTCATCATCTGGTCGGTCATGCGCCAGGAGAGCGGCTTTCGGACCGCGGCGCGCAGCCACGCCAAAGCTCATGGGCTCATGCAGGTCTTGCTGCCGACCGCTCGGCTGGTGGCCAAGCGTTTCTTGAATGAACGCCAGCCCTCCCTGTCGAAGGTCTACACCGCTGCGGCGAACGTGCGGTACGGCGCGGCTTATCTTCGCCACCTCTTCGACCGCTTCAAGGGCAGCCCCGCCTTGGCCTTCGCCGGGTACAACGCCGGCCCCGGGGCGGTCGACAAGTGGCTCAAACGATTCGGCGGCCTCGACGCCGATGAGTTCGTCGAGGAGATCCCCTACGACGAAGCCCGGGGCTATGCCCGCAAGGTCATCCGCAGCTACGCGGCTTACTTGGCCCTGTACGGCCCGCAGGACGCTGGCCCGCTGCTGCTCCCGCTCACACTGCCTCAGCGTGGACCCGCCCTTGCTATGGCGAGGTGAACCGCTGGCGTCAGGCCTTCCGCACGGCGTTCTGCCAGCCCGCGAGGTGGCACGCGGCTTCACCGGGCGTCATCACCCGCTCGAAGCGCCGGTCTTCCTGCCAGGCCGCGGAGACCGCCGTCAGGTCCTCGAAGAGCCCTACGCCCAAGCCCGCGAGGCAGGCTGCCCCGAGCGCGGTCGTCTCGAGCATGGCGGGGCGCACGATCTCCACGCCCAGGAGATCCGCCTGGAACTGCATGAGCAGGTCGTTGCTCGAAGCCCCGCCGTCCACCTTCAAGCGGGTCAGCGGCCGGTTGAGATCCTTCTGCATGGCGTCGAGCACATCGAAGGTCTGGTAGGCGATGCCCTCGAGCGTCGCGCGGGCGAGGTGCGCGGCGGTTGTCCCGCGCGTCAGGCCGGTGATCAGCCCCCGCGCCTCGGGTCGCCAATGGGGCGCGCCGAGCCCGGTCAAGGCGGGCACGAAGTAGACCCCGCCGGTATCGGGCACCTGCCGTGCGAGGACCTCGATGTCGGCCGCGCTCTTGATGATGCCTAAGCCATCCCTGAGCCACCCGACCGCCGCCCCGGCGACGAACGTGCTGCCCTCCAGCGCGTAAGTGGTCACGCCGCCGAGCCGCCACGCCACCGTGGTCAAGAGCCCATGCCGACTCGCGACCGGGCGGTCCCCCGTGTTCATCAGGAGGAAAGCACCGGTGCCGAAAGTGCACTTCGCCTCACCCGCCTCAAAGCACGCTTGCCCGAAGAGCGCCGCTTGCTGGTCCCCCGCCATGCCCGCGATGGGCAGCCCGTCCGGCAGACCCGGAAAACCAGACGTTTGTCCACAGACCTCGCTCGAGCCGCGCACCTCGGGCAGGAGGCTCGGCACGACCCCCAGCAGCGCGCAGAGGTCCTCGTCCCAGGTCAGCGACTTGAGATCGAGGAGCAGCGTCCGGCTGGCGTTCGTCGCGTCGGTGACGTGAACGGACCCGCCTGTCAGCCGATAGACAAGGAAGCTGTCGACCGTGCCGAAGGCCAGCTCACCGGCGACGGCCCGGCTTCGAGCACCTGTGACGTGGTCGAGCAGCCATGCGATCTTTGTACCCGAGAAGTACGGATCGAGGACGAGCCCCGTTCGCTCACGAAAGAGCGCCTCGTGCCCGGCGTCCTTCAAGTCTTGGCAGCGCGCCGCCGTACGCCGGTCCTGCCAGACGATCGCCCGGTGAATCGGCCGCCCGGTCTGACGATCCCAGATGATGGTCGTCTCGCGCTGGTTGGTGATGCCGATGGCGGCGAGCGCGGTCGGCTCGAGCTCAGCTTGCCTCAAGGCTCCGGCGATCGCCGTCTGCACCGAGGCGAGCAGCTCGTCGCAGTCGTGCTCCACGAAGCCGGGTTGGGGAAAATGCTGCGTGAACTCCTGGGTGAACCGGCCGATGACGCGCAGCGTCCGGTCAATCACGAGCGCGGTCGTGCCCGTCGTGCCCTGGTCAATCGCCAAGATGTGGGTCTTCATGCGGTCGCCTCCGAGGCCCGGCTCAGGCCGCCAGTCGTCCTATTCAAGAAATCCAGGACATCGGCGGCGACGGTCTCGCCTTCCACGTCGAGCGGCAGGATGTGCCAGCTCCGCGGGTACACGATGAGGCGACGCTTGGGCGTCCGCAGGAGGCCGAACGTGCGATGAGCGTTGTGCAGGGGGGCCGTGTGGTCGAAGCGCCCGTGCTGCACGAGGACGGGCATCGACAAGAGCGGCAGTCGCTCGCGAGCCGCGGCCTGACCCTCGACGATGCTGGAGACGGCGGCCAAAGGGACGCGGTCATAGCTCGGCATCGCGGCGGCCACGCCCGCATCGGAGACATCGGGCCCGCCGGACTTCTCTACGAAGGGCATCACATCCATGAACGGCAGGAGGCGGGACACGCGAAACGCCAGCTGCGTCTGAAGGTCGAGTCGAAGGGGTGTCGACAAGAGCGCGAGCGCCCCGACCCGCGCGCCCCGCTCGTGCGCGATGACCACGGCCAGCAACGCCCCCATCGACAGGCCCACGATCGAGACCCGCTCGTGCCGCTCCGCGAGCCCGTCGAAGGCCCGCCGCGCCGAGGCCAGCCAATCCTGCCAGCGTGTATGGGCGAGCGACTCCGGCTGAAGCCCGTGGCCCACCAGACGCGGCACGAGGACGTGGTAGCCCGCCTGACCGAGGCGTTCAGCCAGCGGTCGAAGCTCGTAAGGCGAGCCGGTGAGGCCGTGAAGGCATAAGACGGCGAGGGGTCCCCCCGCGATCTCGATGGTCGCTCCGCGGCTCGCCTCAACGTCGGACATGGCCGAGGTTCGTACCACAGGCCTCGACCGCAATGCCCTCGGAAAAACAGTGATTGGTGCCGATGAAATTCCGTCGGCCGCCTCCGGGCTCTGAATGTCCCGGCCATTTTTCACCGTGGCACAGCGAGTGCTAGTGTTCCCGACTCAACGAGGAGCCACCCATGCAGACCCGTCTACGACTCAGCGCGTTCGCCTTGGCCATGACCGTCGTTCCGCAAGCCGCCTGGGCCTGCGGCGGCTTCTTCAACACCACGGAGCCCATGGACCAGGAGGCCGAGCGCATCATCTTTCGGCAGCTCGACGCCGAGACGGTGGAGAGCTACATCGAGATCCGGTTTCAGGGCGATCCGCGAGAGTTCGCTTGGGTCGTGCCCGTGCCCGGCGTCCCGACGATCGAGACGTTCCCCGCCGCGGCGTTCGACGCGCTGGACGTGGCCACCGAGCCCCGGTTCGAGATTCCGGCCGATTGCACACTCCCCCTCCGGCCGCTCGGCCCGCCTGACTCCGAAGTTGATTTCTCGAATGTCCTCGCCTCAAGCATCGTGGGAGACTACGAGACGCAGGTGCTCAGCGCGACGAGCGGGAAGGCGCTCTTCATCCATCTCAATGACAACGGCTTCCGCGTCGTCGAGCAGATGATCCCCTTCATCGAGTTGTACATCGGCCAGGGTCTGAACTTCGTGGCCGTGAAGCTCCGCAGCGATCTGCCGGTCGGCGCGGGCTCCATCACCCCCTTGAAGCTCACCTACAAGTCCGAGCGTCCCATGATCCCCCTTCGGCTGACCTCCATGGCCGCCGTGCCGGAGATGGGCGTGAAGGTCTTCATCCTCGGCGATGGACGATTCACCACGGAGGGCGTGCCGGAGCTCGAGATCGACCCCTCCGAACTCATCTGGGATCGCGCCACGGGGCGGTCGAATTACGCCTCCGTCGTCGCCCGAACGATCGACGGCTCCTTGGGCGAGGGCATGGTCGTCGACATGGCTGGAGAGACCGGCCCGATCAAGGTCAACCTCTCGGGGGCGCGGACGAGTGATCCCGCCGACGGCGAGACCGCCGAGGTGATCAAGCGCATCCGGGCCGAGCAAGAGGGGCAAGACGCCGTGGCCGAACTTGTCGCCTCCTCTCCCTATCTCACTCGATTTTACGGTCGATACTCCCCCGAGGAGATGGGTCTCGACCTCTTCTTCCGCCCCGATGCGTCCTGGCCGAACGTCGACCGCTCGCGGACTCTCCCCGTCGCGCAGGTCCTCTACTGCCACGCCGAGGAGCCCGCCCCCGAGCCCTGCGACTACTCGACGTGTGGTCAAGGCGGCACCTGCGTCATTCAGGTCTCCGTCGGGGGCGAGTCTGGCTCAGCTGACGGCGTGACGCTTGGGGATGTGACGGCTCCGGACGACGGCATCGTCTCGTCGGCCGTGCGTGAGTCCGACTCCGCCTGCGCCTGCGTGGACGGGGCGGTCGCGCGGGCGGTGCGGGATCCCGACGGCACGGGCGACGTCCGTATCTCCTGCGTCGACGACCGGATCCGCTTCGACTTCGAGAACGTCAAGCCGATTTACGATATTCAGCCCATCAGCCTGCCCCCGCTGCCGGACCCCTGCGCCCAGAACACCTGCGGCGAGAACGGCGAGTGTGTCTCCATGAACGGGGCCCAGAGTTGCCGCTGCGATCGCGGCTATGTGGCTATCGCCAAGGAGACGTCGGACGGCGATCTCCAAGCCGTCTGCGTCTCACCGAAGGACGAGCTGCCCGCCTCGTTCTACCAGCGACGCCTGCCGGATCCGCAGCTCCCCTACCCCGGCAAGATCGCTCGAAGCTCGGGCCTGACCGCCGACAACGGCTGCACGCTCACTGTGCCCGGCACCCAAAGTCCGTCCGCCGCCTTGGCCCTGCTCGCCTTGGCGATTCCCCTTCTCCGCCGCCGTCGACGCTGAGCCTCGACGGAACGAATCACCGACGAAACCCACGTCTCGAAAGCCAACTCAGGAGAATCACGATGAGAGTCAGAAACGCACTCGCTGCCACCGCTGCGCTCGCGCTCGCCCCGACCTCGGCCTGGGCTTGCGGCGGCTTCTTCTGCAGCAGCTCGCCGGTTGATCAGGAGGCCGAGCGGATCATCTTCGTTCAGGAGGACGAGAACACTCTCCGGACGATTGTGGAGATCAAGTACCAGGGTGAGCCTCAGAACTTCGCCTGGGTCGTGCCCGTGCCCTCAGTGCCCGAGTTCGACACCTTCTTCCCCCAGGCCTTCAACGCCCTCGACGTCCGTACGCAGCCGCAGTTCAATCCGCCGCCGGAGTGCCAGAGCCGCGACTTCGCAAGCGACGGCCCCGGGCCGCCCTCGTCCTCCGCCGAAAATGGGGCAGAAGACCCCGTGATGGTGCTCGACCGCCAGGTCGTCGGGCCCTTCGACGTGGCCACCATCCAGAGCGAGGACCCCGAAGCGCTCGTGCAGTGGCTCCAGGACAACGACTTCCGGGTCTCCGACGAGATGGTGCCGTTCATCGCGCTGTATACGGCCGACGGCATGAAGTTCACGGCGATGAAGCTCCTGCCCGATCAGGGCACGGACGCCATTCGACCCATCTCCATGCGGTACCCCTCGGCTGGCCCCATGATCCCCTTGCGACTGACCGCCGTGGCCGCGCTCCTGGAGATGGGCGTGAAGGTCTGGATCCTGGGCGACAAGCGCTTCGAGCCCTCGAACGTCGACACGATCGAGATGCCGCTCGAGGAGATCCGCTTCGACGCCTGGACCTGGCAGCACAACTACGCGCAGGTCGTCGCCCGCACCGTCGACACGCTCCTCGGCCCGGCTTTCGTGACGGAGATGGCGACGCCGACGGCCGAGCTTGCGCTGGAGTTCCGCGACGCCTTCGTGCCCGATTGGCAGGGTCAGGAAGCCATCGACGCTCGCGACGCCTTGGCTGACCTCCTCGCGTCCAAGCCTTACTTGACTCGCCTGTATACCCGCGTCTCCCCCGAGGAGATGTTCATCGATCCCAAGTTCCAGCCGATGGCAGACGGCGTGGACCAGAGCAACTTCTACATGCTGCCCGCCGCCTCGGTCCTGCACTGCGATGAGGCCGGTGCGCCCCCGGCACCCGAGTCGGACTCGGCCTGCGACTTCTCCGCCTGCGGGGCGGCTGGCCAGTGCGCGACCGTCGGTGAGGAGGAGGCGCTCGGCTGCGCCTGCGCCGAGGGCACCGTTGGCCGGGCCATGCTCGACAACAGCGCCCCCAGCGGCGCCCGCGTGGCCTGCGGAGATACCCGCATGAACTTCATGCCCCGCGTCGAGGGCTTCGCCGACGCCTTCCTCAACCCCTGCGTCGACAACCCCTGCGGCGAGCACGGCGAGTGCGTCTCCATGAACGGTTCGCCGACCTGTCGGTGTGAGCTCGGCTTCGTGACGGTCGCCGACGTGACGTACTCCGAGCCCGACGCCATGGGGCAGGTCATGCCTCGCGTCAGCCCACGCTGCGCGGCCCCGGAGACTGCGGTCCCCGAGTCGTTCTATGTGCAGGCCACCTTGCCTGAGCCCGGCGAGCTGCCCTACCCCGGCAAGCCCGCGCCCGCGTCCATGAGCCCGTTCATGCGCGGCACGGTGTCGGCCGGTGACGGGAGCGGCTGCAGCACGACGAGCGGGAGCGGCTCCTCGAGCCCCGCCTGGCTCTTGGCGCTCGTGCCGATGCTGCTGCGCCGTCGTCGCCGCGACTGAACAAAACGAGTTGCTCGTCCGCTGCGGCCCTGGTCGAGTATCATCCGCGCCCGATGTCGACTTCGCTCCTCGTGATGGGCTGTGGTGAGCTGGGCCTCCGGGTGGCCTCGCGTTTCGTCGCCTCAGGTGGCGTGGCCGTGGGTCTGACCCGCACGGACCTCCGTCACAAGGAGCTGCTCGCCCATGGCGTCACGGCCCGCGTCTCCTCCGAGGAGGTTCCCTCGGACCACGACGCGCTCCTGATCTCTGTAGCCGGACACGCCGCACAGAAGGGCGTCCTCGCCCGACTCCGCGAGGGTCAGGCCCCGCGGCGATCGGTGTTGATCAGCTCCACCGGTTACTACGGGTGGACCAGCGGGCTCGTCTTTGAGGACACGCCCGCCGCGCCCGATGGACACGCCCTGGCCCTCGCCGCCGTCGAGGCCGAGTTTCGCGATTGGTCCGGCGCGGGAGGCGTGGTCTTGCGTCTCGCCGGCTTGTATCGCTTGGGTCGAGGCCCGATGTCGGCCCTCCAAAAGAGCAAGAGCCCCCCTCTAGGCCCCCCCGAGAAGACGCTCGCCCTCGTGCACTACGACGACGCCGCGACCGCCGTTCTTGCCGCCCTCTCGGCCCCCGCTCCCGAGGCGACCTACCTCGTCGTCACGCCCCCTTGCCCCACTCGACGCGACTTCTATCACGCGGCCTGCGTTCTTCTTGACTTGCCGACCCCGGCATTCGACCAAGACACTGGCCGTTCCCCCACCACGTTTGACACCTCACGCCTCAGGCGTGACTTGCTGCCCATCGCGAGACACTCGCGCTGGCAGGAGGCCCTGCTCCATGAGTGACGATCTCCTCGAGCCCATCGCCCTGGCCTACACCGACATCGGCAGGGTCAAGGAGGCGAACGAAGATCGATTCCTCGTCGATAAACGGCTGCGGCTCTACGTCGTCGCCGATGGCATGGGCGGGCACGCGGCGGGGGACGTGGCCAGCGAGACGGCCGTCACGGAGATTCGGCGCTTCGTCCACGCCCGCGAGCAGGTGATCAGCCGCTTCATCGAAGGGCTCGACGATCGTGATCAGGTCTCGCAGCTGATCGGAGACGCCGTGCGGTCTGCCGGACGCGCCATCTACGCGCTCGCCCAGCAGGACCCGGCCAAACGTGGCATGGGCACAACCGTCTCGCTGCTCCTCCTTACGCCCCAGCGCGGGTTCATCGCCCACGTCGGGGACAGCCGGGTCTACCTGATCCGCGACAACGAGGTCTTCCAGCTCACGGAGGACCACTCGCTCATCAACGAGATGATCAAACGAGGCAAGCTCCGCCCGGAAGACGCCAAGGACGCGCCCTACAAAAACGCCGTGACGCGCGCCGTCGGGGTCTATGCCGACGTGGACGTGGACACGCTCGACTTCGAGTTGGCACCCGGCGACGACTACCTCCTCTGCAGCGACGGCCTGACGGGGCACCTGCGGGACGATAAGGAGATCGCCGAGATCCTTCAGGGCAACGACTTCATCGCCGTGCCCAAGACCTTCGTGGAGCTCGCCAACGAGCGGGGCGGCAGCGACAACATCACGAGCATCGTCGTGCACCTCGCCGGGGGGCAAAGCGGCCACGACGCGGCGCTGAAGGTGAACACGCTCCGGCAGATGCCGCTCTTCCAGCATTTGTCTTATGTCGAGCTCGTCGAGGTGCTCAACCTCTCGCAGATGCAGACGGTCGCTGCCGAGCAGGTCATCTTCCAAGAGGGAGACGTCGGTGACGCCTTGTACCTCGTGCTGGAAGGGCGCGTCCGCATCGAGAAGAACGGCGTGGAGCTCGCGATACTCGGCCCGGGTGGCCACTTCGGGGAGATGGCGCTCATGGACAAGACCACGCGCTCAGCCGACGCCGTGGCCGCCATGGACTCCAAGATCCTCGCGGTCGGTCGACGGCCCCTCTTCCTGCTCATGCGGAAGGACAAGGAGATCGCCGTCAAGCTCCTCTGGTGCTTCGTCCAGGTGCTCAACCTTCGTCTGCGCGCCACGAGCACGGACCTCAGCGCGGCACGCAGCGAGAGCAGCGACTTTCACGACTTGCTCGAGCTCGAGGACGACGAGCTCGACGATGGTCAAGGTACCTGACGAACGGCCTTCAGCCTTTGAAGGTCAAGCGGTTCCTGCCCTCTCTCTTGGACTTATAAAGCCGCTTGTCGGCCGCCTGCATGACGAGCTGAGGGTCATCAAAGGCCCCGCTCGCGTCCCCGAACTCCGCCGCCCCCATGCTCATGGTCACGCCGACTGACTTCATCGGTCCGGCCTTCGTCGGTTTGTCCGGCTTCTTCTTGGGGCGACCCTGGGCGCGGACCGTAAACTTCGAGTCGGCGATGCTCTCACGGAGCTGCTCGAGGAAAGGCGCGGCCTCGGAGACCGTCTTCCCCGGGAAGAGGACCGTGAACTCCTCGCCGCCGTAGCGATAGGCGCGACCCCCGCCGGGTACTGCGGCGAGCTTGGCTGAAACGAAGCGCAGGCACTGGTCCCCCGCGTCGTGACCGTAGCTATCGTTGAACTTCTTGAAGTGGTCGATGTCGAGCATCGCCAGGGCGTAGCGGCCGCTGAGTTGCCCGAGCTGCTCGTTGAGCGCGCGCCGCCCAGGCAGCGAGGTGAGCTCGTCGCGGTAGGCGAGCGAATGTGAGGTCTCGACGAGCGCGAGCACGAGCACGAGGCCCGCGGCGGCGAGATAGACCTGCCGCTCGGTGTTTGACGCCTCCGGCTGCAGCACGAGGCCCGCAGCCAAGAGCGCGCCCAAGATCCCCACCTCGATGGCGCCGCGGGTCGTCAGCGCGCGCCAAAGCAGGATCAAAAACGCGGCCAGAAAGACGAGCACCGCGGGCCGCGCCAATGAAGGGTGGAGGAACCACGGCAGCGCGAAGAGGGGCGTGTCGAGCAGGCGACCCATGAGGGCGTTTTGCGGGTCCGTCAGCGACCAGAGGCCGACCGCCTCAAAGCCGAACAGCGAGAAGCGGGTCAGCCCGAGCGTAGTCGTGAGCCCCCGCTCTTGAATGAGGGCGAACACGACGAGGTTGAGCGAGACGATCATCGAGAGCCCGGCTCGGGCGGTCGCCATCTGGACCTGGGTGCCACCGGGCAAGAAGAGTGAGAGGGCCTCGGCCGAGAGCCCCACGGTCAAGGCGACGTAGACGACTCGGCTTCGATTGAAGCGCCAGGCGAGGAGCCCGGCAGCGGCGATGAGAATCGGAGGGAGGAATGTAGCCGCCGAGCGCGCCGTGGCAGAAGCCGCGCCACCGGGAGACAGTGCCTGCAGGGCGACGAAGGCTCCGAGCAACGGCACGAGGACCGGCCAGCTCAGCGTCAGGAGTCGTCGCGCGGTATCGCTTGTTTGAGACTCTTCCATGGGGTAAGCATACCCACCCTGACATGTAGGTCAAAATTCTCTCGCCCGGATTTCCCACGGCAAGGCGTCGACCTTTATGGAAGGATCGTGTAGTGCCGACCTTGGCGACCCGAACGAAGCAGCCTCGATGACCAATCCTCCCGCTCCCACTCGGCTTGGCCTGCTCACCGAACCGACCGCCACCGTCTGGCACCAGTCGCGTGACGGCCAGCTCGTCGATGGGCGGTACCGCATCGAGCGGCTGCTCGGCATCGGTGGCATGGGTGAAGTTTATGTGGCCCAGCAGCTCTCGATCGGCCGGTCCGTCGCGCTGAAGCTCCTTCGCAGCGAGCTGGCGCGCCGACCTCAGGCTCGCGAGCGGTTCTACGTCGAGGCCCGCGCGGCGAGCCGGCTCAACCACCCGAACATCGTCACGGTCTTCGACTTCGGCGCCGCCAAAGAGGGCCTCTTCCTGGTCATGGAGCTGATCGCCGGCGACTCCCTGCCCGCCATCATGGTCGATGGCCCGCTCGATTGGCGGCGGGCCGCGAGGTTGATTCGGCAAGCCGCTGACGCCTTGGCGCACGCCCACCAAAACGAGATCATCCACTGCGACATCAAGACCGAAAACCTGATGCTCATCGGCCGGGGTCAGCGCGATGAGCACCTGAAGGTGCTGGACTTCGGCATCGCGCGCATCGCGCAGGCGGGTGCCAACGAGCCCACACTCGGGGCCGCGGTCGGTACGCCGATGGCGATGGCCCCGGAGGTCATCCTCGGTGATCCGCCGACGCCCCAGGCGGATATCTACGCGCTCGGCGTCGTCTTCTTCGAGCTGTTGACCAAGCTCGAGCCCTACGAGCCCACGAGCGTGCAGCGCCTCGTCCAGCAGAAGCTCTTCTCCCCCCCGAAGGACTTCGACGTCCCCGGTGCTCCTGCGCACGTCGTCACCGAGCTGCGGGCGTTGATCGCGCACGCCCTCGCACCACGGCCCGACCTGCGGCCGAGGAACTGCGAGGAGGTGCGCGACCGGCTCGATCGCCTGCTCGAACCGGCGGCGCACGCTGCGGAGATCCTGGGCTTGCAGTCGGACGGCGGGTCGACGACCGGACCGCAGGTGTTTGATCCCAAGAAGGGCGTGGCGGCCCTCGTGACCGCGCTCTGCGCCTCGCCCGACCTGCCGGTCTTCGCGACGGCGGTTCAGGCCATCGACGCGCTCTGCCAGAACCCGATGGCCTCGAGCGACATCGAGATCGAGCGCCTCTTGAACGAGATCGGGCTGGCGCAGAAGATCCTGCGCATCGCCAACTCGCCCTTCTATCGGGGGGGCCATCCGGAGATCACCCGCGTCAGCCGGGCGGTCATGGTGATGGGGCTCGAGCAGGTCCGTCGGGTGGCCCTGTCCCTGCCGATGTTGGGTTCACTCGACAGCGATGACCCCGCGCTCATCGAGTCGGCGTTTCGGTCGCTCGCGAGCGCCATCCTGACCCGCGAGTTGGCCGATGGACAAGCGGGCATCGACAAGGAAGACGCGTCCACGGGCGCGCTGCTCCGCAACCTGTCGAGGCACCTGCTGCAGATGCGCTTGCCGGCGCTCTCGCAAGCCGTCCGTGAGCGAGCCGCGGCCCTTCACGAGGACGAGGCCGCGCGCGAGATCCTCGGCGTGACGTTTGAAGATCTCAACGTGCTCATCGCCGCGAAGATGAACTTCCCCGAGCGGCTTCGTCGCCTCCTTGGGCCCATTGACGCCAAGACCGCCGACGCGACGGAGACGAAGCTGCGGGCACTCTCCGCGTTCGGCAGCGAAATGGCCGCGCTGCTTCAGTCGCCGGAGTCACGGCAGCGGCAGGAGCGCCTCGGTGCCATCGTCCGTACTTACGCCCACGCCCTCACGCTCGAGCCCTCCAAGATCAAGAGCGCCATCGAGAGGACCGCTGTCATCGTCGTCGAGCACGCCCAAGAGGCCGGGGTCGGCATCGAGGTGGCGCAGGCGATCGCTCGGCGCGTCGAGGCGATCACCCAACCGCCAAAGGTCTCGGCCCAGCACCTCGCGGTCGTGGCCCCCCAAATCCAGAGAGCGGCAGGCGAGGGCGGCCGGCTGGAGATGGTCGTCTACAAGGTCCTTCAGGCTCTCAACGTCGAGGCCGGCTTCGACCACGCCGTGTTTTGCCTTCGACACTTCCGGACCGGCGAGGTCACCGGGCGGCTGTCCATCGGCACCGGCGGCCAGGCCCTGCTCGAGGCCTTCCACTTCAAGGTCGGCGTGGCCGACGATCCGTTCTCCGAGGGGCTCGAGCTCGGTGAGGACCGCTACGCTGTGCCGGGCACGGACCTCAAGACCATCACCCCGGAGTGGCATCGCGCCAAGTCCTCGGCGGCCGGGTTCGCATTTCTTCCCATGCGGGTCCGAGGGCAGGCCGTCGGGGTCATCTTCGCCGAGCAGGTCGTCGCCGGGCCGCGCGTCTGGCACCTGCCCGAGGCCGCGCCGCTCATCTCGACGCTGCGCGACTCCGTCGTCGACGCGCTGCGCCGCATGAAGTCCTGAGCGAGTCGCTCAGTCGTCGAGCAGGGCGATGAGAATGTCGGCCTGAAACTCAGCGTCGGCGAGCGCGTTGTGCTCCATGTGTTTGTCGGGCGCGACGAGGCGAGGGTAGACCTCCAGCAGTCGCTCCTTATGGGTCTCCTTCCAAAAGATTCGGTGTTTGCCCATGAACAACGCCTTCGTATCCAAGGCGTTGTAACCAAAGGGGTTTTCCAAGCCGGCCCAGGCGAAATAGTACGCGACGTACATCCAGTCGAACGGCGCGTTGTGCCCGACGAAGAGCGGGCGTTCCGCCTTGCCCACATGGGCCTTGACCCAGTCGGCGAGGGCGGCCATGACCTCTCGGCCGGGGCGACCGTGTTCGCGCAGGTGCTTCTGCGTGAGCCCGTGGATCTTCATGGCACCGGCGTCGAAGCCGTCGAAATCCGGTGCGATCTCGAAGTAGAAGGTGTCCCCTCGGACGTGCTTCGCGCCGTCCCATCGGACCTCGACGCCGCCGACTGAGACCATATTGAACAGCCCCGGCACCGGGCCGCTCGCCTCAAGATCAACGCAGAAGTAGACGGTCTTGCCGTCGTGTCCAAAACCCATGACGTCCTCATGCTGATATCGCGCCACTAATCGGCGGCGCAGGCGCACGATAGAACAACTTTTCGGTAGAGTCCTGCCCCGTGACCGATCCGAGACGACCAAGCCCGACTGAGGCCGAACGCTGGACGGAGCCGATGCTGGCGGCCTTGGAGCCGAGCGAGCACGACTTTCAGGAGTTCAAGGGCTCGCTCTACCTCGCAGATGGCCGGATCATCGTCTCGGGGTTCGCCGCCGCGTTGTCCCGGCAGGTCTCCGCCTTCGCCAACGGGGCCGGTGGACGCCTCTTCCTCGGGCTCGATGATCACGGACGGATCGACGGCGGCCTGCCCACGGATCTCAAAGGCGGCGGGACCCGTGCTTGGCTCGAGGACGTGATCCCGGCGTCGGTGGATCCCGCTCTACGCGCCTTCAATGTCTACGAGATTCAACCCGCGGTGGGCCCTCGCTGGAGGTCGCTGATCCTCCCGGGCCACGCGGTTTACGTCATCGACATCCAGCCCAGCGAGGACGCCCCACACCAAGCCCTGGACCACCGCTACTACCTCCGCATCGCGGGCAAGTCGCGCCCCATGGGCCACGTCCATGTGCAGGACGTTCTGCAGCGCACGCGCCACCCGAAGGTCTCGTTGACGCGCATTGACCCCTTCGGCCAGGCCGAGCCCGACGAGACCGATCCCCGTGGGCCGAGGACGATGCTGTGCTTTCAGGCGACCATCGCCAACCTCGGGAAAAACCTCGCCCACCACGTCGGCTTGGAGCTCACCCTGCCGCGCCCGCTCGTGAACTCGGTCTGCCGCATGAAGATGCTTGAGCAGCCGGGGACGAGCCTGACGCAGCGCGCCGGTGAGCTCGTCTTCTTCCGGTATTACCCCATCCCGCTCTTTCCGGGGCAGGACATCTCGTTCCAGCGATTCTATCTCGCCGCCCACCAAGGCAACCTCGGCCGGTTCCAGAGCGAAGCGGGCACCACCGTCCGATGGCGCATCTTCGCCGACGACGCGCCCCCCCGGTCGGGCGCGGTCTGCCTCGCGAAGACCTCCATCGTTCGCCACGCCTCCGCCTGGGTTCGACATCGGAGTCGTCCGGGCGCTTGACGAGCCCGAGGCACGTTACCCGGAGATGGCCTTGCGCATGGCGGCCTTCAGCTCTTCGACGCCGGCTGCCGAGTAGAAGTAGGGGTATTTGGGGTGTCCGCTCTTGATGTCTTCACGCACGGTGCCGTCGGGCCGAACGAAGAAGATGCGAGGCACATAATCGCGCGTGACGCCGCTAAAAGTCTCCTCCAGCCAGCTCGGTCGATCGTCGGCGTTCTGCTCGACCATCACGAGCTGCACCGAGAGAGCCTTGACCGCGGGATCAGCGAAGACCGGCGCGAGGGCTTTGCACTGTTGGCACCAGTGGGCATAGACCAACAACATAATCGGGCGACCCTGGCTGCGCGCGCTGGACAAGCCGTCGGTCCAAGTCTGCCAGTCCACGCCGGCCGGGAGCTCGACGTGTGGGCCAGCGTTTTGCGGCGTTGCCACGGGGGGCGACTTGGAAACGGCCGCCGACGCTGCAACAGGGGCTCGGACCTCCGGGCCAGGCTCGCCCTGCGTGACGCGGCAGCCGACGATGGACAAGCCGCTTGACAAGCAGATGAGCCAACCGAGGGCCAAGGCAACAGGAGCAGACGACGACATCGAGCCGCATCCTACGAAGGATGTCCGCCTTCTGGCAATCGGGGGCGAGCCTCGGCGGCGCGGGCACTGCTTCGATCCTTGGCTCTTGAGGATTCGGCGTTATGCTGCGAGCACTTTTCATGGCGACCAACGACGAGCGATTCGGAGTGAGACTTGTGGTGCGACCGGGGCTGTCCCCAGAAGCAGTGGCCGATCTCTCACGCCTGCTCGCCCCCATCGCCGCAACGCCCGCAGACGTGCTCCAGGCAGCCTTGGCACGCGGGCCGTACGTCCTCGACGCGCTCCTCGACGAGACCCAGGCCCGACAGCTCGTCTTGACGTTTCGGGATCTCGGCGCGACCGCGGACCTCGTCGAGGCCATCGACCCCGGCCGACCGTTGTTCTCGACGGACGAGCAGAAGGCCATCGGGGGCGGCTGGCGGCACGTCGTCACCCAAAGCCGGCTCGCGACGTCGAAGTCCACGAGAGTCGTCTCGGACACCGTTCTGCAGCCCGCCCTTCGAGACCTGCCAGCGACAGGTGAGCTGTCGAAGCGCCTCGTGACCGGCGCGATCTTCCAGCGGTCGACGGCCAACGCGCCCAGCGACACGGCGCCCTTCGACATGTCGCTCCTCGAAGGCCACGTCGCCACGGAGCATGGGCCCGCCGATGTTGAGGACAGAGGGGCGACCCAATCGATGCCCGTTCATCGGCAGGCCGCGGCGAATACGCTGCTCATGGCCACCGACCTCTTCGCCACGCGGCCGTTTCTCAGCGCGCTGTCGATGGAGCGGGACAAAGCGGCCGCGCCCCCGCCTTTCGCGGCCCCCGATGAAGCCGCGCCGACCGTCGATCCGTTCGCGAGCCCCGTCATGTCGACCATGAGCATCGGCAGCCTGTCCTTGGGCCCGAAGGTCTTTCAGCTCGCCACGCCCGCACCGAGCCTGAGCGAGACCGGCCACCTCGTTCGCCCTGCGGAGTTCTCGCCCTTCTCGGAGGTCGTTGCGGCCGACCCGACCCCCCGACACGGCGTCTACCGGCTGCCGCCCCATCGGGCGCCGCCCCAACAGCAGACGCCGGTGACCTCCGAAGACGTCGGACCTCGACCCGAACCCACGCCGACCCCCATCCCAGAGGCC
>SHZC01000251.1 GCA_009692505.1 Myxococcales bacterium
CGATGCCGAGGGAGCCAAGGACGTTGACAAGCACCGTGGCCCAAGGAAACGACTTGAACCCGAGTTGTTGCCCGAAAACCCCAACGAGATGCCTCAGGCCGCTCCCGAAAGCCCCACCCAGGCAGACCAGCACAACGTCCTTCATGCGGCCGGCGTCGGTGATCCGCTCAGACCGCGAATCCAGCAGAAGGCGGCCAGGAGAGAGGGCAAGACGACCGCCAGATTCAGGGCTACATAGACGGAGTCATTGGCCCCGTCGCCCGACAAGGAGACCCCGACGACCCCGAGCAAAGACTTCACGAGCGTGATCAGCCAGTTCGAGGCGTTGGCGAAGATCACCAAGGCGGCGAGGTGCCGCTTGCCCTTCGCCCCAAAGCTCAACATCGGCAACGTGAACGCGACGCCCAAGATCCAAAACGTCCCGAGGATCGCGTTGAGGTGGGCGGCGAGCATCGCGTGTGGCTCGGCGTCCAGCTTGCCAGTCATGGCGAAGGCCACGAGCGCGCCCGTGAGCAGGCCCACAAGCAGGAGCACGGCCGCCGATCGCGCCATGAGCCGCGCGAGCGAACGGTCGTCCTCGCTCACGATGCGATCCGAGCGATGGCCTCCGCGGCTCGCTCGGTCTGAGTCGTGTAGACGCACGGGCCGTGCCGCGAGATATAGGCCTCCGCGCGCTCCTGCGTCTGGAGCGTGGCTGACTTGAACCACTCCAGCCCCGGCAGTTCACGGATGGTCTCCTCGCACTTCACGAGCGCCTGTCGAGAGTCGGCGTCGGGGAAGAGGTGTGCCGCGACGAACTCGAGGTTCTCGGTCCCCGCGACCCCCCCGCCGACCAAGCTCCAGAATCGCTTGATGGCGAAGTTGACGAGCTTCTGTGTCCTAGGCTCGCCCCGCAGACGCTTCTCGGCCTGGTGCCAGTAGAAGCTCATGTGCCGACGCTCCTGGCGGGCCATGCGGTTGACCAATATCTTCAAGACAGGGTTGGCCGTCCGCTGTTCGAGCGCCTGGTAAGCGACCGCGGCCGTCGCCTCATTGATGGCGCCCCAGGTCATGTGCACGGCGACCATGCGGGGGGTCATATAATACACGAGGTGGGTGAGCGCCGCCTCGATGGACTCCCGCACCGACGCGCCGGTCGTCACGGTCGTGTAGTGGTTCACGTCCTCCGGGTAGCCACACTCGGCCAAGAGCCGCGAGATGGCTCGCCCGTGGCAGAGCTCCTCGTAGACCCAGGCGGAGAGGAAGGCCACGATCTCCGGGTCCTTCGTGCTGTGGCCGGCGAGCAGATCCCGCATATACAGGATCGTGTGCGACTCCGTGTCGGCCATGTACCGCAGGATCCGAGCCTCGATGTCCGTCAGGCCGACCTCGCGGCAGAGCTGCCAGTCGAGGTCATCCACCTTGACCGCACCGGCGAGATCTAGAAATCGATCGATGTTGAATTCAGCCATGTTCCTGCTCTGTGCTTCTGCGATTCTTCGACCCAATTGCCTCGGTACGACCGCCGAGCGCGGGCGGATCTATCATAGTCGAGGCCGTCGTGGGCACCGTTACGGCCCTACTCCCCCAATTCGATCTTCTCTCGAAGGTACTCGTCAGAGGGAAACCGGGGGGAAGGCAGCGTCTCGAGGGCCGCGGTCAGCAGGCGGAACGACGCGTCGACATAGGGCGTCACCTCCGGGCCGACGACAAGGGTCCAGTGCGATCGGGCGAGCGCGAGGTCGTCGTCGTCCTCATCAAAGCTGCCGGCGGCCTCGACGTTCCAGAGTTCGCGACCGTCCGCGCAGCTCAGGAGGCGGCCCTTGACCGAGGCCTGCACGCCGCCGTCCACACGGACGACCTCGGGTACGAGGACGAGCAGCCCCTCGATGGGCGCGGCGCAGGCATCAGCCGGCAGGACCAGGCCTGCCTGATCGACCGAGACGATGAAGTCCCGATGCTGGTTGACGTATTGCCGCGCCATCATCGACCAGAGATCACCGACGGCCTGACTGCCTGCGGGCAGCGGCGTGACGATGATCGAGATCCTGAGCACCGAGCTTGCGTACTTGGTCTCGTAGTCCGGGCGGACGTGCTGGGACGTCACGGCCGAGCAGCCGGAGAGGAGACAGAGCCCGACGAGCAGCGCCGCCGGGAGACAGTCAGGTCGCTTGACCATTTACCGCTCGTGCCTTGGAGGTGCGGCGATCGTGCAGGAGCTGAAGTGTCGCCAGCATGAGCGTGAACGAGACCACCAACGTCGCAGCGATCCCGATGCACGCCAGAGAGCCCATGGACTTCAGCCCTCGGTGCGCGGCGAAGAGCAACGCGGCCCAGCCGGCCAGCGTCGTCAACGTCGAGCAGGCGACCGCCGCGCCCACCGACCACAGCGCCTCAAACGGGCTCACCCCCTCGTTGAAACGATGCATGAGGTAGACGCCGTGGCTGACCCCGTACCCCAAGACGACGGGCAGGACGACCACGTTCATGAAGTTGAGCTGCTGATCGAAGATGGCCATGAGCCCGAGCATGACGAGCATCCCGGCGCAGAGCGGCAGCAGCGCGACGACGGTGCTCCCGACCGAGCGGAAGTCGATGAGCAGGATCAAGACGAGCAGGACCGAGGTCAGCATCATGGTCAGCTTGCCGTCGTACAGGACGATCCGGGCGAGCTTGGCGAAGAGGATGGGCAGCCCCGCCGAGTGGTAGGTCTTGCCATCGGTGCCGGTGATGGTCTCGATCTCATCGCTGAACTTGAGCATCTGCTTGCCGTCCCAGAGGTCGACGACGGGGTAGATGAACGTCAGGACGCCGTGATTCTCCGGTCGCGCTGAGGGCAGATGCCGGAACATCGCCGCATAGAGCTCGGGGACCTGCTCGCGTGTATAGGGCTCGGCCGAGACGTAGCGATAGGCCTCGTCCCACTTCGCATCCATGTCGGCGGGCATAGCCTTGCGGTCAATCTCCGCGAGCTCGGCGCGCCAGCCTTCGAGGACCTTCGCGTTCGCCTCCATCCGGTCCGGCGGCGGCACGAAGGAGTGGATGGAGACGACCTGATCAACCGTCGTGAACTTCGTACGGTCGAGGGGGTTGAAGACGTCGTAGACCGCCTTCGCCGAGGCGAAGTCGGGCGTATACACGGCGACCGGATCGGCAGAGATCTGGAACCGCTCGTTGATCTCGTCTTGAAGTTGCACGGACGCTTGGTCCTCGACCATCAGCGCGCGGGTGTTGTATTCGAACTTCACGTCGACGGCGAAGTAGGCGAGGGCGAGCGAGGCGAGCGCGGACAGGGCCGTGACGAGCCCCGGCATGGGGAGGCGTCGCTTCGCACCATCGGCCGAGGAAAGCTCGAGGTGGCGCGTGCCGACGAGCCGGATCGCGGTCCCCGGCTTGCGCTGCTCCAAGACGAGGAGCACGGCAGGCACCCAAAGGTACATGACCGCCCCGATGATGAAGACGCCGACGCCGGCGAGCAGCCCGAACTGCGAGAAGCCCCGAAACTCGGAGAATAAGAGCGAGAGGAACGCCGCGCCCGTGCCCGCAGCCGAGGCGAACGAGGCGGGCCCGGAGTTCCGCACGGTGGAGTCGATCGCCAGGGGCAGCGAGAGGCCCAGCCCCAGCTCGAGCTTGAGGCGGTAGACAAAGTGGATGCCGAAGTCGATGCCCATGCCCATGAGGATGCCGCCGAGGATGGCGGTGATCATGTTGAGCTGCCCTATCGCCAGGAACGTGAAGCCGAAGGTCAACGCCAGCCCAACGAGCAGTCCGCTGACCACGAGCAAGACGGCGGGGAAGTGCGTCCCAAAAAAGAGCAGCATCGACAGCGTAACGCCGATGAGCGCGATGAGGCTGACGGGCGCGAGCGAGTTCTGGATTTGGAACGAATCGTCGTAGTTGGTCTGGTAGGTCCCGGTGAACCCGTACTCAACGACCGCGACGTCGGTGTCGGGGGCCCGCGAGTAGTCCTCGATCAGGCGGGCGCCGTGGGTGTTCTGCCCCCCGTACGCGGCGAAACGCTCCCGGATCAACGCCGTCAGCTCGCCGGTCTCCGTCAGGCGGTTTGAGTCCCACATCGGCTTGACCACGAGCAGGGTCATCTTGTGGTCGTCGCTGATGTAGTAGTCGTCGAGGATGCTCTTCTTCCCGACGCGCTTGTACTTCTCGATGAGGTCGTCGAGCACGAGGTCGTAGGGCTCAGTCTTCCGGATCTCCACGAAGAACGGGCTCGCCCGCTTCATGGCGTCCTTCAGCTTGAGCATGATCCGACGCTTGGCCTCCACGAGGTCCGTCGTCTCCATGAACAAGGCGGCGTGCGTGCGGATGAAGTCGGTCGAGACCTTGTGGGTCACCTGTCGGACCCGCTCATGGTCGGCCTCAAGCTGCGCCGAGAGGTCGTCGGCGACGGCCTTCAAGCGCTCTTCGTCCTCGCACCTCAAGGCGACGATGAGGTGCCCCGCGCCGCCCACCATATCGACAATACGCTTGACGTCTTGGACCTGACGCAGATCCTGACTGATGAGATCGAGCTGGTTCGTATTGATCGTGAGTCGCTGAGCGAGCACGACGGACACGACGGTCAGGAAGAGGAGCCCGGCGACGATGCCGTGCGGGCGCCGGATGAGGAACCGGCTCCAGGCCGAGACGATCCAGTGATTCATTATTTCTTCGGCACCAGTGGCTTGTCAGTGAGGGCGGGGAGCTCGCCGGCCCGGCTCCGCATGAGCTCGAGCAGCTTGGGCCAGCCGCCCTCGGCGAGGATGGGCTTGACCTGATCTTCACGGATGTTCGTGAGCATCGACTTGTCGCCCACGAGGGTGACGTCGACGACGCGGAGCTTCCCGTCGGTGCCCTTCGAGAGCCAATAGCGGACCTTGAGCTCCTGCTCCTTGGGGCCCGCCTGGATATGAATCACGGAGTCGACATCGACGCGGCCACCGGACGCCGGATCCACCTTCGCCGCATACGTGATCGTCGTGAGATGCTCGAAGCTGTCGCGCATCTTGGGGAACGCCACACCCGCGAAGATGTGGTGGAAAAACGTGATGAACTCGGCGCGCTGCTCGGGTGTGCCCTGGTCATAAGCCGGCCCCAAGAGCTCGCGGGCCTGACGATCGCCGTCGAGGTGCGTGAGCACGGCTTTGTCCTGGCCATAGCGGACGTTGTTGATGAGAACGCCAATGACCTTCTCATGGGGCACCTTGTCCCGGACCCCGGC
>SHZC01000046.1 GCA_009692505.1 Myxococcales bacterium
CATCGACTCGTCGACGCTCCGAGCCATGGCGTCGGCCTCAAAGGGCGCAGACATGGGCTCATCGACCGTGGAGTTGGAGGCGGCGTTGGCCAAGCCGTCCGTGTCAAGGCGGATGATGGACGCTGAGCCCCGAACCATGGGCTCCAAGCTCGCGAGCATCTGTTCGGCCGAGTCGAAGCGGCGGGCCGGATCGGGATCGGCCGCTCGCCGAAGGAGGGCGTCGAGCTCGGGCGAGATGCGCTGCCCACCGGCGGTCGTCCTCAACGGCGGCCGCGGCTGCGTCAGGTGTGCCCGACAAATCTCGAAGGGGTTGTGAGCCGTGATGAAGTGGTCGCCACGCAGCATGCAGTAGCCCATGAGCCCGAGCGCGTAGAGGTCCGTCCGACCGTCCACGGGCTTCTGGAGCCACTGCTCCGGGGCCATGAAGCGCGGGCTCCCAAACACCTGCCCGTTGAGCGTCAACGACGACGCGCCCTGATCGGCGAGCAGCTTGGTCAGACCAAAGTCAATCACCTTGACGGAGAGCCCCTGCGGTCCCCCCTTCGAGACGAGCAGGTTCTCGGGCTTGAGGTCCCGATGAATGACCCCGCGCGCGTGGCACACCGAGAGCGCGAGGAGCGTTTGGTAGAGGACGAGCATCGCCTCGGCCGGGGTGAAGCTGTGCGTCGACATCAACCGCCGCAGGCTCACCCCATCAACCCGCTCCATCACCATCGCGGGCGTGCCGTCTTCGAGCACGTCGTAGTCGAGCAGCGTGACCAGATGCGGGTGCATCAGCGAGGCGATCGTGCGGGCCTCGAGATGGAATCGTTCGCCGAGGTCTCCGCGCTGCCGATGTGCGGCACCCAAGACCTTGATGGCCACGTGGCGTCCCAAACGAAGGTCGATAGCATCATAGACGACGCCCATGCCTCCGCGCCCGAGGACGCCGGTGACCTCGTACTTGCCCAAAAGGTAAGATCCGATCATTGGATCGGGGGCGGGGGCCATCAAACGTCACTCCGAAGGTCAAACAGTCGGCGTCCGGGAACATAACACAGACCCCGAGCGGACACGGGAATCGTTCGGCCGATTGGAGTATGGTGCTCCGGTGCTGAATCGATTGACGTGGATCTGGATCCTCCTCGCGGCCTGTGAGGGACCGCAGCCGGCCGTCGAGACCGACGTGGATGGCCCACGAGGCGCAGACGCCTTAGGCGACGGCTCACGCCCCGATCAGCCAACCAGCCAGCGAGACAGCGGCGACACGATCTCGGACGACGACCGGCCCGACGACCGGCCCGATGCCTCGACGGACGGCGCGCTCTCGCTGAGCGACCGAGTCATCGACGACGAGGCACCCGACCAGGCCTTCGACCCCTCCGACCTCGGCTCGGACGTGCAGACCGCCGACGTCCCTCGCCCCCCTCGCCGGATCGAGCTGCTCCTCGACGCGGAGGCAGGGCTCAACGTGCCCGACGGCATGGCCCGCCTCCCCGACGGCCGCATCCTGCTGGCGAATGAGGGCACGTCGCAGATTCTGGCCTTCGATGTCGCAGCCCTCACCCTGACGCCCTTCATGGGTCGAGCGGACGGCCTCATCGCGCCCGAGGAGGTCGCGCTTGGACCGGACGGATCCGTCTACGTCAGCGACGACGCTGCGGGGGCGGTCTTTCGCCGTCTCCCCGATGGCACCGTCGCTCGCATCGTCTCGCGGGCCGACGGGTTCGAGAGCCCCGAAGGCGTGACCGTTCGGCCAGACGGCACCGTCTTCGTCGCCGACGAGAAGGCCCACATCATCGCGGCGATGGGACCCGACGGCTCCAACCTTCGAACGGTCGCCGGTGCGGCCGAGGGCGTCTTCGCGCCCGAAGGCTTGGCGGCGGGGCGCGATGGCAGCGTCTTCGCGACGGATGATCGTCGGGGCGGCGTTCTGAAGATCGATCCGCAAGACCGGGTCTCCGTGTTCTCGAGCGTCATGGTCAGCCCGCTGCCCGAAGGCATCTGCATCACCGACGCAGGCGGGATCTACACGACCGACAACGGCGGGGCGGCCTCGGCAGTGCAGCGATTCAGCGCGAATGGCGAGCTGCTCGAACGCATCGAGATGCCCGTGCCTCGAGGCAGCCTCGCCGGTTTGATGGTCTTGCCGGATGGGTCGATGATCGTGGCCGTCTTCGTGTCCCGGATGCGCCACGAGCTTTGGCGAGTATCGCCATGAGGCCGCGTCGGGGGCTGTGGAGCCTGTCGGCCGCGCTCGGCTTCACCGTCGCCTGTTCAGCCCCGAGCGCGCCTGCTTCCGTTGCACCAGAGCAGGGTGAGGGGCCGAGCCAGGACCTCAATCAGCCTCGGGCGGACGACGTGAACGATCAGGCCGTCGGCGACGAACCCGACCTCGCCGTCGTCCGGGCGCCCGACTTCGCGCCGCTTCCGGCTGACTCCGGTGCCATCCCGGACATCGCCCTGCCGACGCCGGTCGGCCTGCCCTCGCTCCGTATCGCCCCCTCGACACTCCGTCTGAAGGAAGGCGGACCCCCAAGCATCATCGTCGTGGCGCTCGACGGGGAGGTGAACGGGCAAGTGCAGGTCCAGCTCGAGGCGGCCGGGCTGCGTTTCGACGCGGATCGCATCACGCTCGACGACGCTCATCGAACGGTCGAGGTCAAGGTCGATGCCCCATTCGATCTCGACGAGGACAACCTGCGCGGTGTCCTGACGGCGACCTCGTTCGACGTCGAGCCCGCTCGTCTGCCGTTTGCCGTCGTCGACGCTCAGCTCACCCTTTCGCTGCTCTTCGACGCCGAGGAGGACGATTTCGCTCGAAACGGGAATGACAAGGCGCGGCGCCTCAATGTCGAGACGCGCATCGGCGACGCCCCTGGACCGAACGCGGTCATCAACCTACGCGGTAAGGGGACGCTGGGCTGCGCGCGACGCTCCTTCACGGTGCGCTTGGCCACCCCGATTCGGGTCATCGACTCCCCCGCCATGACCGACGTCTTGCTCCTCTCATTGTGTGAAGATCAGTCGGCCTTGAAGAGCCGCGCTTCGCTCACCATCCTCCAGCGACTCGGCCTCTTCCCCGCTTGGTTCAGCTTCATCGAGCTGCGCTTCGGGGACGAGACTCGGGGCGTCTATCTCATGGTCGAGCGACCCCGGACGGCCATCGCGCGGGTCTTTCCCGACAATACCCAGGTCCTGCGCAGGGTCTGGGACGCGGACGCCGAGATTGACCGCCCGGACGCCGACGAGATCGCCGATCCCGCAGCCCTGCTGGCCCCCTATGCCTCGCTGTATTCGCTGCCCGCCGAGCATGAGGGCCCAGCCCTGCTCGACGCGCTTCGGAGACGCATGGACTACGACCAGTACCTGCTCCTGCTCGCGTACAACAGCCTGCTCGAGAACGGCGACTACATCGATGAGCTGTTCGTCTACGATCTCCCCTCGCCGGATCTGGAGCACGCCTTCAGCCCCTACTTCGGCGTGATGGCCTGGGACCAGGACGAGATCTTCAAGAACTGCCACAGCACGCCGCGCGTGGTTGATCCGCTGACCTACTGCGCGGAGTCCGCGTTGGACGCGCTGGTCGTTCACAACGACTCCGTGAGGGCCGTGTACCTCGCCCAGCTCGAGCGCCTCATGGACGGCCCGCTCTCGGTCGGGGCCTTCACGATGGTCGTCGATCGCGCGGCCGCCGATCTCTCGATGTACCTCGCGCGCCCAGGGGTGCTCGTTCAAAACACGCTCGTGGACAACCCGCCCCCGAATCCCGCGCTCGATCGTGGGCTGCTCATCGAGCGACTCGCCCAGCGGCAGCTGGCGGTGCGTGCGGCGTGGCCGTGAAGCCCACCCGCCGTCTCGGCCTTTCTGGCGTCTTGGGCGTCTTGGGATTCTTGAGTTTTGCCCTGCTCGCTTGCGATCCCGCCCCGCTTGACCTTCGACGCCACGATGCCCGGCCGGAGCTTGTGGGCGATCGCGTCGGGGACGGACGGCCCGACGCTGGACCTCAGGTGGACCAGACTGGACCTCCACTCGACGGCCCGGCCCCAGGCGACGTCGCCACGTCTCCACGAGCGGACGTCGCGGACCTCTCTCGGCCTGAGCTCGACGCCTCGGCTCACGACCTCCCAGCGCGGGACGCCTCGGCTCGTTCGGACGCTCGAACGCCGAGCCCGTCTGAATCCGACCTTGAGCTCCAGGCTCGCCTCTTCGACGCCCGCGAGGTGATCGCCGTCGAGATCGAGCTCGACGAGGCCGCGCTCTCCCGCCTCATGGAGGACCCCCACTCCGACTACGTCACGGCGAATATTACGGTGGACGGCCACTTCCTCAATCGCGTCGGCCTGAAGCTCAAGGGCGGGCGGGGCAGCTTTCGGCGCATCGACCAGAAGGCCGCGTTCAAGATTGATCTCAACCGTTTCACCACGGGCCAGGACCTCGGGGGTCTTCGCAAGTTGACGTTCAACAACATGATTCAGGACACGACGCAGAGTCGGGAGCGCCTGACCGCGTTGGCCTTTCGGCACCTCGGCCTGCCGGTCGGCCGCGTTGGGTACGCCGAGCTCAGCGTCAACGGCGAGAACTACGGCTTGTATAGCCACGTCGAGACGCTGGACGAGGCGTTCCTCGAGCGCGCTTTTCCGGGTGATGGACACGGCAACCTCTATGAGGGCTTCGACGACCACGATCTCTGGCTGCGCGATCTGGTCGACTTTGATCAGGACGCCGGGGACGACGTGGGCAAGGTCGATCTGCGTCACCTCGTCAGCGCGCTCGACGCCGCCACGCCCGCGACGCTCGACGAGACCGTGGGGCAGATCGTCGACTTGCCCCTTGTGCGACGGTTCTTCGCCGCCGAGATCCTCACCGGACACTGGGACGGGTACGCGCAGCTCCGAAACAACTTCTACGTCTACGCGAGGCCAAGTGATGGCCGCTTCGTCTTCCTCCCCTCGGGGACCGACCAGGCATGGCAGCGCACGAACAGCCCCTACGGCGGACCGGGTCGGCTGTTTCGGATGTGCGTCGACTGGTTGCCCTGCCGCCTGCCTTATGCCGAGGTCGTCCGCGAGAGCGCGCTCCGTCTCGCCGACTTCGACTTCGCCGCCGAGCTCGAGCGACTCGCGGCCCTGCTCGAAGCGCCGTTCTCCCGCGACCGCAAGACCCCCACGAGAGCGCCGCAGCGGCAGACGGATCTTGTTGTGGTTCGGGACTTCATCGCCGGTCACTTCTCCCGAATGAGCGGCGGCTTGACGTGCCTCGACCCCGCCCAGGATGCCGACCAGGACCTCGTCCTCCGCTGTGCCGGCGACTGCAACGACGCCAATCCGAGCATCTACGCCGGGGCCTACGACACCTGCGACGACGACGTGGATCAGGACTGTTCGCAGTTCACCGACGACGGCTGGGATTGCCCAACCTGTCGGGAGGCGGTCGCCCCGTCGGGCCGCCTCCACTTGTACTGCCACCGGCTCCTTCGCTTTTCGCCCGCGCGCGCCTACTGCCGGACCCTCGGCGCCGAGCTCTTGAGCCTTCACGACAACGCTGAGAACCTCTTCGCCGGTCGGATGGCGGGCGCCCGGCGCGCGACGAGGTGGTGGCTGGGCGGTCAGGACTTCACGACCGAAGGCACGTTCATCTGGGAGGATCAAACGGCCTTCGACTACAGCGCGTGGGCACCCGGCGAACCCAACGACAACGGCGGTTACGAGGACTGCATCGCCCTTCAGGCCGGCGAGAACGCGACGTGGAACGATCAGTACCTCGGGGTCTATGCGCCGTTTATCTGCGCGCGCGACTGAAGGTGCCTATGCGCGGCAATTCGCACCTGCGCGTGCGGTTGCCCGCGCCTGGCCGCTCACTTCGGGCGGCGAAAGAGCGCGTCGAGATCCGACAGTGCCTTCGTCCGCCCCGGCCCGGAACCGGCGGGCGTCTCGCGGCTCGGAGGAACACCCCGGCCTCCCCCTTGGGCCCGGTCGCGTGACGGGGGTCCGGTGGGCGCGTCCATCGTCGCGCGCGGATCCGGCGAGGTCCCCTTCTCGGCCTTCAACGACAAGGAGATGCGCCCGCGGACCCGGTCAATCCCGAGCACGCGCGGGCTCACCGCCTGGCCAATCTTGACCGCGTCGAAGGCGTCTTTAATAAAGTGGTCGGCGAGCTCGCTGACGTGCACCAGCCCCTCCTGCGGCAGGCCAATGTTCACGAAGGCTCCGAACTGGGTGATGTTGGTGACCACGCCGTTGAGCTTCATGCCCGGACGCACATCGTCAACACTCTTGACCATCGGGTTGAGCACCACGGGTGCCGCCTTCACGGCGACCGGCGCGACCGGCTTGGGAGGCGGCGTGAGGACCTGCGTGCTGATGAGCCGCGTCAGCTCGTCGGGCTTCACGCCGGCGAGGGCCAGTGACCTCACGTCGTCGAGCCCACTGCGAAGGAGCTCCGGCGAGAGGTCGTCCTGGTTCTCGATGATCCCCAAGGCGATGGGGTCGACTTGGCTCCACGTCCGCATGGGCCGGATACATCGCCGCGCGAGCACGATGGCCTGGCCGACCATCGGGGACGCCTCCTCGTTGATGTGAAGCACGGCCTCCTTCATGGCGACCGGCCGAATCCGGTACACGGGCGGCTGACCCTGGAAGCCCGTTTCGAGGCGTTCGAGCAACGCGGCGTCGTCGGCGGTCGTGGGCAAGACGATGCCGTCGACCCCCTGACCCTCGCAGAGCCCTCGGACGACGGCGACCGGGTCGTCCCCCGCCGTCGCTTTGCCCGAGGTGACGATCCGACCATCCCGTCCGAGGATGGCGTAGGCGAGCTGCGCCCCCTTCTTACCCAAGGAGATCCCGCAGACCACGTTGACCCGTGGCCGTGAGGCGCAGAGCAGGTTGAGATAAGCCTCGCAGGCGGTCTGAATGGCCCGCGAGCCGGCCTCGTCATCTTTGATGTCGCAGATGGCCTCGCCAAGATCAGAGAGGACGAGCGCCTGAAGCAAGCCCCGGGCATCCCGACCCGCGCCGATCGCCTTGAGGCCGTCGTAGTGGGCGACGACCTGGTGGGCGAGGCTGTCCATGGGGAGGTCGACCGAGAGGGTCAACTTGCCCTCCTTCTGGGCCCGGCGAAGGGCGAGCCACCGAAACGGCTCGATGCTCGAGAGGTTCTCTCCCGCGGGTGGCGACGAGAACGTGGCTTCGTCGTAGCCCGAGAGGACTTTGACGCGCACGACCGTGTCCCGCCGGGCGAGGGCCACGCAGGCGTTCCAGACCAGCACGGCCTCTTTGATGCCGTCCCGTCGCCGATGCTCCGCGACCTGTCCAGGAGGCGTCAGCGCGTCTGCCCGTTCCAGGGCGGCGATCTCGTGCCGAAAGGCCGTCTGGGCGAGCAGCGCGGGCACCACGGGCGGCAGGCCTTGGGCCTTGCGCCGCTCGGTGACGCCCTCGAGGACCTTCTGATGCACGACGAGCGAGCGGGCGGCGCGCCAAGCCGTAAGGAGGCTGCGCGGCGTGAGCGACGCATAGGACACGGCACGAGCACGCGCGACCGTCGGCAAATCGTCGCCGCGGCCGATGGCGTCTTCGAGGGCGTCGAGCTCTACCGCGTTGAGCACCGAGTCGCCCAGTGCGCGGGTGCGCTGGAGGTAACGAGACAATCGCATGGGCCGTCCGATGATGGTTGGCTGTTGTTTCTGACCCCATTGCCACCCTCGGTCGAGATACCGAGCGGTCAGCGATCAGCGGGCGCAGTCTGGCAAATAATCTGCGCCGGGACGAGAGGGAAAATGCGCAAGGCTAAATCGTCGACTACAGACGATAAAACGCGGAGATTTCGTCTACGACACGCCTAATTGAGTCTGATTCAAGCTCTGGGTAAACAGGGATGGCCAGAACTTCTTTGCAGGCGGCCTCCGCATTTGGGAAATCGCCGTCATTGTATCCGAGGTATGAGAAGCACTGCTGAAGATGCAGAGGGATTGGGTAATAAACGGCAGTCCCAACGCCCCTCGAGGACATGAACTTCTGGAGGTCGTCTCGATTCTCAACTCGAAGCACATATTGATTATAGACGTGATTCGATCCAGGGCTCTTGGTGGGCGTCTTGACAAGACCTCTGTCGATGAGCCCGCTCTCAGCGAAGAGTTGGTCATAGAGAGCGGCATTTCGTGCTCGTCCGGTCGACCATTCTTCTAAAAACTCGAGTTTGATCTCCAAGACGGCGGCTTGGATCGTGTCCAGCCTGAAGTTTCCGCCGACGATGTGGTGGTGGTACTTGGGCTTGCTGCCGTGAACCCGGAGGATCGACAGCCTCTCGGCGAGCCGCTCGTCCCTCGTCAAGATCGCCCCGCCGTCTCCAAAACCACCCAGGTTCTTGCTCGGGAAGAAGCTCACCGCGGCCATCGAGCCGAAGTGGCCGGTCGGTTTACCGTGCAGGCGGGCGCCGAGGCTCTGGGCTGCGTCCTCGATGATCGGGACCGGGGACGAAGACCAAAGGTCGCCGAGATCGGTCATCTGACCGAAGAGGTGAACGGGGAGGAGCGCGCGGGTCCGCGGGGTCAAGGCCGCCTGTAGCGCGGCACCCGTCGCGTTGAACGTGCCCGGATCGATGTCCACGAACACCGGCTTCGCCCCGAGGCGGGCGATGACCCCGGCGGTGGCGAAGAAGCTGAACGTCGTCGTGACAACCTCATCGTCTTTGCCCACGTCGAGCGCCATCAAGGCGGCGAGCAGCGCGTCGGTGCCGGAGGACATGGAGACGGCGTAAGGGACGTCGACGTACCCGGCGAGCGCGGCCTCGAAGCGGGCGACCTCCGGGCCCATGATGAACTCCGAGGCGTCGACGACTCGGGTCATGGCGGCCAGCGCCCGGTCGCGGTACCGCGAGAGCTGGGCACCGAGGTCGAGCAGCGCTATGGGTTTGGTCATCGGGATTCTCCTTCAGCCAAGGCGTCGGCGCGCGGGCGCCATCCATGGAGCGCTTCGGTCACTTGCCCTAACCGATCCTGACCCCAGAACAATAGCGGGCGTTGACCGTCGGTGACGACCGCAAATGTCGGCGCCCCGCAGGCCCCCCAGGCGATGGCCTCGGCCGTGTTCTCGCGGAGGGTGGCCTTGAGCGCGTCCTCGGTCTGCGCGCGTTTCACCAGCGCCGCGCCGGGCAAGAACTGCTCGTTGAGCACGGCCTCCAGGACGAGCGGGTCGCCGATGTCCCGACCCTCGACCCAGGCCGCCCGATACAGGATCGACGTCAGCTCAGGTACGGCGAGGGCGAGGCGCAAAGGCAAGACGGTGCGGAGCGGAAAGACGTCCGGGAAGCGGAACGGGACCTTCCAGTGGTCGGCCCAGTCGGTGAGGTCGCGGAGATAGTAAGCCTGCTTGACGGTGTTGAAGCTGAGGAGCGGGACGTCGGGTGTGCCGATCTCGCGGAAGAGCGCGCCGAGCAGAATAGGCCGAAGTCTGAGGGCCGCGCCGGCCTCACGCGCCACCCGCTCGACCTGCGTGGAGGCGAGGTAGCTGAACGGGCTGGAGAAGTCGTGGAAGAAGTGCAAGGTCGCGCCGGGCGTTTGCCGGGCCCCCGGCTTCGCCACCTCCAGGCCGAGCGCCGCCTCGACCAACTCCAGCCGATCCTGGCCCCAGAAGAACCGATCCCCGACACGCATCGCCGGCACGCCGAAGAGGCCGAGCGCGGCGGCCTCGGCGGTTGCCGCGATGAGTGCCTCTCGCGCCTCGGGTCGGGCGATGAAGTGCCCACCAGCGAGATCCACGAGCACGGACGGATCGGCGACGTCCCGCCCCTCGACCCAGTAGGCCCGGAAGAGCGCGTGTGCGAGCTCCGCGCGATGCTCCGGAGGGGTCGAGATGAGCAGCCTCATGGCCTCGACGCTGCGCCGGGGATGGGCAGAGGGCATCTTCAGCTCGACGCCCCAAGCCTCGGCGAAGCGCTGCATATCCAGGAGGTTCATTCGAGCGCGAGCGGGGCTCATCGAGGGGGCCTGCGGAGCGCCGACGTGTTTGAAGAGGCCGCCGAGCAGAATCGGCTTCCACTCAACCGTCGCGGACGCTTGTGCCGCGATGGCCTCGATGCGCGTCGACGCGAGGTAGGCGTAGGGGCAGACGATGTCGAAGAAAAACTCGACCTTCACGTTTGGCCTTTCTCTTGACTGCTTTGGACCGCGGCGCACGATACGAGCATTAAGCCGCGACCTCATGGAGAACCACCGATGTCCGAATTTCAACGATGGACACTCGCGGGCGTCTACACCCTGTCCGCGCTCGCCCTGAACGCCTGTGGTGGCGGGAGCGACGGCGGCTCGGGCCCGGCCGGCTCCGATGCGTCTGTCCCCGACCAGGGGATCGTGGACGACGCGGCCCTCCTGCCCGACCTCTCGATGGAGGAGGCCACGCTCGCGGAGGTCACGGCCTTCTGCCAGGACCGCGCGACCGCGCTGTGCACCTGGGCGAAGGGCTGCGTAGGGGATGGCGTTCGGACCTCAGTCCTGGGGCTGCCGGGTGCCACGATTGAGACCTGCGTGGAGCGCAACGCCGCAGCGTGCCTCGACGACGCGACGGACCGCCTCGAACGCGGGACGATGGCCTTTGAGCCTGAGCGGATCCCCAACTGCATCGACCGTCTGAACCGCACGCCGTGTAACCCCGGCACAGCGACGGAGTGGGTCCACGACTGGCGCGAATACGTCGCCTCCCAATGCAATCGAGTCGTCGCCGGCACCGTCGAAATTGACGGCGACTGCGAGCGGGCGACCGACTGCAATACCGCCCATGTCCTCTGTGCGACCGGCCACTGTCGCGAGTCCTTGCCCAACGATCTGCTCCGGGACTGCGAGGCCACGGGGCGCTCCGAAGGTGACCAGAACGTCGACGCCGAGTGCCCCGGCGGCGCCTGCGTTCAGCTGGACTCGAACACCAATGAGAAGGTCGGCATCTGCAGCATCGACTGCGCCGCCGATCAGCAGCTCTGTCCCCCCGGGGCGGCGTGCCTCACCGGCACCGGCAGCACGGGGGCCCCGTCGTTTTACTGCACGCGGATCTGCGAGCGGGACGCCGACTGCGACAACGGCTTCCCCTGCCTGCTCCTGAACCCGGGCACTGCGGACACGACACGGCACTGCTGGGTCTTCCACGACTGAGCGGCGTCTTTACACCAGCCCCCGGCCTCCCTAACCTGCGCAGCCATGCGCCCTCTGGCTTTCGACGTCGAACACCTCCGCATCGCCCCGGCCTGCGTCCTCGCCCCCATGGAGGGCATCACCGACCGCCCGTTTCGGACGCTCGTCCGCGGGCTCGGCGGCTGCGGCCTGACGGTCACAGAGTTCGTGAGCAGCGAGGCCCTCTCGCGCAACGTGGCGAAGGCTTGGAACATGGCCGCCCTCGGCGCCGACGAGCACCCCGTCAGCATCCAGATTTACGGCCGAGACCCCATCCGCATGGCCGAGGCCGCCCGGATGTCCGCGGATCTCGGGGCCGACATCATCGACCTCAACTTAGGCTGCCCGAGCAAGACCGTGACGGGCGGCTGCGCCGGCTCCGCGCTGCTCCGTGAGCCCAGCCTGGCACAGCAACTCTTTCGCTCCGTCCGTCAAGCCATAACGATCCCGATGACCGTCAAGATGCGGCTCGGCTGGGATTGGGACTGCATCAACAGCCCCGAGGTCGCGCACATCGCCGAACAAGAAGGCGCCGCCATGATCGCCGTCCATGGACGAACCCGGAATGATATGTACCGGGGGCAGGCCAACTGGCGGGTCGTCGGGGCCGTGAAAAAAGCGGTCAAGGTGCCGGTCTTGGTCAACGGCGACATCTTGACCGTAGACGACGCCGTGCGGGCCTTGGACGAGAGCGGCGCGGACGGGGTCATGGTCGGTCGGGGCACGCTGCGCGACCCGTGGATCTTGCGCGCGATCGCCGACCACTTCGCGGGCTTGCCGGCCTTCGAGCCCGGCCTCGACGAGCGGCGCGACGTGCTGCTCCGGTACTTCGATCTCATTCGGACGGACCTCAGCGACCGGGCCGTGATCGGCAAGCTCAAGAAGGTCACCGGTTACTTCACGCGGGGTCTGCCCTTCGGCGCGCGGCTTCGCGAGCTCATCTTCCCGGCGCAGGACATCACCGCCATTTACGAGGCCGTCCGCATCTACTTCGAGCTGCTCGCCACCCATGACCTTCGGGACGGCTTTCGACGCGTCTTCGCGGACACCGAGCAGAAGTACAGCCCCAACGACAGCCGCTCCTTCGATCGGGAGGGTGAGCAGCTCTGATGGCTGAGCCCGACATCGGACGCGCCTTCGCCGATGCGGTCCGCTCGCGGCACGGCGTCTCAGGCTCGGTTCATCGCGTTTTGGACGGCTCGCTTCACCTCATCACCCACTTCGGCCTGCCCACGGAGGTGGCCCTTGCGGTCGTCGAGGTGCCCAAGGGCAAGGGCATGGCGGGGCTCGCCTGGGCGCGCCTTTCGCCCGCGCAGACCTGCAACCTGCAGGCGGATACGACGGGCGACGTTCGGCCTTTGGCGAAACAAGTGTCCGCGAGATGTGCGGTGGCCTTGCCGGTCGTCACCGGGGGCCGGGTCTGCATCGGCGTCGTCGGGATCGCGTTCGCCGAGGAACGGACCCTGACTTCTGACGAGCTTCAAGACCTCATCGACTGGGCATCATGGACCTACGACCTGATCGCCGGCCTCGCCTAAACCAGCACCTTTCCGGTCGGAATATGTCGTCGCACTGGAAAAAAAGCGACGTTGCCGCTAAGGTGCCATCAGCCGTCGGGCAGCCTTCAACGTGGAGACCTTGTCGTGGACAACCTTGACCGACTCGAAGCGCAGAGCGTCTACATCCTTCGCGAGGCGTACAAGAACTTCAAGAACCTGTGCATGCTCTGGTCAATCGGTAAAGACTCGACCGTGATGCTCTGGCTCGCGCGCAAGGCCTTCTTTGGCCATGTGCCCTTCCCATTGGTCCATATCGACACATCTTATAAGATTCAGAGCATGGTTGAGTATCGGGATCGGATGGTCAAAGAGTGGAACCTCTCGATTATCTTCGGACAGAACGAAGCAGCGTTGGCCGAGGGGATGAATCACCAGCGGGGTCGGCTGAACTGTTGCGCTTCGCTCAAGACTCAGGCGTTGAAGTCCACCCTCGATGGAACGGGGACGCGCTATCGGGTCATGCCGGATGGCACCTATACGATCGAGCCAAATAAGGAGCCGTACACGGGTGTCATTGTTGGCGCGAGGGGCGATGAAGAGGGAAGCCGCTCGAAAGAGCGATATTTCTCCCCGCGTGGGGTCGATAATGACTGGAACCTGGATGATCAGCCGCCAGAGCTGTGGAACCAGTTCAAGACGGACTTCGCGCCGGGCACCCATATCCGCATCCACCCCATCCTGGACTGGAGTGAGATCAATATCTGGGAGTACATCGAGCGCGAGGGCATCCCGATCATCCCGCTCTACTTCGACCAGGGGGACGGCCGCCGGTATCGCTCCATCGGCTGCGCGCCGTGCACCTCGTCGGTCGCCTCGTGCGCCAAGACCACCGAGGACATCCTCGTGGAGCTGAGAAATACAAACGTCGCCGAGCGCGCCGGGCGGGCGCAGGACCAGGAAGATCCACACGCGATGGAGAAGCTCCGTCGTGATGGCTACATGTGAGGCCAAGCGTGCGTGAGCAGATGAACATCGTGATTGTCGGCCACGTCGATCACGGCAAGTCGACCCTCGTCGGACGGCTCCTCGCGGACACCCACGCGATTGACCCGGCGAAGATCATAAAGATCCGAAACCTCTGCGACCAGCAGGGCAAGGCCTTCGAGCTGTCGTTTCTGCTCGACGCTTTGGAGGCCGAGCAGGCGCAGGGCATCACGATCGACTCGGCGCGGTGTTTCTTCCCGGGGGAAACGCGGGACTACCTCATCATCGACGCGCCTGGGCACATCGAGTTCCTGAAGAACATGATCACCGGTGCGGCACGCGCTGAGGCGGCCATCCTGCTCATCGACGCCGCCGAGGGCGTCCGCGAGAACAGCCGGCGCCACGGCTACCTGCTCAGCTTGCTCGGGATTCGGCAGATCGTCGTCGTCGTCAGCAAGATGGATCGCGTGGGCTTCAGCGCCGAGACGTTCACGCAGATCTGCGACGAGTACCGCGCCTTTCTCGCACAGCTCGACGTCTTCCCGGCGGCGTTCATCCCCGTCAGCGCCATGGACGGGGACAACGTCGTCACGCGGTCCGAGCGCGCCCTTTGGTACGAAGGCCCCACGGTGCTCGAGGCGATGGACGGTTTCCGAAAGGCACCGCAGCCCGAGGACTTACCGCTCCGCCTGCCGGTCCAGGATGTCTACCGCTTCAACCGCCTCGGCGACGACCGCCGAATCATCGCCGGACGGGTCACCCAAGGCAGCCTGCGGCCCGGCGACGAGGTCGTCTTCTCCCCTTCCGGCAAGCGCACCCGCATCTTGCGTATCGAGGCCTTCAGCGCGCTCGAGCCGGAGAGCGTCGGGGCCGGACGGTCGACGGGGCTGACGATGACCGAGGAGATCTACGTGCAGCGGGGAGACGTGATGGCCCACGTCGACTCGGCCCCGCGCGTCTCGAATCGGCTCGAGGCCAACGTCTTCTGGCTCGGCCGGCAGCCGCTCCGCTTGGGCAAGACCTACAAGCTGAAGCTCGCCACTTACTCTGGGCTCTGCGAGGTCGAGGAGATCCGGAAGGTCGTCGACGCCTCAGAGCTGTCGAGCTCGACCGGACGCGAGCGCGTGGAGCGGCATGAGGTCGCCGAGGTGGTCCTTCGCCTTCGCCGCCCGCTGGCCTGCGACCTCTCCCACGAGGCCACGGACACCTCGCGGTTCGTGCTCGTGGACGGCTACGACCTGGCCGGTGGGGGCATCGTTCGAGGGGTCCTTGAGACGCAGGACGACGACCCGCTCGCGAAGTGGACCACCGAGGCGGGCGACATTGATCGGCCGTTGCGGGAGCAGAAGCGGGGGCACCGGGCGGTCCTGCTCATCATCCACGACGACCTGGAGCGGACCGGGCAGGCGCTGGCCGCCGCGCTCGAGGAGTCGCTCTGGGGCCACCATCACGAGGTCTTTCGTCTGGCCTTCGCCAGCGACGATCTGCACAAGCTCGGCGGGGGTCGGCTGGAGCTTCGAAGTACGTCCTATGCGGTCGTCGCGACGCTCCTGAACGCCGGCCAGATCGTGATCGCCACGGTGCCCTGGGCCGACGACTTTACGCATCACGAGTCCCTGGGTCTGCCAGGGCTGGAGATGGTCCCGAAGCTCCAGGTCCGCTTTGGGCCTGACGACCGGCTCTCGGACGGTCGGCTATCAGATGACCACCTCTCGCTCGACCCCGCCGCTGAGCCTCGGGCGCAGCACGACGCCGTCAAACGTCGCCTCTCCGAGCACCTGCGGAGCGCCTGAGCGCGGCTCTCGTCAGGCCGTCAGCCGCACGTCGAGAATCGTAAAGCTGACTTGACCACCCGGCGTCTGAACCGTCACCCGGTCGTCAACCCGCTTTTGGAGCAACGCCCGGCCCACGGGTGATCTCCACGAGATGCAGCCGGCTTTGGCGTCCGTCTCATCCTGCCCGACGATGCGGACGGTCAAGACCTTGCCGTGATCATCTTCGAGCTCGACGAAGTGTAGAAACGCGATCACCTCGCAGCTCCGTGGCGGCTCGATGATCATGATCGCGTCGAGGGTCTTGCTGAGCCACTCCAGGCGACGATCAATCTCCCGGAGCCGCTTCTTGCCGTAGATGTACTCGGCGTTCTCGCTTCGATCGCCCTCGGCGGCCGCTGCGGCCACGTTCCGCACGACCTTGGGACGCTCGACGCGAAAGAGGAGGTCAAGCTCGGTCCGCAGCTTCACTGCGCCGGGGGTGCTGATGTAGTTCTTGATGTCGGCCACGGTCGATAGTCTCGCCCAATCGCGGCGTCGCGCACAGATCGAACTCGACGCGAGGCTCAACGGAGAGTAAGTCACCGCCCTCATGCACGAAGTCCAAACGACGGAGAGACTCGGCTTCAGACTCGCCCATCGGCTCGGCGTGGCGCTTCAGGCGATAGTCCTGGGTACGGGGCTCTTCCTGGCGCTCCTTCGACTGCTGGAGACGGCCAGCGGCGCGAGGGTCTTCGCCTATCAGGGGTTCTAGGGCGCGTGGTCCACACCGCTCCCTTCTTCATCGCGGTCCTGCTCGGCGCGGTCGTTCACCATCGGCTGCCGCTGAGGTTCGCGCCGACGTTCTTCTCGGCCTTGTCCGCAGCCCTCCTCCTCTCGGTCGACGCTCCGGGCTTCGTGGCGGTGCTCGTCGCCGGGGCTTTGGTCTACTTCCTGGCCCCCCTCAGACGGCCCGTTCCCCTCCTGATCGCCGGGCTCTTGATCCACCTGGCTGCCTATAAATATCTGCCGGTCTTTTTGGGCCTGAAGACGACCTTGCCGCTTGGCCTGTCCTTCTACTCTTTCAAGCTCATCCACTACGCCATCGAGCGGGGCCGAGGCACTTTGCGCCCGACGACGCTGCCGGTCTTCTGCACCTGGCTGCTGTCGTTCCCCACGTTTACGGCCGGGCCCATTGAGCGGTTCGACCACTTCGAAAAACACCGCCAGGTTCGGGCCACCCGCGACGACGTGGTGGAGGGCCTCACGCGCATGATTCATGGGCTCGTGAAGAAGTTCGTGATCGTCGGTCTGATCTTGTCCGAGCTCTCCCTGGACGCCTCCGGCAAGTGGCTGATCACGCACGCCGACACGGCCCCGGTGTTCGCGGTCTGGCGCTTCGCGTCCTGCAGCCTTATTCACACGTGGATTGAGTTCAGCGCGTACTGCGATCTGGCGATCGGCGCGTCCTTGCTCTTCGGGCTGCGGGTCGCCGAGAACTTCAACTGGCCCATCTTCGCGCCGAACATCACGGTGTTCTGGAAGCGCTGGCACATGACCCTCGCCGCCTTCTGCCAAGCGTACGTCTACATGCCGATGATGGGGCTGACCCGGAGCCCCTATGCCGCGGTGTTCGCCACGTTCCTGGCCACCGGCCTCTGGCACTCAGGCTCGCTGAACTACCTGCTCTGGGGCCTCTGGCACGGCCTGGGTGTCGCGGTCTTCCTGACGTGGCAACGCACGAAGCGTGTCCGCGGGTGGAAGCGATGGAATCACAAGGCGCTCGTCCCACTCGGCACTTTCATCACGTTCAGTTTCGTCTCGGCCGGCGCGCTGCTCGCGTCGACGAGCGAGGCGGGGCGACCGCTCGACAGCCTGCGCCTGATGCTTCGGTTCGTCGGCGTGGCGTGGTAAGACCCCAAGCCATGAACGTGACTCGCCAGACCATCACCGACTACCTCGTCAGTCAATGCGGGGTCGACGCCGCCGACGTGAACGAGGACACCCTGCTCTTCTCGACCGGGGTGCTCGACTCGTTCGCGCTCGTGGATCTCATCGTCTTTCTGGAGGGCGCCTCGGGCCGGCGGTTCAAGCCCACGGACGTCAACCTCGAGAACCTCGACAGCATCAAGCAGATGCTCTCGTTCCTCGCGCTGTAAGCCGGGGCACGCGCGGTGACCGAGCCCGCTTCAATCGACCGTCGACGACTCGGCGTCATCATCCTCGGGGCGCCCCGCTCGGGCACGACGCTCCTGCGGCGCCTCTTCGACGCCCACCCCTCGTTCGCGTGTCCGGGGGAGACGAACCTCTTCTCCGCGTGTGCCCGATTCCTCAAGCGCGAGCACATCGCCGAGGGCGCCGAGATTGGGGTGGAGCGCGGCTTGTCGCTCGCAGGTTTCGAGCCGACCGAGACGCGTTCGAGGCTGCGAGATCTGGCCTTCGGCTTTCACGTCGAGCACGCCGCGCGGGTCGGCAAGCCGCGATGGGTCGAGAAGACGGCGTTTGACGCGTTCCACGTCGACGACATCGATCGCCTCGTCGGTGGACACGTCCGCTACGTGATCATCACGCGGCACGGCCTCGACTGCGCCGTGAGCATGGACGAGCTCTGCCGCAAGAACGGCGTCTACCTCTCCGAACTGCACGACTACATCCGTCGATACCCCAAGCCCCTTGAGGCCTTCGCGCGGGCCTGGGTCGACTTGTCAAGCAGCTTGACGAAGCTCGGGGAGCGGCGCGGCGAGGACTGCATCCGCCTGCGGTATGAGGACCTCATCGCGGCGCCCGAGCGCGAGCTTGAGCGCGTCTTCTCAGACCTGGGCGAGGTCTTGCCCGACGGGCTCGTCGCAGGCGCCCTCTCGTCGAAGCAGAACGTCGGCCTCGGCGATTGGAAGACCTACGGCCGAACGGAGATCGACTCGGACAGCCAAGGCCGTTGGCAGAAGCTGTCCCGAAGGACTCAGGCCGAGCTCGCCCCGATCGTCAATGAAACCCTGGAGGCGTTGGGGTATGCGCGGCTGGAGACCCCCCTCGTCGATGATGACGAGTCCGTGGCCGCGCGAAGGTATGCCCTGGGGCTCATGGTCTCGGGGCTGAAGAAGGGCTGAGTCCCTACCAGCCGACCTTACTTCCACTCATAGGCGCCACCCGAGGTGCTGCCGTCTTCGGCGACCTCGTATTCAAACATCAGAGTGCTCGCGTTGAGCTTGCTGAGCTTCACCGACGCCGTGTCGAAGAACATGGCGCCTCGCCAGCTCGCCGCGTCGCCCTTGCCTTCGATGATTCTTTCGCCAAGCATAAAACCCCTCTCTCCGCGCGCGATGTGCACGCTTGACTGCAGCGGACAACCTGCGCCTCCTTTTGCCACTCGGCGTCGATCGCTCTGTCAAAGCCGGTCACAGACGGCGTCCAACGGTGGCGTGCCTCGCCGAGAAGCGGGCGTATGGCCTACCGCGATCGCTTCGTCCGGAGGGCCGGATCCTGCCATCGAATGACCGAAGAATTCGCCACGGAGGCGCGGTCACTCAGCCAGCGTTCGACCGCAGGGAAGAGGGCGGTCGGCGCGTGTTTGCCCATGCGGAGATCGTTGTGGCCGAAGCCTCGAAGGACGAGGCATGCGCGGTCGGGGCTCTTGATCCGCGAGAGGCCGTGCGAGCGCATGACTGAGGGCGGCGCGACCCGGTCGAACTCTCCGGCGACCCACAAGACGGGCGTGACGACGCGGTCGAGGTGGTCGGCGTAGACCAGCGGGGGCCCCATTCCGCCCACGACGTACTCCCGCGCCGTCTCGTGCCGAATCCAGTCCACGAACTGTCGAAGGACGGCTCGGGAGACATCGTCGAGCGTGAACTTCAACTCCGCGTCGACGAGGGCCGAGGTCATGTTTCGCGGGTTCCACAAGGTGTGGGCGAGCACCTCGCTGACGGCGTGACCCACGACCCGCGTGAGACCATCCGGCAGGTGTCGGAGCGGCCCCGGCCAACGGGACCCGGCCTCCGCGCTCTCGGCGACCGCGCGCGTCGCAAAACGACGAATCGGCAGGCGGTCGAGCAGCCCGATGACGGCCTTGCGTCCCAAGATGAGCTGGAAGAGCTCGTTGTATTCGAAGTACTCGCCCCGAAGGAGGGACGCCGGGCCGAGCTGCTTGTGCCAGGTCAGGGCTGGCGGCGTGCCCACAAGGACCAAGCCGGGCAGCTCGGCGTTGCGCGCGCCTGCGAGGTCGTCATCGCGGCCGACGCGCCCACCCTCGGCGCTATACGCCCCGATCAGGTGGATGAGCGTGGCGATGCCCCCCATGCTGTGCCCGACGATGAACGGCGCTCGACCCGTGGCCCGGACGATGCGTTGCACGAACGCCGGCACATCGAAGACGCCGAAGTCATCGATGCGCGCCGAGCGAGCCCCACTGCCGCTGCGGTGGGGATCGCGCCCGTGCCCGCGGAAGTTGCCGAGCCAGACGTCGAAGCCTTGGAGCGAGAGGTGCTGCGCGAGGCTGTGGCCTTCGACGGGCAGATCCCAACCGTTGAGGTTCTGGGCCAGCCCGTGAAGGAGCAAGACGGGCGGCGCGCCGGGCCGCGGGTATCGGCGCATCCCCAAGAGCACCCCATCGGAGGTCGGCGCGCGCTCCCGCTCGGCCCGGACGGCCACTGCCGGACTCGCAGCAAACGCGGCCACTGCCGGACTATGGGTCATGACGGCCACTGCCGGACTCGCAGCGTCTGTGGTTTCGGGACCGTGAACGGCTCGCGACGGCTTGGAGTCCATGATGGGTAATTTGACGCACGACACCCCGCGTCATGCAAGCGCGCGCCTCCGTTCGGTCTGCCCGTTGACCTTGGGCCGCCCCTCCGTCGATGCTGCCGCCCATGCGCGCACGCCCCTTCGACAACGGCCCGAGCCCCGCGGAAGGCGAAGAGCAGGTCGCCTACGATGAGAAGGCCTTCTTCGAGAGCTTCTACCGAGCCAACGTGCGGGGAGCGCCCGAAGACCGCATGACCATCGGCGCGGTCGCCGAGAGCGAGGCGCGGTTCCACTACAACGCCGTCGAGAACGCGATCATTCGTGTCCTCGCCCGATTGGAGCCTCCCCCCCAAGGCGCCGCCGTGGAGGCCTGGCGAATGCTCCGCAAGCGCGCGGGCCTGCGGCTTCTGGACATCGGCTCGGGCACGGGACACTGGGTGGACTTCTTTCGAGATGTCATCCATGCGGAGCAAGCGGTCGCCGTGGAGATCGCCGAGAACATGGCCGGCTACCTGCGCCAGAAGTACGCGGAGAACAGCGGCGTGAGCGTCCTGTCGACCGACATCGCCGATCCGAGCTTCGGGCCTGACCGGATCGGCGGGAAGGTCCACTACTGCTCGGCGATTGGCGTGATGTTTCACATCGTCGACGACGAGCGGTGGGCCACGGCGATGGCCAACCTCAGCAGCTGCCTCCTGCCTGAGGGCCTGCTCTTTGTCGGCGGCGACTTTGGACCGACCACACGCAACGTGCAGTTCCACCGCACCGATGACTTCGATACGTGGAAAGCGTTCGGCAAGGCAAAGCCCCAGGCCGGACAGATCCGCGTCAATAAGCGACTTCGCAGCCTCGCGGACTGGGTCTGCCTGACCTCGCGCCTCGACCTTCGCGTCGTCGATCTCGTAAGGGCCGAGAGCTGCCCGGACATCGGCACCCCGGAGAATGACGTGCTCGTCCTCGCGCGGATCTGATTGACTCGTCGACCCCTCATCATCGGCCTTTGCCTCGTGGCGTTGGCGACTGTCGCCTCGCTGGCCTACGCACCCCTGATTCGATGGGGTGTTCGGCGCGCGCTCCCCGGGCTTGAGGCGCGTTCGGGTCAGCCAATTGTCATCGCCGAGATCGAGCCCGTCGGGCTGTCGGGCGTCGAGCTCTTGGGGGTGTCGGTCGGTCCCGAGGCCGAGCCGGTGTTCAAGGCGGCCCGAGTGTCCGCTTTTCTCGACGTCAGAGGGCTCCTCAACGCGCTCCGCGGCCGCCTGCGTCCCGGCTCACTGGAGCTGGTGGACTACGAGCTCGCCGTTCGTGGGGACGGGACCACTCGCGGCTTTGTTCGGGCGTTGGAGGCCCTCAGGCCCAAGGCCTCGTCGACGGGCTCCCCTTCCGAGGCTGGCCCGCCGCTCTCCCTGCCGGTTCTGCGGGCGACGCATGGGCGAGTGCTCGATCGCGCCGGGACCACGGACGTCCGAATCGAGGCCGCGAGTATCGACGGCGAGGGGGCGATGACGGCCACCTTCGAGTTCAAGACGCCCGAGGCCGGTCCGTGTCGCTTCGAAGGTCAGATCTCGGACTGGTCCGTCACCTGCGAGCGCCCCTACCGACGCGCCTTGACCTCCGAGCTCTCGCTGGAGATCGGGCAAGCGCGCTATCGACGGCACCCGCAGGGTCGACTTGAGATCATCGGTGGTCGGCTTCGGGTCGAGCCCAAGGCTGCGGCCACCGCTGCGCCCGCCGGTGTCGAGGCCGAGCCCGAGACCGAGGCCGACAACCCCGACCGCCCCACGACCGAGCCACCGGCGTCCATCCTTCAGCGCGTCGTCGACGGCCTGCTCGTGGACGCGGCGCTCGAGCTTGGCTCGACGTATGGCCTCTTGGACGCGGCTCCTAGCCTCCTGGGCTCGGCACCTGGCCTCTCCGACGCATCCTCGCCCACGGAGCGGCCGCTCTCGATGACCCTGAAGCTGCCTGGGGGCGGGACGGTCGAAGCCAGCGGGCTGCTTGGGAAGCGGGGGGCAAGCCTTCGCACCGAGGTCGTGGCGCTGGACTTGGCCCCCATCGACGCGTCCCTCTCCGGCACGCTGTCGGCGCGCTCTTCGTTCTTCGTCGACTTCGACGCCGAGCGCGCCGAGCTGCGCGGAGAGCTCTCCCTTCGGGATCTCATGGTCGATCACCGTGCGGTCGCCGATGGCAAGGTCGGCCCGTACTCGCTGTCTGCCGAGGGCGAGTTGGTGGTCAAACGTGAGCCTCACGTCAACGGCCCTCGGACCCACATCCGGCTCGACAAGACCCTGGTCTTGCTCGGCCCCCTGGAGCTGTCCGTCATGGCGTCGGCCGAGCTCGATGGTGGCCTACGCTCCTGTACGCTGGACATCCAGAGCGGCAGCGTCGCCGCCGATCGGATCGTCGCCGCCTTCCCCACCGGCCTCCTCCCGCACCTGCAGCCGGTACAGGCCGCCGGCAAGGGCGGGCTCAAGTTATTCCTCGGCCTCGACTTCGATCACCCGGAGTTGACCGAGCTCGACGTGCGCCTCGACCTCGCCGACTTCCGCATCACGCGACTCAACCCGGCGATCGACTTCGACGAGCTCCGCGCGTCGTTCGAGACGCGCTTCGAGATGCCCGACGGGGAGGTCATTCGGCGGGTCACGGGGCCTTTGAGCGAGCGGTGGACCTCGCTGTTCGCGGTGACGCCGCTGCTGCCGATCGCCATCGTGACGCAGGAGGACGGAGGCTTTTACAGACACGGCGGCGTCAGCCTCCTGCACCTCCGGGGCTCGCTGGCCAAGAACCTCGAGACCGGCCACTTCTCGCGGGGCGGCTCGACGTTGACCATGCAGCTCGCCCGCAACCTCTTCCTCAACCGACACAAGACCCTGTCGCGCAAGTTCGAGGAGGTCGTCGTGGCCTGGCTGATCGAGCAGTCCTTCACGAAAGACGAGCTCATGGCACTCTATCTCAACGTGGTGGAGTTTGGTCCGCAGGTCTTCGGGATCGGCGACGCCTCAAGGTACTACTTCGACAAGGCTCCGGCCGACCTGCTGCCCGTCGAGGTCGCCTTCCTCACGCGGCTCCTGCCCGGCCCGCGCCGCTATCACAAGCAGTTCCTCAAGGGCGTCGTCGCCGATTACTACGGGGTGTGGATGCGACGTCTGCTTGAGCTGCTGTGGGAGCGGGGTCACATCACCCGCGAGGCCTACGACGCCGCCTGGCCCAAGGCGATGGTCTTTGCCGCACCGCCGGAGCGGGGGGCGGCGGCGCCGGAGCGCACGCCTCGGTAGACGTCGTTGGGCTTCAGTCACCCGGTCAACAGCGCCAGGAGCCGGGCCGTCGTGAAGCACTCAACGCCATGGCCCACGAGATCTTTGTCGTTCGTCCACAGCGGCAAGCCCAGGGCTCGGGCCAAGGCCCGGGGGGGGCGTCGTCCGGGTCACGGTCAGCAAGGTCGGCCCGTGCCTGTTTCAGGTGCCCTGTGTAGTCCGGCTCCGGATGGAGTTGCACGGGCAGCAACCGCCACCGCAGCTCGACGAGGTCATAGGGCAGCTTGTACTTGGACGCGAGGCGGGGCAGGTACTCCACGACCTCCTCGGCGTTGAACCCGCAGACGTGCACCTCGACGCCGAACTCGGTGATTACCCGGAGCGCTGCCTTGCCGATGGCCGCCGACAGCAGGACGTTGGCGTCACCGACGACGGCGGCGATGAGCATCGAAGTCCTCCTGGATGTCCGCCTCGGTGGCGCCGTGGGCGTCCAAAAGTCCGGCCAAGTGCCTGCCCAGCACCCCCGCCAGTTCCCTGCTGAGCTCCGTCGGGATGTGGTTCGGATCGTCCAACGGAAGGTAAAGACCCGAGAGTTTTCCATGCCGGGTCACCAACACGGGCTCCCCGCCGTCGAGCAGGGCGGAGAGGTTTTCTCGAAGCTCACGAAGCCCGGTGACACGCATGGGGCACCTCCTCATGTGAGGGTAGGGGGCCGGATGCTTGTATCAACAAGTGCGTACGCAAATCCCGGAAGATCGCTTTACTGCCCCGGTGTCTGCCCGCCGCCGGTGAGCGCCCTGACTGCCACGAAAGACTACACTAAGCCGTCAGATGCCTTCAGGAAAGAGCCACTCCGAGGACGGCGTCGCCGACGGCTCGGTCGTGCTGCTCTCAACCAGCCGGAACAGGGCTTCGACGTGGGCCACGGGGATGTCCAAGCGGGCTTGTAGCGACTGGCCGTCCGTCCCGACGCTGAAAGCCACGACCGTATCGGTCTGGATGGCCTTCGCCTCAGCCGCCCCTCTCGCGCGCTCTGGCGGATGGGCGATGTGAAGGAGCTCGACGAGGTTGGCGGCGGTCACGACGAACGGCCGAGGGGCTGCGTGTGCACGAGCCCATGAGAGGCCCTCGTGGTGGGCAGCACCGGTCCGCCAGCGGCCCGACAGAATACTCTCGAGCGTCGCATAAGGGGTGCCGCCCGAGGCCACGAAGAGGCGCCCATCGGCCACCGACAGCGCGCTCCCGCTCTCGTCGTCCTGGGGCGCGAGCTGGTAGACTCGGTGAGGCCCGATGGCCGCAGCTTCGGGCGGCGAGAGACCGCGCCCGAGGGCCTGCAGGACCGTCGAGGGGGTTCGTGGATCCGCCGGAGTGAAGACGCCCAGAATGCTCGGACTGTCCGCGCCGGGCATCGCCTGGACGGACAGCATGAAGTCGCTGCGGAGCGCGTCAAAGGTCGCGAGGTGCCACCGTCGATCGTCTTCATGGAGCTGCGTATCCGCCTCGGACGTCTCGCGGATCGCTTGGCGCAGCGGGCCCCAAGCCGCGTCCGTGAAGTCGCCGACGACGACCAGCGGCGCGTCCGACGGTACGAAGTCGAAGAGCCTCGGATCGAGCGCGCCCGCCGTCTCCGCGAGCACCGCCAGCCCGGTCCCCGGCAGCGGGTGAACCCGAGCGCCGAGCGAGACGGTGTCCTCCGAGAGCTGCGCGGAGAGCTCAAAGGACTCGACCTGCCGCAGCCCGGCGAGCACGAGGGAACGGCTCAGCGACGAGCTGGGTGTGGTGCCTGGCGCAGCGACCCGAGCGACCTCTTCCCTCAGCATGGACAAGGCCACGCGGACGGAGAAGTCGGCCTCGCTCGCGGTCCCGCGAAAGCCCAACGCCCACGGCTTGAGTCGCTCGGCCGACTCGGGATCGTCGGTGAGGAGCAAGCGACCGTCCTCGACCGTGGAGACGTAGACGGTCTGTGATCGGAAGCGGCGTTTTTGGAGGTCCGGGCCGGACGAAAGGTCGGGGCCCGACGAATGGCCGCCGCCCGCCTCCCGAGGCACGAGCATGAGCCACCGGACCTGCCCCCCGACACGGGCGTGATGGAGCGAGAGAAAGACCGGACCCTTGACGTGGGCTCGAGGATCAATCGTCGACAAAGCGAGACGCGCAACCGACTGAAGGTCGGGCACTGGGCGGGCGCGCCGCGCGTGGGTGGTGAATCGATCGAGGGCCAGCGCCAGATCGGGGCTGAACCCCGCGGCGATCACTCCGTCTGGCAGGGGCGAACGGGGCTGATCGGGCACGGCGACCCTCGCGCCCGGCCCCCCGCAGGCCATAAGGAGCGTGGCGCAGATGAGGACGCCAGAGAGAATGACGCCAGGCAGGCCCACGGGCCGTCGATGATCCATAGGAGTCAGCGGGGCCCTTTCAGCTTCTCGACGAGCTGAAACAGCTTCGTGGCCTGCTCGATCGGCATGTCGAGGACGACCGCAAGCGAGGCACCATCGACCCCGGCGCTCAGCGCGAGCCCCGTCTCGTTCTTCAGCGGTTCGACGAGCGTGGCCCAAGCGTTCGCCCCCGCGAGGCGCGCACGGCGGACGATCTCGATCGGGGAGACGTAGACGAGGAAGAACGAGTTCTTCGCCGCGTGCTTCAACGCCAACGCCGGACCCACGGCGGCGCGGAGCCCCCCGGCGAGCTTGCCGCCCAAGACGGCCTCGATCCGCGGACGTGCGTCTTCGCCCATGGCATAGACCCCGAACTTTGAACCGACGGCGATGTGATGGGAGAACGCGTCAGCCAAAGCGACGCTCGCCGACCGCAGCATGAGATTGTCCGCCGCGGGCTTCAGCGTGACGATCGCGACCGGCGCGCCCTCGACCGCATAAGCCGCATCTTTCATCGCCACAACGAGCCCCTGCTTGGCGTAGTAGTCCACCGCGCCGGGCTCGGCGGCGATCTGGGTCAAGGCCGCCTGAGCGAGCCTCGCCTTGTTCGGATCCTGCACGCCGAAGAGCGTGGTGACGGACAGCCCTTCGCCCTTCAAGGGTCCGTGGGCGGCGACCGCGAACTCGCCGGACATCGCGCTGATCGCGTCGACCATGGCTTGGCTGTAGAGCTCTTTCTTCGTCGCATCTCCGGCGACCATCGGCCCGACCGTCACATCCGCAATGCGCTTGGCCGAGGCCGCGAGGCGCGTCGGGCTGAAGTTCGCCCACAGAAAAAACGGCGAGTCGGCGGGCAGCACGTCGAGGAAGGCCCCATCGCCCGCCCCACGCAGCTCGGAGAAGACCTTGGACAGGCCGCTGCCGACGCTCGGCTGGAAGGCCAAGCTCATGTTCAGGCCGTCCCCCCGCGCTCGGAGGAAGAAGCGCACCTCGTCAAGCTCCTTGACGACCCCCCCCACGCTGTCGAAGGCGGCCTTGACCATCCAGCTCGGCCCCGCCTTGGGCAGCACGCTGAGGACTTGGGCGACGCTTTTGTGAAGCTCGTCGATGCGGGTGTCGACTTCGGGGCCGTAGAGCAGCGTCAGGTTTCGGACGGCGAAGACGACCTCCACGGTCTCGTTCACCTTGGCCGCGGACAGGCGTTGCAGGAAGTCCCGGTGCTTGAGGAACATGTCGGCGGCGCGCGTGATGACCGCGGTCTGTCCGATGAAGTTGACGTAGATCGGGAGGGTCGCGCCGGGGAAGCGGGCGTATTGATAGGCGTTGCCGGGCACGTTGACCTGGCGGTCGTCGGGCACCGTGGCGATGAAGGCCGCCTCCCCCTTCGTGCCGATGAGGAGCGCCACGCTGTCGGTCGGGTAGGCCTTGGGGCTGAACGCGGCGAAGCGGATGGGCATCGTCAGGTCGAGCCCGACCTCGCTCTTCAGGGCCAACTCACTCCGAAGCGCGGCGACCGCCATGGGCTCGAGCGGCGGCAGCGGCGCGCCGGTCTGGGTCATGAGGGCCTGTATAGACGCGACCGCGCCGATCAGAGGGCCTGTCCCTCCGAAGGCCATGACGTCGCCCGGCACCGACAGCCCGGAGAGCGGCGCCTCGAGGAGCGTGACGTTCATCGGTAGCGATGGGGCGGCCGGCGGACTGTCGCCACAGCCCCCACACCCGGAGGCCATCACCGCGACGAGCACGAAGATCACGACCAATAACGTTTTGCCCGACTTCAAACGACACCTCCACCCTCGACTCATCTCACGCCCAAGGGTCGATTGACCCTACGTTCGGGCCTCCTCGAATTCAATACGAATTGAGCCCCGCGCCCAAGCCGAGAGCATCGCTTGACACCCTTGAGAGTGGCTGCTAGGTGCTACCGGCCCAAATTATGAAGGAAATACCGTGGCCCGTCAGCACCTGATTGTCTTCGTCCTCGCGACTGGCGCGGCTGCCCCCGTGGCCGCCCAAGTTCGACCCCATGGCCTCGAAGTAAGCCCCCTCGTGGGCTTCTGGGAAGGCGATGCGCAGCTCAGCAACGGCCCGACCTTTGGCGGGGCGGTCGCGTTCAACGTGAACCGCGTCTTCGCCGTCGAGGCCATGTACACGCTCGTCCTCAGCGAGTTTGACCTGGACGCCGGCAAGATCAACGACGGGACCCGCGAGGGTAAAGTCGACAAGTCGGTTCACCAGTTCGGCCTCGACGGGGTCGTGCACCTCTCCGACGCGGCGCTCGTGCCTTACCTCTCGGCCGGCGCGGGCTTCGTGAAGGTCGACGACGTCGACTATGCCTACAACATCGGCGTGGGCGCGAAGTACTTCATCAACGACATGTTCGGTGTTCGGGTCGATTTCCGCGGCTGGTTCAGCCCGGACGCCCCGGCCCAAGATGAGTTTGCGCACTTCGCCGCGATGCTCGGCGCGGACATCCAGATCGGCGGCAACCACGACATCGACGACGACGGGATCGTCAACCGCCTTGACGAGTGCGTGAGCACGGCCGAAGACAAAGACAACTTCAAGGACGAGGACGGCTGCCCCGACCGCGACAACGACTCGGACACGATCCTCGACGAGACGGACAAGTGCCCGAATCAGGCCGAGGACAAAGATGGCGATCAAGACGAGGACGGCTGCCCCGACCTCGATGACGACGCCGATCTCTTGCTCAACGACGTCGACAAGTGCCCCAAGGAGGCCGAGGACAAGGACGGCTTCCAGGACGAGGACGGCTGCCCCGATCCGGATAACGACGCGGACGGCGTGCTTGACGCTGCGGACAAGTGCCCGGAGCCGGAGGACAAGGACGGCTTCGAGGACGACGACGGCTGCCCCGACCGCGACAACGACAAGGACGGCATCCTCGACGCGACCGATAAGTGCCCCCTTGAGGCCGAGATCATCAACGGCGTGGACGACGGCGACGGCTGCCCCGACCAAGGCCTCGTCAAGCTCGGCGACGCTCGGATCGAGGTGCTCGACAAGGTCTACTTCAAGACCGGCAAGGCCGCGCTCGACCCCAAGAGCTTCGTCCTGCTCGACCAGGTGGCCGGCATCATGGTCTCCCAGACCCGGATCAAGAAGCTGTCGGTCGAGGGGCACACCGACAATAAGGGCAACGCAAAGGGCAACGTGAAGCTCTCGAAGGCCCGCGCGGACGCGGTCGTCGCCTACCTCGTCTCGAAGGGCATCGACGCCACGCGGCTCGTCTCGGTCGGCTCCGGCGGCGAGAAGCCGATCACCGAGAACGGCACCGAA
>SHZC01000047.1 GCA_009692505.1 Myxococcales bacterium
TGACCCGGCGATGCTGGAGTGGGAGCGCTACGCGCGAACCTACACCGGCCAGTGTGACGCCATCGGACCCGAGCAGCTCGACACGCGCGCCCTGACGACGAGCGCCTTTTTCGACGGCTTCGGAGAGCCCATCGCGGGGCTGGAGTCGGCCGTCTGCGATTGAGCGCCGGTCGCCGGCCAAGGATGTAGGAGGTACAGACAGCCTTTTCAAGCTCCTGGGAGATGTAGGTTCCCCCTCCACCCGCTTCGTGGGCTTCCGATCCCGTTATTACCCCGTTATTACCCCGTTATTACGGCGGCCACCTCTTCCGACGGTGATGTCGGGTCACGCTTGGTGGTCTTGCCCCCGTTCCCCGCCGTCACCGCCATGCGGCGGGCCAGTGAATGGGACGTCGCCACGGTCATGGCGTCATCTTTTTCCGACGCGGCCATCCACCTCAATTGAAGTAGATGCAATCATTGCGTGCGGTCCGTCCAAAGCCTCGGAGCGCAAGTCTGGCCAGCATCACGATCCGCAACCTGGACGACGACATCAAGCAACGCCTGCGTGTCCGGGCTGCCGAGCACGGCCGCTCGATGGAGGAAGAGGCCCGGGACATCTTAGGCCGGGTGATGGGCGAACGCGCCCCGTCGCGCAATCTTGCGGCGGCGATCCGCGCCCGCATCGCCCCTCTTGGCGGCGTCGATCTTGATCTACCGGCCCGTGAACCGATGCCCGAAACGGCTGCCCCTAGCCGCGGTTCTTCGTGGGACGGAACGGGTAGACCCAGCCCAGGTAGCTGCCTATCTGGCGCGTCTGAACCCAGACCTTGCCCCGGCCGCTGAAGCGACAGACGAGGCCTTCGCCGCCGAGGAAGAAGGTCTTGAGCTTGCCGAGGCCACGCGGGCGCAGGCCCGGCACGGTGGTGACCTCGTAGTTCAAGGTCTCCTCGAAGGCGAGCACGTAGCCGGTGTCGACGATGTAGCCGCCATCGACGTCAACGGGGAGCACCGCGCCGAACCCATTGAAGAACAGATCACCCGAGCCCGAGGCCCGGAGCATGACCAGCCCGTTTCCGCTGAAGAAGCCACGCGCCCCGCCCCACTTGCCGTTGATGGAGACGCCCTGCCCATGCGCGAGGAAGGCGCCGCTCTGGAGCATCAAGCCGGTTCCGGTGGCGCCGACGTTGTAGTGCATCACGTCGCCCAGGCCACCTGGTGCCAAGGCCAGCTCGGCTCGACCGGCCTTGGCCGTGAACGTATTGACGATGAGGCTCTCACCGCCCAGCGCCCGCCCGAGCCCCTTGACGAGGCCACCTTTGATGCCGGCCGACATATCGAGCGAGGGCGACATCGTGACCATGGCCGAGGGCTCGGCGAAGACCTGCTGACCAGCGGCGAGCCTGAGCTCGAGCAGCGGAAAGTCAGGGCTGTGATTGATGGAGAAGTCGAGGGCTGTGCTCATTTTTTCACCGAGGCGAGAGTTTCGAGCCCAGCGCCGCACCGAAGCTCGGTGGGTTGTGGGATTGGCAGTAGATTCGGCCGCGGCCCTTGAAGCGACACACGAGCCCCTCGCCCCCGAGCAGGCTGCCGAGCAGGCTCTCGGACGCCTTGGACATCGTGAAGCTCAAGGTGTCCTCGTAGGCCACGATATGACCCGTATCGACCACGTATTCGCCGTCGACGTCGATGTTGTAGATCGCCCCGAAGCTGTTCAGCAGGAGGTCGCCCCGGCCGCTGCAGCGGACCCAGAAGACGGACTCTCCGCTGAACAGCGCGTTGCTGATCCCCTGGAAGGTCGTGTCGATCTCGACGCCGGGCCCCGAGGCGAGCCAGGACGAGCCCTGCACGATGAGCGATCCGCCCATCAGGGTGTGGTGGACGATGTCGCCCATGAGGGCGGGGCCGATGATGAGCTCGGCGCCCTCCCGCGAGGCGTGGAAGTGATTGAGGAAGTAGCTCTCACCCGAGAAGATCCGGCTGACGCCCTTCAGGAAGCCCCCCGAGCCGCCGCGCGAGCGTGAGGTCGTCTCCACGCTCAGCCCGTCGGACATCGCGATCATCGCGCCGACCTCACACGTCACCGTCTCACGGTCACTGAGCGTGAGGCGGGCGACGGTCGACGCAGGCCGACACATTAGCTCGATGTTCATCGTCGCAACCTCAAAGGAAAGAGTTCGTCCAAGACGCGAGCCCCTCGATGTTCCGCGTCTGGAGGTAAATCCGACCCGGCCCGGTCACCTTCATCACGATGCCCTCCCCGCCGAAGAACGACGAGAAGAGGCCACCGGCGAGACCACTTCGGATCTTGATCGTCGGCTCGAAGGCGATGAGGTGGCCGGAGTCGACGATGAGCTCCTCCTGGATCTCACGCGGCGTGATGGCGCCGTACCCGCCGATCCAGACCGTGCCCGTGCCGGAGACCTTGAGGCGGAAGAGCCCCTCGCCGCCGAGGAGCGAGCCGAAGCCGGCCCAACCGACGCTGAGCTTCACCTCGCCGGTCGAGGCGACGTAGGCCCCAGACTGCAAGAAGAGGCTGTTGCCGGTCAGCGTCAGCGCGATCATATCGCCGGGCGTCGGCTGCGTGAGGATGACCTCGGCCGACGCGTTCCCGCCCACCGCGCAGGTGATGTCGTTGACGAAGAGCGACTCGCCGCCAAAGATTTTTCGGAGGACGGCCCCAAAAAAACCGCCGTTGAAGCGGGCCGTTAGACGTGTCGTCGTGGTCATGCTCGCCATCGCCCCGGACTCGGCGGTGATGGTCTCGCCCGGGTTCAGCCGTACCTTCAGATGCGCGAACGCCGGCCGACTGAGGATCTCGGATTCCATTTTCGTCTCCTCACTCCCCTCGCAGAGCGGCCCGCGCCGCTTCCAAGGTGTGGTTCATCGGCGGATCTTCGCCGCGTGTCAAGCTCGGAATCAGAGCCTCGATCGCCGCGATGCGTTCTTCGTGGCTCGGATGGGAGGACATCCAGGACAAGGCCTCCTGAACCTCGCTGCTCGGGGCGATCTCCTTGAGCTTGCGGAAGAACGCCGGCATCCCCGCGGGGTCGAAGCCTGCGGCCGCCGTCAGCGCGACGCCGTCGAGATCCGCCTGCGACTCGTGCTCGCGTCCGTAGTGGGTCAAGGTCGCGAGCACGCCGCCTTGAGCGAGGAGGGCGACGATGCCCGTCGCGTCACCGAAGACCACGCTGACGAGCGCGAGGACCCCGGCCGACTGCACGAGCGCGCGGATGCCGTGCCGATGCCGAACGTGCATGAGCTCGTGGGCAAAGACGGCGGCCACCATGTTCACATCATCGGCGCGCTTCAGCAGCCCGGAGAGCACGGCCATGCGACCGCCGGGCAGGGCGAAGGCGTTGACCTCTGCGCTCTCGATGACGGTGATCTTCAAGTCGAGCGCGGCGATGTCCGGCGGAAGGTGTGGTCGCAGGCGTTCGAGGATCTCCGTCGCCAGACCGGCGGCCCGCTCGTCGGTTATCGCCGGGCCGAAGCTGGTGATCTCCGAGCTGGCGAGATCACCGAGCTTGACGTCCAGCGAGAGCGGCAGCTGTCCGACGGCCCCGTCGACGGCGACGCGAAACAACGGGGGCGTGACCAGACCCAGGACGACGAGGACGGCCGCGGCGATGAGCCAGAGCGAGAGCGTCGCGCGCCGTGTCTTTGCGACCTCGGCGGTGAGCGTCGCGACGGCGTTTCGAGCCTCGAGTCCGCTGGTCGTTCCGATCTCCTCAAGCAGGCCCGGTGCCTCGGAGAAGAGGGTCAGACGGGGGTCCTGACCTCGGATGAACAGCATCCGCCCGGTGGATCCTCCGCGCTCGAGCCGCAGGACCTCCGAGCGAATCGTGTAGACCTTGCCCGCCTCCAGGCGCGCCTCAACCCCGTGCCGCCACACCGTGATCGTCGCCGCCGCCCGGCCTTCGGGGAGCGCGTCGTCAAAGACGCCGCCTAGATAAGTGCTCATGGGCGCGCACCCTACTCTAAATTCGCTGAGGCCTCAGCAGCAGGCTCCACCCCCGGTGGCCTTCTGGTTGGCGTACTGCGCGGCGGCGAGCGTCGGGCCGCACGGATAGAGCCCGTAGTGCCGCCCGCGATCTCCGCTGATGTCGAAGGACGCGGAGAAGCGTGTCTGGCTCAGCATCGCGGCGGTGTTTCCGCAGACGCGCTCGGGCCGGCCGCGCTCGAACGCGTGGTGGTCGTCGAGCCAGAACAAGGTGTCCGCGCCCTCGAGTCCGCCCTTATAGGTCGCGAGCTGCCCGTAGTCTTCACACTGGTCGTCGAGGCCGTCGAGCTTGAAGAGGCGATAGGTGACGGACGTGAAACGCGCGGTCCCGACCTTCGCGGCGAGCTCGCTATTGTTGATCGTGATCGGCGACGACTCGACCATGCGGGGATCGAGGAAGCCCTTGCGCCGCGCGAGGCTCACGAAGTCGCCTTGGTACAGGGCCCCTCCGAGGCACTCGGCGTACAAGACGGTGTCGGTCGACACCTCCGGCGGCAGGCGGCGATCGGCGAAGACGTCGCTGAGGTAGAGCTCGCCTCCGGGGCGCAGGACCCGAGAGATCTCGTCGAGGACCAGGTCCTTGCGTGGGCTGAGGTTGACGACGCAGTTGGAGACGACGACGTCGACGCTGCCGTCTTCGATCCCCGCCGTACGGAGGTCCTCGATGTAGCCCTGGTGGAAGGTGGTATTGGGCTTGGTGTAGCGGAATCGGTCCGCGTGCCACTGCTCGGTCCGGCGGGCGACCTCGAGCTGCGAGGGCGTCATGTCCACGCCGATGACGTGCCCATCTGGCCCCACGAGCTGCGCGAGGACGTAGACGTCGCGGCCGGTGCCACAGCCGAGATCGAGGACCGTGCGGCCCGACAGCGCCTGGGGGATCGGGAAACCGCAGCCGTAGAATCGGTCGCTCACGTCGGGGTGAACGTGCGCGAGGGCGTCGGCGATGAACGCGGCCGGGGCGCCACTGGCGCAGCAGGCGTTGGTCTTGAGATCGGCCGTGCTCGCGAGGAGGCGGCCATAGTAATCGCTGACGAAGGATTGAAGCTCGTCGTGTTTCATGCGTGAGGACTCCCTGAAGCGCGGACAGACTGAGTCGAAGTCAGGGCAGTGTAGCGACCCGGAAACCGACTGGCGATTGCGCTGGAAGCGGCCGCGTCGGAATGGCAGAACAAGTCGAGAAAATTGGGGGTGACCATGGCGCGTTCTCAGCTCCTGCTTCGACTTCGGCGGCTCATGCGCTTGGCCCTTCTGGCGGAGAGAAACGGTCTGCCGACGGAGGTCGTCCTTGACCGGCGTGAGTGGTTGCAGGGCGCGGCTGGGTTGCTGGCGCTCGGCACGTTGCCCCTGATCTTGCCCGGCTGCGGAGGGCAGGGCGGTTCCGATGCCACCGACTCGGGCCCAGTCGGAGGCGGCGATGGAGCAGGCGGCGGCGGCGGTTCCGGCCCGGTGCGCGTCGGCATCGTCGGGGCGGGGCTCGCGGGCCTGCACTGCGCCTATCGGCTCCAAGAAGCCGGCGTGAAGGCCCGAGTCTTCGAGGCCTGGAATCGCGCGGGCGGCCGGATGTTCTCCCTGAAGGACGCCTACCCCGAAGGCCGGGTGGCCGAGCTCGGCGGTGAGCTCATCGACACCGGCCACCTGACCATGCACCACCTCGCCGAGGAGCTCGTCATTAAGCTTGACGACCTCGGTGTCGAGCCCGCGGGCATCGTGACCGAGTCGTATTATATCGGCGGGCGGTTCTTGTCCGACCGGGAGATCGTCGACGCGTTTCGCCCCGTCGCCGGCCGCATGGTCTCGGCCTTGGGCACCGCAGAGCTGAATGAAAGCGAGTTCGCGCGCATCGACGCCATGAGCCTCCACGACTTTCTCGTCTTCGAGTGCCGCGCCGTCAGCCCCCTGCTCGATCTCCTGGAGGTCGCCTACACCACCGAATATGGCCTCGACGTCGACCAGCAGTCGCCGTTTAATCTCCTCTATCTCATCGACGCCGTGATGCCCGATCCGTTCCGGCTTATCGGTGGGTCCGACGAGCGGTTTCACGCCCACGACGGGAGCCAGACCTTCACCGACAAGCTGCTCGAGGCGCTGGACGTCGGCCCCTTGTTCGAGCACCGGCTCGTCGCGCTTCGTCGGGAGGCCGACGGCCGGGTGACGCTCGTCTTCGACCAGGCGGGCACGACGGTCGAGGAGACCTTCGAGCGCGTCGTCTTGACCTTGCCGTTCACGCAGCTCCGCAAAGTCGAGGGGCTCGAGTCCGTCGTCGGCGCGGAGAAAGCCGAGGTCGTGCGGGAGGTCGGCTACGGCACGAACGCCAAGCTCATCATGGGGTTTCGGTCTCCGCTGTGGCGGGACATGTATAGCCGGGACGGGTCGCTGTGTTCGTCGACCGGCTTCCAGAACACCTGGGAGTCGAGCCGCGGACAGGCGGGCATGACGGGCCTCCTGACCAACTTCGTCGGCGGGCAGCGGGGTCTGGATCTGGGCATGGGTACCGCCGAAGAGCAGGCGGTCTCGCTCGTGACCGATGAGCTCGACGTGCTCCTGCCCGGCCTGCTCGCGAAGTACATGCCGATGAGCGCGGTCCGAATGCACTGGCCCACCTCGCCCAACTTCGAGGGCAGCTACCTGTGTTACCGGCCCGGACAGTGGGCCTTCTACGGACGCGAAGGGGTGGCGGTCGACAACGTGCATTTCGCCGGTGAACACACCTCGAAAGAAGCGCAGGGCTACATGGAAGGTGCCGCCGAGACCGGTGCCAAGGCCGCCCTTGAGGTGCTCGACGCGCTGGGCATCGCGCCGGGTCAAGGCCTCGTTAGCCTGCTCGGCAAGCTCGAATCGGGCCTGCGGACGGCGACCTCCCGGAAGGCGCGAATCGCCCGAATGGCGCGTCAATTATCGAAGCTTAGGTCCCCGCCGAGAAGATGAAGGGGTAGCTCGCCGTGACCGAGCCCCCAACGGGCTGCGGGAACTTGAAGCGGCTGATCAGGTTGGCGACGCACTGGCCGATGCGCGGCTCTCCGGTGCTGTCGTTGAGCACCTTGGCCCCGCTCACCCGGCCGCTCTCCTCGATGGTGAACTGAATGACGACCTTGCCGGCCACGTCGGGGTTGCTCTTCAACTCGCGCTCGTAGCAGGCCTTGATCGCGCTCAGGCGACGCTGGACGATCTGCGCGACGGTGCTCTTGTCGATCGTGCCCGCGCCGAAGATCTCATCGGCGGCGTCGGCACGCACGCGGCTCCTGATCTTCGCCTCCTTCAACTCGCCCGAGTCGACGGCCCCGCCACCGCGGCCGAGCTCATCGTCGTCGATGGACGCGATGTTACCGGGGGGGATGATCCCATCGCTGCCGAACCGTGGCCCCGTGCGGGACTGACCGGAGTCGGAGACGAGCCCGGGCGTGCCATCAAACGCTTGGTCGAAGCGGGCCTGGAGCTGGTTGCTGGAGACGATGTTGTTATTGTCCCCGGTGGTCACCGCGGCCAGGTACCGGATGATCGTCTGCTTCATGACCTTCTCATGCGCGACGGCCTTCTTTTCGTCGGGATCGACGGGCCGCTCCTCTTTGGCCTCGGTCGGCTCGGCCTTCGCGTCAGCCACCTTCTCGCTGGGTGCCTCGCTCGCCTGATCCTGCGGGACCGGTGGCTCCGAGGGCTTCTCCTTAATGACCATCGTCACGTTGGGGATGGCCAGGATGCCGCCGTCGTTCACCTGAGGGGGGTAGATGACCTGCAGGATCATCATGCCCACGAGCTGCAGCGCGAACATCGCCACGAAGGAGTTGACGTAGTTCCAGTCGTAGCGCCGCAGATGCTGGTCGAGCCGCACACGAAAGGGCGGCCGGCGGACCGGAGGTGGCGCGACCCCGAACTGGAAGAGGAGCCGCGCGTCGCCGAGCTGAACACGGCCCATCGAGCCGCCATCGAGGGGGATGAGCAGGTCGTTTTTGGCCTTCGCGCCTTTGCTGCGGGCGGCCTCTCGGATCGCAGCCAGCTCATGGGCTTTGCCGCCCCGCACGATCTGCCCCTGGAGGTCATGGCTGACGATGAGGTGCCACTTTCCGCCTTTGCGAAGGAAGACCCGTCGCCGCGAGAGACCGGCCTCCCAGGGCACCATGAGGGTGTTGCGGAGCTCGTGGCCGATCGTGACGACGTCGCCGGGATCCGTCGGCCCGTGCCTTGAGCCGTCGACAGGCAAGAAACGCTCGGCCACCCGCAGCTCGCCGAACATCACGGCGATTCGCAGCGCGGGGCTCGGGAGTGGCCTGGCCCCGCCAAGGAGAGGCGAGGGCGCGGGATTCTTCGTCAACCTGTCCTCCTCAAGGGGTGGCGGGACGGTACCCGCCGCTCGTCGTTCGTTCAAGTTGGGCCGCCTCGACCGGAGATCGCGATCCGCATATCGTCCCGCTTCATGCGGTTCTCCCTCGCGCTCTTTGGGCTGTCTCTGCTGACTCACGCGGCCTGCGAGTCCAGGACCGCCCCCCTGCTCGCGCCACCCGGCCCGGTCGTGACGCTCAATATCGAAGGCAGCGAGCCGCGTGATCCCCTTCGTTATGCGTACGAGAAGCTGCTGACGCAGAGTGTGATTTTGTCGATTCAGTTGACGATGTCACCCGACAACGCCGACTCGGAGTCGCCTGCGGTCCTTGTGCCCGGGCTGGAGGTGACCGTCAACGCCGTGACCATCGAGGTGGACGAGGCCGGCACGGGTCGCTTCGCCTTGAGCCTCGCCGGGGCCCACCTGATCTCCGACGGCGAGCTCAAAGACGAGGCTCGGGTCGCCCTGAACACGACCCTCGCCGCGCTCGACGGCCTGAGCGGGCGCATGGTCGTCACGAACTTGGGGGAGGTCTCGGAGTTGGTCCTCGACGTGCCCGAGACGCTCCCCGCCCTCACGCCCACGACCCGAACGCTCCTGCTCCGCCTGAAGGACTCGATGAAGGGTGCGTTGTCCCCCCTGCCGGTGGAGGCCGTGGGGCTCGGCGGTCAGTGGCAGCGAAGATCGGTCACAAAGGTGGTGGGCGTCGACGTGATTCAGACCGCGACCTATACGCTCCTGTCGATGCAGGGCGATCGGTGGCGACTCCACGTCGCGCAGCAGTCCGAGCTCGCGCCGACCGAAGGCAAACGCCTCGAGGGATACGCCAAAGGCGAGCTCGAGGTCGACCCGCGCCGACCGCTGGTGGACTCAGCGACCTTGACCCTGAAGCAGACGCTCTTAACGAACGTGAACACCGCTTCGGCTTCGAGAGACGAGCTCTCGGCGGTCCTCTCCGTGCGGACACGCTGAGGGCGAGACTCAGCTCGTTCGCCTTCGGACGCGGCGTGAGAGTGCTCGCAGCTTGTCTATGTAGAAGGCTCCATCAGCGATGGGGCGGGGCACAAACGTCTCGCGGAACGACGAGCCCGACTGCCGCAGAAAGACGGCGCCGAGCACGATCGTCTCGAGGCTGTATGAGACGAGACTCGACACCGCCGCGCCGTCGATGCCAAAGCGGGGGATGAGCACGAGGTTGAGCCCGACGTTCGCTGCGACCGAGAAGACCTGCGAGGTGATCGTGACGCGCTGAAGGCCCAGCGCCGTGAAGTACCTCGACAGCACGCGGTAGGTCGTCAGCATGAGCATGGCCGGCAGCAGGATGAACAGCGGCGTCAGGGAGCGGCTGTAGGCCTCGCCGAAGACGAAGGGCACGACGAACGGCGCGGTGATCGCCACGCCCACCCCTGAGAGGAAGACCCAGGCGACCCCGTGTCGACAGACCCGTGCGGCCACGGCCCCAGCCTCTTTGGCGGTCGCCCCGGCGAGCCTCGGGAACAACGCCAAGGCCATCGACTCGGGGACGAGCTTGAGCTGCGCCAGGATGCCCACGGCGATCCCGTAATAAGCCACGTCGTCCGGGACGGCGAGCAAGAAGCCCATCATGAGGATGTCGATCTGCTCGTGAAGCTGTCCGGCGAGGGACTGGGCGTAATTCTGGACCCCGAAGTGGAAGCTCTCGCGCAGCTCCACGCGCTCGATCCGGCGTTCGAGGCCGGTGAGGCGAATCATGACCGTAAGCGTGATGAGCGTAATCACGAGCGTCGAGGCGAGCGTGAGGCTGAGGATCAACATCAGGCTGCCGGGCACGAGCAGCGCGGCGGCGCCGATCGCCATGAGGCGGCCGGCCCCCATGGCGAAGACCGAGATGTTCCGCAGATCCATGCGGTCGATCCCCTTGGCGATGTAGCTAAGGAGCCGCAGGTAGAGCTGAAACGGGACCGAGGCGAGGCCGACGATCAACAGCACCGGGGGCAAGGCGTCGAGGGCGAGTGGGCGACCGCCAAAGACGACGAAGGACACCACGAGCAGCCCGACGAGCGAGGTGAGGCCGGTGGCGAGCAGGCCGGCGCTCATGACCTGCCCGGGGCGCGAGCCCATACGCTTGATGCGATAGAGGCTCGCCATGGGCCAACCGAGGCTGGCGAAGAGGACCACTGCGGCGGCCGTCGTCGTCAGCAGCTGCAAGACGCCGCGGTCGGAGACGCTCAGGGTGCGGGTCACGATCACGTTCGCCGCGAGGGCGATGGGGATCGAAACGAACGAGGTCAGCAGGATCGACGCGGCGTTCCGGAAAAGGCTCACTGAATGACGATGTCCACGCCCGTTGAGCCGGAGCTCGCGGCAAAGCCATCGACGAAGATGTAATAGAGCCCCGGCACGTCGGCGCGGAACTCGATGTGGGAGGCGAAGAGCACCCAGTCGTCGTTGCAGGCGAGCTCGCTGGCCGCATCGTCGCAGACCCGGCGGGCGAACATGAGGGTGTCGTAGTTATTGCCCACGCAGTCGGCGATGACCGTGGCTGGCCGGTCGACGAGCACGGCGATGACCTGCTCGGGCCCCTGCCCGCCGCAAACGGCCTGATAGTTGTCTGCAAGCCCAAGGGTGTTGACCTGGACGAGGCCACCGGCGGGCCCGACGATCAGGAGGTTCTCGGCGAGCGCGCAGAACGCGTCGGCCTCCGCGTCTCCGCCGGCCGCGTGGCAGGTGTCGTCGTTGGGGTAGTCGATCTGCATGTCGCCGTCGTTGTCGATCCCGTCGGCGCACTCGGGGGGCGTCGCGGGATCACCCTCGTCCTCGTCGGCCTCGTCCACGCAGCCGGGATCGAGGAGGTCGAGGCGGCCGTCCTGGTCGTTGTCGCGCCGGTCGCTGCACCTCGGCGCTTCGACCTGGTGCACGGAGAGCCGGAAGCGCCCGGCCTGGTCTCTCAAGCTCGTGTCCACGACGACGTAGTAGACGCCGAGCTCTGGGTTCTCGACGCGGACGTGTGTGCCGGGCGCCATCTCTGCGCCGCGATTGCAGCCGACGTCGCGGGGATCGTCGCAGGTCGTTCGCACGTAGACGACGGTGGGCAGCTCGGTCTCGGCATGCTCGGTGCTGAACTCGACCGCGCCGACGAGGGCGTTGATGCGGTAGGCGAAGACCACCTCCGGGCCGGCGTTGCCTCCGCAGGTGCCGACGAAGCCCTCGACCCCGTCGTTGAGGTTGCCTTCATAAAAGTCGGCGCCTCTGAGGGCCGCGTTCAGATCGATGACCTGATGAGAGCCGCCGCAGCCGCCGGGCCGATCTTCATTCTGATCGGCGGCGCTGTCGCAGCCGTCGTCGGCCGGGAAGTCCACTTGCCCATCCTCGTCGTCGTCGAGCCCGTTGCCGCAGACCGGCGCGACCGGGGGATCGGACTCATTCGTGTCGCCCAAGCCCGCGCAGCCGGGATCGAGGGGGAAGTCCACGCGACCATCCTCGTCGTCGTCGGCGGCGTTTCCGCAGGCGGGGGGGGTCGGCGGGTCCGCCTCGTCCCCGTCTCCGGCCGCCGCACAGCCAAGCTCGTCGGGGAAGTCGACGACCCCGTCGCCATCGTCGTCCACGCCGTTATTGCACGCGGTCGGGGCGCGGTCTTCGCTCTCTGTCGGATCACGTTCGCTGGCGCAGTCGCCATCCTCGAGGTCGTACAGGCCATCGCCGTCGTCGTCCTCTCCATTGGAGCACTGGGTCGTTGGGCGCGGTGGGGGTCGGGGGAGATCGTCAGGTAAGTTGACCATCGCGTCCACAGGGCCCGCCTCGGTCGGAGCGGGTCCGCCGTCGCCGGCGTCGGTGGAGGCGTTGACGTCACTGACCGCGTCCGCGACTTCGCCAACCACGGTGTCCAGCCCAGCGTCTCCACCAATGATGCGAGCCCTCGGCAGATCGCGAACGTGCCCGGCGTCGGAGGGGGCGTTCGGCTCCGGCTCCTTGACGCAACTGGCACCGACGAGAGACAGGACGGCGACACAGGCGAGGATCACGTTCTTCATGGGGTGATCGTTCGCCTCGTCGCCTTTGGAGTCAAGCTTCGGCGGATGGGGCGCAGGCTCAGGGATGAAGCCCCTCGAGATTGTCCGGGCGGCGACGTCGCGGGGACCGCTCAGGCATCGCGACACGCTCGCGGCGGAGCGTCAGCCGCTCGGTCTGACCGGAGCCGTGACGGACGAGGACCTGGACGTCTGTGCCGAGCTCGCCGCGGATGAGGTTCGCCGCGTCGCCGAGGTTCATGCCGGCGGTCCGTCGCCCGTCAATCTCCAGGAGGAGGTCCCCCTCCTTCAGGCTGCGCGAGGCCGGGCCGCCATCGACGAGGCTCGAGATCAGAACGCCCTCGGCATGACCGGCCAGGACCGCGCCGATGCCGGTCAACTCCGAGGTGGAGGCCTCACCCGGGCGAAGGGGGGTCAGGTCGAAGTCTCGTTTCTGCTTGCGTCCCGGCCGCACGTCGACGCCGCCGCCTAAGTAGGGTCGATAGCCGTCTGCGGTCACCTGAATGCTGCTCCGCTTGCCGGGCAAGGCTCGAAGCACGTAGACGCCATCGCTCCCGGTCGTGGCACCGACCGAGGCGGCGAGATCCTCCATGCGGAGCTCCGCGGGTGCGATGAGCGCGCCTTCAATCGGCCGCCGGGTCGATGCGTCGAGGACCCGCCCGGTCAGCTCACCAGAAGGCGAGAGCACGAGCTCGACCCCCGTGACGGTCTCGCCGCCCACGACGTTGACCTTGCGCTCGTTCGCCGGCTGAAAGCCCTCCGCGATCGCTACGACCAGACGCTCGCCGGGGGCGACCGGCCCCAAGCGAAATTCGCCTCGCCCGGAGTCGAAGGACTGGGAGACGGCACCGGCCCACCGGTCCTCTCCGGAGGCGGCTGTGACTGTGAAGCTCTGGATGGGCTCGCGCTGTGGGTCCACGACGCGACCTTCGATGAAGCCGCCGCCGGGAAGGCGGAGCACGACCTCGGCCGCGCCGTCGACGACCTCTGTGGCTTCTCCCTGAGCGGGGTGGCGGGCGCGCAGACGAAGGGGTCCTTTGACCTCGGGCAGCGGGAGGCTGAAGCGGCCGTCCAGATCGGTGCGTCCATAGGCGAGCGGGCGTCGTTCGTTCTCCGGCCGCGTGCGATAGACGGAGACGGACGCGTCGCTGACGGGCCCATCGGGTCCAAGGACGAGGCCACGGATGCCGCCCTGATCGTCGAGGACGACGTCCAGGACTGCGCGGGGTCCTGGCTCGAGGGGGGGCCGCGTGAGGCTGCGGGTGGCGTATCCCCGGGCGCTGATCGTCACGCGGCTGAGGGGGGCGATTGCCGGCCTCGTAGCAGACACGGCGGGCAGCCCCACCTTGTAGGTGCCATCGGCCATCGAGCGGGTCCGCAAGGGATCGAGCTGAGCGACGACGGAGGATGAATCGGGGTTCAGGTCCAGCACCAAGAGCGCACCGCCGATGGGCTCGCCGCGTCGGTTGCGTATGGAGCCGAACAGGGTCCGGGGCCCGACAGGGACTCTCTCGTCGGCGACGTCCGACCCGGGCCCGGCCGCCTCGGAGGTTGGCTCCGGCACCTGCTCTCGACCGCCGATGGGACCGTCATCAAACGAGAGGCGCGGGGCCGCGGTGGTACCGTTCAGCGTCGCGGGCGAGACGGGCCAGACGGCCAGAACGACCGCCACACCGACCGCGACAAGGAGGCAGACGAGAACGGCACGGTCACGTTTCATGTCGGGCTCGTTCCCGCTGAGGAGAACTCAGCACCGGGGGGATTCGGGTCAGGGCTGCGAGGCTGCGGCGGCGGTCGTGGCAGCGGCAGGCACGGCGATCGCGGCAGCGGAAGGCGCGGCGGTCGCGGCATCGGCAGGCGCGGCGATCGCTGCAGCGGAAGGCACGGCGATCGCGGCAGCGGAAGGCACGGCGGTCGTGGCCAGGGCGGCGGCCTCAGAAGCCGCCTGCTTGAGCTCAAGTGGAAGGCCGCGTTGGGCCGCGCGCTCGAACTGCTCAGAGTTCTGCATATACATAAACCACCCGCCAACCAAGGCGGCAGCGAGACATCCGACGATCGCGATGATTTGCATGGGCTTCACGGCGTGGTCACTCCCGGTGAGAATCGGTAACAAAGGAGTACCCCATGTCCCGCTTCACCCATCATTTATTCGTGTGTATCAATCACCGCGACCCGATCGATCCTCGGGGATGCTGCGCTTCACGCGGCGCCGAGGACCTCTCTGAGATCGCCAAGGCAGAGGTACACCGACTTGGCCTAAAGGGCAAAGTGCGCGTGAACAAGGCCGGCTGCCTGGACGCCTGCGCCCATGGCCCCGTCTGCGTCGTGTATCCCGAGGGCCGCTGGTATTCACCCAAGACCGCCGACGAGATGCGGACGATCATCTCAACCTTCACGGGTGAGGGCGCCGACCTCGCTCTTGCACGCGCGCTGGAGATCCCGGCCTTTCGTCGGGACGACTGATCACCGCGGCTTCGCATCGACCCCATTGTGCGCCTATTGTGCGGCGTCGATTGAGAGGACAGGGGGAGCGAAATGGCGTTGCGGTTGCGTACGGTCTCGATGTTTGGTCTCGTGAGCCTGCTCGCGACGGCGTGCGTGAAGGAAGACTCGGGTGGCACGACCGTGCTTCCCGACATGGAGGTCATCCAGGGTGATCGCGCCGTGATCGCCGTCGACGGAGAGGCCGATAGCCTGGCCGGCGGCGTCTGCGCCAACGGGCTTGACGACGACGGTGACGGCGCGATCGATCTCGATGATCCCGGCTGCATCTCCGAGCTTGACGAAGACGAGACGAACGAGCCCACGGCCGCCTGCGGCAACTTGCTCGACGACGATCAGGACGGGCTGACCGATCTGGCCGATCCCGGCTGCTTCGACGCGACCGACGTGGAGGAGGGCGATGATCCGCCCCCACCTGCCTGCGCGAACACCGCCGACGACGACGCCGATGGACTCACCGATTACCCGATGGACCCCGGCTGCGCCTCGGAGTTCGACATCGACGAGACCGACGACGCTATGTTCCTCCCACAGTGCGGCGACGGTCAGGACAATGATCGCGACGGCCAAACGGACCTCTCGGATCCCGGCTGCGTCAGCCCCGCCGATCCCCGCGAACAGGATCCCGAGACGGCACCGCCCTGCTTCAACGGCCTCGATGACGACGGCGATGGAATCGTGGACTTCCCGCTCGAGCCCGGCTGCCAGTCGGCGGGTGATGACGACGAGATGGATCCGGTCATGCCCCCGCCCTGCGCCGATGGACGAGACAATGACATGGACGGTCTCGCCGACTACCCGGACGATCCAGGCTGCGCCGGGGTAGGTGATCGGGATGAGACGGACAGCGAGCTGCCGCCGGCCTGCACCGATGGCCTCGACAACGACCGCGACGGCGACACGGACTATCCGGCCGACTCCGGCTGCCTGAGCGCGGCGGACGGGAGTGAAGCCGGGAGCTGTGGTGAGCACTACCAGCCTCGGGAGCTCGTCGCCGGAGTGGCCGTGCAGGTCGACACCTCTCGCGGCGGCTTCGAGTCTGAGGGCTCTTGCGGGGGGCGCGGCGCTCGGGAGTTGGTCTTCGTCTATCGCGTACGGACGCGCCTCGAGCGCCTCCTCGTTCGCACCGATCTGCCCATGACCGCGGCCGAGACGACGCTGTACGTCCGCCGAGGCTGCCTGGACTTCGACTCCGAGGTCGGCTGCACGCGCGAGCCCATCGGCGACGGCCTCGCCGGGAACGTGCTCGCCGTCGAAGGACCGCCCCAAGGCGAGTACTACATCTTTGTGGACGGGGCCGCGGTCGGCGCGGGTCTCGTCGAGCTCATGGTCGAGGAGATCCAACTCGCCGAGTGTCTCAACCTCCGAGACGACGACCGCGATGGACGGATCGACTACCCGTTCGATCCCGGCTGCCAGAGTCGCGACGACCGCGACGAACTCGATCCCGACATGCCCCCGACCTGCGCCAACGATGAGGACGACGACGGCGACGGGCTCGTGGACTACCCCCTCGACCAGGGCTGCCGCTCGGCCGCCGACCAAGACGAGATTGACGCCTGCGGCCCCGGCGTCCGCTTCTACGACTACCCCGTCGGCGCGGAGTTCATCGTCGACGACGCATCCGTGGGTGGGAGCGACGCCTTCGCCGGCTCCTGCGGCGGCGTCAACCAGCCCGAGAAGGTCTTCGTCTACGAGAACCCGGTCAACGCCCGGCTCACGTTCAGCGTCGACTTCGAGGAGACGGCCGACAATACGATCCTGTACGTGCGCCGGGACTGCGTCGGCGCCGAGATCCAGAATGCCTGCAACGCCGGCCTCGTGCCCCATCAGCGTGGCCGAGTCCGAGTAGACCGCGCGCCCCCCGGGCCCTACTTCATCTTCGTCGACCGCCAGATCGGGGCCGCCGGACCCTTCAAGCTCTCGGTCGCCGTAGAGCGTCTCCCGGCGGGCTGCGCCGACAGCGTCGACAACGACATGGACGGTCAGGTCGATGGCGAGGATCGCGGCTGCGTCGGTCTCGAAGACGAAGACGAGCGAGATCCCCCCGTCGAGGAGATCGCGATCTGCGAGAACAACGTCGACGACGATCTCGACGGCTCGGTCGACTTCCCTTTTGACCCGGGCTGCTACGGCCGCGGTGACGCCGACGAGCTGGACCCCGTCGAGGTCCCACAGTGCGCGAACCTCATCGACGACGACGAAGATGACCTCATCGATTTTCCCGTCGAGATCGGGTGCCAGTCGCGCGCCGACAACAGCGAGCGAAATCCCGTGCCCCAGGCGCAGTGCGGCAACCGACTCGACGACGACATGGACGGCGCGACCGACTATCCCAACGATCCCGGCTGCGCCTCGGCCGGGGACGGCAGCGAGCGTGATCCGATGATCGCCCCGGCGTGCGGCAATGTGCAGGACGACGATCGCGACGGCCTCGTGGACTACCCCTTTGATCGCGGCTGCACCGCCGCCGGCGACATCGATGAGACCGACCCAGTCGAGCTCCAGCAGTGCTCGAACCGGATCGACGACGACGTCAACGGCATCATCGACTTTCCCCGCGATCCGGGCTGTGCGTTTGCGGCCGATGACCTGGAAGAGAGCGGCGCCCTCGTGCCTCAATGCGGCAACGCCCGCGACGACGACGCCGATCAGCGCATCGACTTCCCTGATGACCTAGGCTGCCGGTACGCCGCGGACAATAACGAGGTCAACGTGGGGGTCCCGCCGCCGCGTTGCCAGGACGGCGTCGACAACGATAACGACGGTCTCGCCGACACGGCGGACGTCGGCTGCGTCGATCCGAGGGACAACGACGAGGTCGATCCGCCCGAGGCGCCTTTCTGCGCCAACGACATGGACGACGACGGGGACGGGGCCATCGACTGGCCGGCCGACGACGGCTGCGCGGCTCAGGGGGATGTCTGCGAGCAACCCGGCTTCGCGATTTGCAATGGCGCCTGCATCGACGTCGTCGCCGACGCCTCGAACTGTGGTCGCTGCGACCGCGTCTGCCCAGGGATGTCCGCCTGCGTCGAAGGGCGCTGCGGCGGTCTACGCACCGTCTTGATGACCTGCGGCGGCTCGGGTCGAGACACGGGCACGTTCTTACGCGGCTTCCTCGTCGAGGCCGGGATCCGCCTCGCCGCAGGCTGCGTGCCCAATGACGACGTGCAGGCGCTCCTCGTCACCCGCGGTGGTGGAGGCAACGCGGCCGCTCAGGCTCAGGCCTGGAGGGCTTACCTGGAGGCGGGTGGGCAGATCATCACCGAGTACAGCATCGCCCACACCGTCTATAACGGCATCTTCCAGGCGGGCGTGGGGCAGGGAGCCCGGAATGGCGGCTGCTCGGACAACATTCTCCCAGAAGTGCAGCTGACGCCCCAAGACCCCTTCTGGCAGGACGTACCCTTCGTCGGCGCGGGGGGCGCGACCGGCTGCGGCCACGACATCCTCGGGGAGCAGATGCCCGGCTTCGTGGCCCTCGGCGGCTGGGACGCGAACAACGTCTCCCACGGCTACATCGACGTGGGTGCCGGTCGCCTCTGGCTCGTCGAGATCGACTGGCAAGACGGCCAAGCCATGCCCGACGCCGGGCTCGACCTGATGGCCGCGATGATCGCCGGCGGCGTCAACGTCAATCGCTGACGCCGTCGACGACCACGCCCTGCATTTCGAAGAAGAGGCAGACGCTCACGGCGTTGCAGGGGGGCACCGCCTCGGGCCCGCGTAGGCAAGCTGCCGGTCGCCCGTCGGCGACGTTCGCGTCGTAGCCACCCATGATTCCCAAGACGAGATCGCGGAAGGCTTCGTCGGGTCCGTTGAGCTGCCCGGCGATGACGCTGCAGAAGCCGGGAGGGGACTCCACGAGGCACTGGCTCTTGACCTGCTGGACCAAGGCGAGGAGGTAAACATCCGGGATGTAGCCGGAGATGATGCCCCCGCTGATGCCGAGCCCGGGCCCGCTGACGTAGGCGCGGCCGTCGATTCGGGCACCGTCAATCTGCAAATCGACGACGAGACCGGGGAAGACGGGCAGGGGCAGCTTGAGCAGGCGTGAGGGCGTGTTCAGGCGGCCGTCGTCCGAGACGGACGTGTGGTCGAACTCGACGACGGGACCGGCCTCGGCAACACCGTCGATGAACGAAGAGCGGCTGTAGAGCAGGCGTGCGTCGTCGGCCTGCACCCCGCCGAAGAATCGGAGCCGAACGAGGTCGAGGTCGGCGATGGTCTGGCCGGCGATGAAGTCGCGCATCTGCGCGAGGATGAGCAAGGCGATGCGGCCGTCGAGGTCTGGGAGGACGAACCGCTCGATACCGCCGGCGAGGGCGAAGAGGTTGGCGATGCCGGTGCCCGCGTTGCTCCCGAAGGTGAGGCAGCCCTCTCGGCGTGCGGCTTCGGCGCGGTCGTAGGTGCGGAGCTCGACGACTCGGCCCGCGGCTCCGAAGGCGTTCTGGTCCGGGAGGGGGAGGTTGAGTGGCAGGGCGTCGGGTTCGATGGGCAGGGCGTCGGGTTCGACTGGGACGTCGGGTCTCGACGAGCGGTCCGTTGACCCCGTCTCTACGCTCGCGTCGGTTGGGGCCAGGTCGACCGCGTTTCGGTCCGTGAGACGAGCGTCCTCAGCCCGGCCGAGGTCGACCGGTACATCGTCGCCGCCCGCGGCTGCTTCAAGGTCATGCCTCAGACTGGCGTCGGCTCCAGGCTCAGCGAGACAGGCAACGGAGAGGAACGCCAAGCTCGCCATGGACAACTTTTGCATATTGCCACGCTACACCGACTCCAGCGCCCTCGTCAGGTCTCGGCATCAGCGCAAGGCCTCCTCCGGTCGGAAGACCCGCGCGCACGTCAGCGTCTCTTGCAGGTGCCAGCAGCCGAACACCCCATCCGGCGTCCGGGAGAGGGACAGCGAGACGGGCGGTTGGCTGAGGTCGATGAGTTCTGGGAGGCGCACGACCGGCCCCGCCGAGAGCGACAGGAACTCGCGGTCGGAACCCGTTTTCGAGACGGTGTGGAACAGCCGGAGGACGCCACCCTCGAATGCGGCGGCGGCGTGCCCGCCAGAGGTCCGGCCAGCAGCCAGCGAGGTCGCCGGTCCTCGCGGATCGAGCTGATAGTCAAGCGACAGGACTAAAAGGTGTCCGCGTCCATCGACGGCGCTCAGCTCGAAGCCGTCGTCGGTGGCGGCCGCCTGGAGGTCGTCTCCGGAGAGCGGGAGCGGGTGCACAGTGAGCTCGTCGAGCCGTCGGCCAAAGGCCTGACCGTCCCTCAGAAAGAACAGGGCCGAGACGTCGTGGCTGCGGGCGAGGACGGGGCCGTCGGTCGCGTGATGTGCGAAGCGAGAGAGGACCGGCGCAGCGCCGCCTCCTCGGGGCAGGGAGACGAGAGAGACGACCCCGTCGATGTCAGCAGTCGCGAACGTCACCTGACCGGGCTCCCTCAGCCCCGTCAGCGTGGCAGGCCCGAGGTTCGTCTCGTCGAGGAGGACGGGGGAGGCCGGGGCCCGGCCGAAGGGAGCCGCGGTAAATGCCACCTCGGACGCCTCGAGGGAGAGTGCCCAGAGCCGAAGGCTGGATGATCGCCGCGTCAGAACCGCCACCCAGACGCGGCGCAGAGGGTCATCCCGCACCGCCGTCAAAGCGACGATGGGTTCGTCGAAGGTCGCGACGACCCGTACAGGGTCCGGCTCCTCAGACCGGGAGTCGATGCGTCGCAGCCGAAGCGCTGGCTGTGGGGCCGCGGCGTCGACGTCGAAGAGCAGCAGGCCCGAGGCCGTGCCGAGGACCGCGAGCGGGCCGTCTCTCGCTTCGATGGGGGGCAGAATCTCGACAGGGCTCGGCCCCTCGGCGGGTCTCGTGACGGGCTCGAGCACGGCCGGGTTCAAGGCCGACGCGGGCGGCTCCGTCTCCGGGCCACAGGCGACGAGCGCGACGACAAGCGTGATGAAAACGAAGAACTTCATGGAACCTCCAGCGCCCAAGTCCAGGCGTTGAATGTCAGTCGGTCAGCCGCGGGTCGTGTCGCCCAAATCGTCAAAGAAAGTTCTCAGGCACCGTGAACCTGGCTTCACAGCGCCCACATCGAAAGCCCGTCCAGCACCGCTCGCCTCGATGGTACGGGCGGTGCTAAGAGCAGGAGACGATTGAAAGGGGTTCTCGCGATGCGGCAAAGAGTGTTCGAGGTCTTGACCCTCTCCTGTCTGGCAGCCTGCGGGGACGCGCGCGACGCGATGAGCGAGAGCGATGAGAGGGGCGCGTTTGGACCGGCGGCCTCCGATTCGGACGCATCGCCGGGTGCCGGTGGCCAAGGCGCGGGGCGGTCCGACGAGAACGAGACGGAGCGACTGACGTTTGGCAAGCCGGCCGTCGGACGCGACCACGTCTGGGTGGCCAGCCCGGAGAATGACCTCGTCCTCCGCATCGACGGCACAGACCGATCCGTCCGGACGGTGGCCGTCGGCGACGGGCCGAGCCGGGTGGTCACGCGACCGGGTGAGGAGTTCGGTGTCGTCCTCAATCGCGGCAGCGACTCCCTGACGGTGATCGATGCCCGGTCGGACGAGGCGTCGACGACGGACTTCGCGCTGTCCCGCCACTTCAACGCGCTGGCGATGCACCCGGACGGGCGCTTCGTTATCACCTGGTTCGAGCTTGACGAGGCCGAGCCGGGTGAGGACTCGACGGCGCTCCAGGACGCGGCGGTCCTGGACCTCATGTCCGGTCAGGTCGTGCCCATATCCACGGGGTTCCGTCCTCGCGCGCCGTTTTTTCCAACGGGGCCAGACGGGGCCGCCTCCGCGTACCTCGTCACGGACGACGGGCTGACGGTCGTTGAGCTCGATCACCTCGACCGCGCCCCACGCCTGCTCCCGACGGCCACGGACCCGTTCGCTCAGAGCGGCCGGGAGGTGCACATCACTAACGACGGCGCGCTGGTCGTCAGTCGTGGGCGCGATGAGACGGCGCTCACGGTCCTCTCGCCTTCGGACGGCGTCCTGCGGAGCATCGAGCTCGGCGCCGTGCCCACTGATCTCGACCTGCTCGCCGACGGGGTCCATGCCCTGGCGATGCTGCGCGAACGACAGGAGGCGGTGATGGTCAACCTTCTTGACGAGTCGCTCCTGCGCTTCGCCCTGCCGGCCCCGCTCGGTGCGGCAGCGGTCTCGCACACCGGGAGCCGCGCGCTCTTGTATACAACTCTGTCCGCTCAGGAGCTCGCGCCCCGTATCGCCGTCCTGGACCTCTCCGTCGATCCCCCGACGCTCACGGAGCGGCCGGTCCGCAAGGAGATCGCCGGCGCCGTCATTGACCCCGAAGGCGCGACGGCTTTTGTCCTTCACCGCAAGGCCGAGGGAGAGCCCGATCCGGCGCAGGGGGAGGCCGCGTTCCTCGAGCGGAGCTATGGGTACTCGCTCGTCGATCTGGACACGCTCTTTGTTCGCCTCGTGACCACCCCGGCCGAGCCCTCCGGCCTCCTGTACTCGGACGACGGGCTCCGAGCCTTCGTGCCCCTGTCCCGGCCGGACCGGGCCACCTACGCGCTGCAGATCCTCGAGCTGGGCCCCTTGTCCGTCCGAACGGTGACCCTGCCGTCGGCGCCCGAGCAGATCGGCGAGCTGACCGCGGTCGAGCGCGTCTTCGTGACCCAGACCCACCGCGAGGGGCGCATCAGCTTCCTCGACGCCGCTCGAGAAGACGCGAGCCTCGAGACCGTGTCCGGTTACCTGCTCAACGGGAGGATCGAATGAGCACCTTTGCGCGCGGCCTCGTCTTCCTGGCCTGCCTTTCAGGCTGCGACCGGGACGCGGTCTACGAGACCTCGATCGACCCCGGCGCGCCCGTCGCCACGACCGGGTCGCTTCACTTTGCGGTCGCTGGCCCCAACGAGCTGCTGAGCTATGACGTCTCCCGAGACGCGCTCAACCGCCGACCGCTCACGGACCGCCCGGTCTTGTGGTCGGCGACGCCGGATGGGCGCGCCCTCGTCGTCGTGACCGAAGACGGGCTCATGACCCACATCGTCACGGGTGAAGGGGGGGCCGCCGGTCGGGCCCGCACCTACGCGCTCGAGGACGCCTTCGAGTCCGTCTCGTTCTCGAATGATGGCCGGTACGCGGTCTTTCACTTCGCCGCCGCGGCGCCCCGACGTGGGGTCTCCGGCACACGGGCGTCCGAGTCCGTCGACGGGCTCTTTGTCCGAAATCCCAACGCCTTGGCCATCGTGGATCTCGAAGAGGAAGCCGGCCCGACGAACCCTACGCGCCGCACCCTCAAGGCCTTCGGCTCCGGCCCAACCGCCGTCGTCGTGACGGACGAGACTGAGCTGGACGGTCGCCCGATCCGCCTCGCGTACGCCTTCGCCGAGCGATATGTGGTCGTCTTCGATGTCGGCCAACCGGAGGCCGTCGAGCGCGTCGTGCACCTGACGCTGGCCGATGATGCGCGCTCGGTCCTGCCCCTCGAGGTCGTGCCGCTTCAGGTCGAAGGTCGCCCCTCGGCGCTCGTTCGTGCGAGCGCGACCGACAACATCTTCCTGCTCACGTTCGGGGCCGCGGAGAGCGGGGTCCCAAGGCCCGAGCTCAACGCGCTGCCGGGGGGCATCGGCCTGCGCGCGCTCCTGCCGGTCTCCACGTCGTCTGGCCTCCGGATCGTCACCGCCAACGTCGACCACCTCGGCGTCGTTGATCCGCAGACGGGCTCGCGCCGCGTCGCCCCGGTCTCGACGCCCGTCTCGGAGCTGATCCCCTTCGAGGGCGCGGATGGTCGAGCCGCGGCGCTCCTCTGGTCGCCGGGTAGCAGCGGCGTCGGGTACGTGGATCTCGACTCGCTCTCGACCCGACTGGGCCAAGCGATCACCCCCCAACTCCTGCCGGTGGGCATTGACCAGTTGCACCCGGTAGCCGGCCTCGCCCAGGCCGTCGCTGTCGCCCGGAGCACGCTCATCGTCCTCGACTTCGAGTCTCAGAGCGCGACCCCGTTCCAGATCGGGGGGACGAACTCGAGCTTCCGGCTCGAGGATGTCTATGTCGACGCCCTTACCCTGACGGTCTTCGCGAGGGTGGCCGGGAGCCCGGGGGGGATCGTCTCGATCGCGCTAGAGACGGGCGTGACCACGTCCGTGACCCTGCCCGACGTCTCCCAGCTCTTCTTCCTCTCCGAAGGTCGAAACCTCGCCGCCCTGCACGAGGACGCCTTCGGGCGGGTGTCCAGACTGCCCGCTGCATCGCTCGGTCGGGCCAAACCGACGAGCCGCGGTGGCCTTTACTTCTCGGAGATCTTCGACCGATGAACGGCCATTCGACCGCACTCCTGGCCTCGATGCTCCTCTTTGCACCGCCCGCCACGGCCTTCACCCTTCCCCCCACTCGCCTCGTCTTGCACGGCGGTCCGGCCTTCGTCGTCGACGAGGCGTTTCAAGCTCAAGCAGACTCGCGCGTCGAAGGCGTCAGCGAGACGGGCCTCGAAGTGGGCCTGAGCCCCTCTCTCTTTATCGGCCTCTCCTACGTCGCCCGGACCCGGAGCGGCGACGTCTTCCAGACCTTCCAAACGCAGCTTGACGGGGACGCCGTTCGCCTCTCGGCCTCCTACGCGCTGCGGCCCCTGAGCATCCTGATGCTCTATGGTCGGGCCGGTGTCTCCGCCTTCCTCTGGTCGCAGGCCTTCACCTTCGGCAATCAGCGACTGGAGTCCGAGGACATGACGCCGGCTTTCCTGGGCGCGCTCGGTTTAGACTTCTTCTTCCATGTGCCCAAGGCCCCGGGCAGCGCGGCCTTCGAGGACCGGCTCGGGCTTGGGCTCAACGTCGAGCTGACGTATGAGCGGTTCATCCCGCTGGAGCTTGAGGCGAGGGGGACGTCGCTGGGCGCCTTCGACCCCTCGGGCCCGGGACTGCTCCTCGGGTTGGTTGCGAACTTCTGAGGGGCGCGAACTTCTGAGGTTTGCGCTGCTGCCTGCTTTTCTCCTGCGGCCTGCTAAGGTGCGGCGCATGGGAAAACGAGCACGATTCAAGGTCTGGTTTCTTCTCTCTCTCCTCGGCTGTAGCGGCGACGGGGGCTCCGGGGCGGACGGGGGCGGGACGGCCTTGAGCGGGGCCTGCTGTGACGCCGACAACGTCTGTAACCTCGAGAGCAGCGACACCTGCGAGGCCTCGGGCCGCACCTTCACCGGGGCCCAGAGCTGTGAGCCCAACCCCTGCTCGCTCGGCGTCACGGGCGCGTGTTGCCTGCGAAACGCCACCTGCGAGCTGCGTGAGGCCTCGGCCTGCCTGACCGATGGGGGCGACTTCGCCGGTCCAGGCAGCGCGTGTACGCCCGAGCGGTGCCCGCAGATCGCCACCGGGGCGTGCTGCTCGGCGCTCTCCGCGTGCAGCACAACGAATGAGCGTCAGTGTGCGCGCGACCGCGGTTTTTATCAGGGCAATGGGAGCGCCTGTGAACCGAGCCCGTGCCCGCGGCTGGACGTCGGCGCCTGCTGCACGCCCGAGGGGGGCTGCACCGTGGATGATCGTCGCCGCTGCAGCACGAGCTTCCAGGGCAACGGCACAAGCTGCGATCCGAACGCCTGCGCGCAGCCCGTCCCCGGCGCCTGCTGCACGGACGAAAACGTTTGTGAGCCTCGGTCCAACGTGAGCTGCCAGGGCCGCTTCATGGGGGCCGACAGCCGGTGTATGCCCGCCGACCTCTGCGCATCGACTGCGCCCGGCGTCTGCTGCGACAACAGCGGCGGCTGCGCGGAGCTCTCTCCGGCGGACTGTGGCGGGCAGTTCCTGGGGCAGGGCCTGAGCTGCGAGGGCGAGCCGTGCCAGGGCGAGGCGGGCGCCTGCTGTGATGGCGGCGGAAGCTGCACCGACGGCCGTGAGGTAACGTGCGCCAACGCGATGGGCTTCTTCTACCTGGGCGCGATGTGCAGCGACGCGCCCTGCAACGTGGCCGATATGAACGTGCCGCCGCCTGTGAGTGACGCCGCCGCTCCCATGAGCGACGCCACTGCGGACGCCGGCCCATGAGCGACGCCACTGCGGACGCCGGCCCATGAGCGACGCCAGCGTGGACGCCCCTATTGTCGACTCAACACCTCTGGCACATCGCACTGGCCTGACTCGTTGCCGCCCCAGCAGAGAACTCGACCCTGCGTGGTGACACCGCAGGTGGACTAGTTACCTGCTGAGATGTCAGAGAATCGAGCGTCCGGCACGGCCGCCTGCCCGAGCACAGCAATGATTGGAGCCGCACGAGACCTGAACATAGTCTCCGCGGGGAATGCCGGCGGCCACGGAGGTCGATGGGTCTTCAACGTAATCTTTGCCGAACCGAATGGTATTGAGATCCTGGCACACGAGCCGGCCAGTCTGAAGGCCACAGAAATGGGCCCCAAGGCCAATGGATTCGAACGGTCCCCGAACGGTGAACAGTTTGTTGTGGAACAGTTGGCAGTCAACGTCACCGTCGACCCGAAGGACGCATACGTCGTCGCCGTAGGCCGACACGGCCCGATACCTGACCTGCGGATCAGCCCGGGGAAGGGAGATTGCTCCAGTACTTCCCCGGCCGACAAACCGCCCGTCGAGATCAATGCCGATGGTTCCGAAAGGCATGGCCGTGGTCGACTTGAAGCTCATCGGGGGCCATCCGGTGCGGCAGGACTTCCATTGGTCCATGTGCAGAGGGTCCCCATAGAACTTTGGCCCGGTGTCCTCGCGCGTCCGGCAAAGTGGGATGCTGGCACTCCCCCAGCACCGAACGTGTCCATCCTTCCGCTGAGACGACTGCTCAGGCCTCTGAGAACGCAAAGTCAAGGCACTTGACTAAGTCCTCGCTCGACTCCAGCCCGATGGCCAGGCGCACGAGCCGGTCGAAGCCGTTGCGGGCGAGCACCTCGGGCGGCGTGAAGTACTCGGAGACGCTCTGGTGGTGGTTCACCTTGCTGACCCAACCATCGAAGCTCGTGGGCGGCACGTAGACCCCGAAGGCGCGATAGGCCAGGACCGTGAGCTTCGCCGCCGCGTCGTGGCCGTCAATGTCCGCGCTCGGATCGGCCTCGGCGAGCCCGAGCTTTTGGGCGAGCGCGATGGCGGTCTCCATCGGCAGCTCGTCTTGCTCGAGCCGCGTGAGTATGAAGTTGTTCGTCCCGTTGACGATGCCCCAAAGCCGCTCGATCTCGTCGGCCCGGTGGGAGAGATGTCGAATGATCGGCAGGGCTGCCGCCGCGGCCGCCTCACAGCCCAACGGGGTGCCCGTCCGGAACGCCAGCGACGCGACCTCGGCGAGCCGGTCACGACGGGTTTGCCCGCTGGCGATCGAGGAGCTCGAGCACACCTTGTCCGACGACGCCGCATCCGACGAGGCCCACGCGAAGCCGTCTGAGCGGCACAAGCTCGGGCGCCCTCAGGGTGGGGTCGCCCGCCGCGAAGAGCCCCGTCTGGCGGAGACGCTCGGCGAGCCGGTCGGCATGTACGAGAAATGCGTCGTGCCCGACCTCGGAGGGCAGGTGCCAGAGCGATGAGCGAACGCCCGCCGCGCTCACCTCCTCGGGCGTATCCCCCCAAGGCGCATCGGTCGATGGCCTCGCTCAACATGAGGAACGTCGAGACCGGAAACGACTCGGCGAAGCTCCGACCGTGGTGCTCCAGGTAGCTCGCCACATCCGGCCGCCGCTCGTCCGCGCCTCTTCGACCGAAGCGCGTATCGAGCTCGTCACGCCCGCGAGAGGTCAACGTCCCCACCTGTCGAGCTCGGAGCATCGCCCGGACGACGGACGCACGGTCCCCGGTCGCGAGCGCGTCGAGGACGAGAGCTCGCTGAACATGGTGCATGCCTTGTCCCCAGCCCTCGGCACGCAGCCCGGCGCTCACCGTCACAAGCCGTGTCACGCGCCCGGGGTATCGAGCGGCGAGCGCGAGCCCCACGAGCCCACCGAAGCTCGCGCCGATGAACCCGATCGGACGACTGATGCCGATCCCATCGAGGAAGGCGATGAGCAGGGCCGCCAGATCCGAGGCCGTCAAGGAAGCGGGACGATCATCGACGCGGACCCCCTCGAGGTTCCGCCAGGTGGTCCCGTTGCCGGGCCAGGCCATCGAGACGATGAGATCCCGATCGCGATTCAGGAGCCCGTCAGACTCGAGCGCCGACCACCAGCGCACCGACTCGGCGTCACCGAGCGGCAGCGGCGTGGCGGTGAACCCGCCGACGAGGACCCAAACCGGCGCCTCATGACTTGAGGCTCCATAGGCGAACCCCGTAAGCACGACGTCGGTGATGGACCCTGAAGACAAGATCAGGGACGGACACTAGACCGTCAGCGGTCTGGGCTTCTTCTGGTTCGATGGAGAGTTCACGGTCGTGGACTATGCGGACGGCTGTCGGACATGGGCAAGCAGCTGTAAGGTCCGCGGCCATGATGCCTTGGTGCCACGCGCTCGCCTTCGTCCTGATGATGACCGCCTGCGGGTCCGCGAAGTCGCCGCGCCTGCCCGAGCTGCCGGGCCAAAGCGTCTCGGCGGCCTCCACGAGCCGCTCGGGAGACGCCGTCGCCGGTCGGCTTCACTTCGTCGATCGGACCCTCGGTCGCTCCGGCTTGGCCTGCGCTGATTGTCACGCCCTCACCAGTCGCCTGAGGGGGGACCGGGACGTCGATGGGCGGCTTCATGTGGGACCGGCGCTCGGCCAGAGTGAGCGCGCCGTCTGGTCGGGCGCGCAGGTGACTTTGGAGGCGGCCCTCACGGCCTGTGGCGAGCGATGGCTGCTGCGGGCGCCGCTGCCCCCCGAGACGGTGGCGGACCTCCTGGCTGCACTGCGCGAAGAGCCCGACATCGAACTGACACGCGGGCCAACACGGCGGGCGCTCGCACCCCATGGCCTCGCGCTCTACGACTCGGCCTGTCGGTCCTGCCACGAGGGCGGCCCGGGTGGCCCAATCCTCGGACGTGCGTATCGCCCCATCGAGGTGTCCTCGATCATCCGGGGCTCCAACCGGCCAAGGCACCCCGGGACGCTGATGCCCGCGTTCTCCTCGGAGGTCCTGCAGGACGCCGAAGTTGCCGCGATC
>SHZC01000252.1 GCA_009692505.1 Myxococcales bacterium
GCCACAGGGAGAGTGACGGTTGACCCTCGCTCTCGCTGCGGGCTATTCATACCTCCCACCCGGGATGTTCTTACGGGGTGATCCCGCGTAGCTCAGTTGGTAGAGCAGCGGACTGTTAATCCGCTTGTCGCAGGTTCGAGTCCTGCCGCGGGAGTTAGATCGTCGCCCTCTGATTTGGGCGATGCAATCGAATTCGTGACCTACGTCCTGATCTGGACCGTAGCCCTGGCCGCCTCTGGGCTGATTCCTGAATGCAGCTCAAACGGACTCTAGGGCTCGCCGGGCTCACCTTCTACGGGCTCGGCATCATCCTCGGGGCGGGGATCTATTCGGTCCTGGGGGCGGCCGCGGGGCTGGCCGGCTCCGCCCCTTGGATCGCCTTCGCGTTGAGCGGCGGCGTGGCCTTTCTCACGGCCCTCTCCTACGCCGAGCTCGTCACCATCCAACCTGAGACGAGCGCCGAATACGCGTACCTCCGCCGGGCTCTGCCGGAGTGGCCGGGGCTCGCGCTCACGACCGGCCTTCTCGTGGCTCTGTCCGGAGCCGCGACGACCGCGACGGTCGCGATTGCCTTCGCCGGGTACTTTCGGACGTTCGTCGATCTCCCCCCGGCCCTCGTCGCCTGGAGCGCCATCGCCGCGGCTCTCGGGCTGAACATCCTCGGCATCCGGGAATCGGGATGGGTGAACACGGTCTTCACCGTCATCGAAGCAAGTGGCCTCGTTTTTCTGATCGTGCTCGGAGCGACGTCCGGAGCTTTCAGCAAGGCGCTCACTGCTGCGCCGAATCTTGGGGTCATGTCGGGCGCGGCCCTCGTCTTCTTTGCCTTTCTCGGGTTCGAAAACGTCGCGAATCTCGCGGAGGAGGCGAAAGAGCCGGAACGCGACCTTCCTCGAGCCATCTTCTTGAGCCTCGGGCTCTCGGCGGCGCCGCGCTCCTCGCCATGGCAAACACGGCCCTGGTCGCCATGCTGGTTGCGAGCCGCGTCGTCTTTGGTATCGCGCGGCAGGGTGAGATCCCGAAAGCTCTCGCCGCGGTGCTACCGGGGCGCGGGACCCACTGGGCGGCCACGCTTCTCATCGCGGCTGTCGCTGCGGCTCTCGTCCCTTTCGGCACGGTCGGCGTGTTGGCGAGCGTGTCTTCGTTCGCGGCGCTCCTGGCGTTCACAGGCGTGAATGTGGCGCTCATCGTGCTCCGCTATCGCGAGCCCTCGATGAGCTCCGCGGGATTTGGCTCGAGATCCTTCCCACCGAGGCCGTAAGGGAGCGCGCCAGACGGCTGCTTCGAACGCATTCCCTTCGCGCGGCCGACGCCTTCCAGCTCGGGGCGGCTCTCGTATGGGCGGGTGAGACCAGGGGAAAAGAGCTGCTGACTTTTGACGAGCGCCTCGCGGTCGCGGCCGAGATCTAAGGCTTTCGGGTCCCGCGTGAATCCCGGCGCGGCACCGCATATTCCTGAGGCGTCTCGAGGGACCTCGGAAGCGCACTTGCGAGGCCGCTCATCTGGTGGGACCTTCTCGCGATGAACGCCGCCGATCGCATGCCTCTCGAGGCCCTTTGATGAACCCCGGCACATGGGACGGATGGGCCCCGACAACCGGGCTTCCGCATTCGCGGTGGAGACGCGAGCTTCCGACTCATCCTCCGATGGCACGATCGACCGCCCAGCTCGAGCTCGAAGTTCTTCCGCAGCCGGATGACTCCACCTGCGGACCGACCTGCCTTCATGCCGTCTATCGTTATTGGGGCGACTCCATTCCGCTGGAGCAGGTCATCGCCGAGGTCACCCCGCTCGAGGAGGGTGGCACACTGGGCGTTTGGCTCGCGTGTCACGCCCTCCAGCGGGGCTTCGACGCCGAGATCTACTCGTACAACCTGGAGCTCTTCGACCCGACGTGGTTCAGCAAGTCCGTCGACCTAGCCGAGCGACTGAGGGCGCAGAAAGCGTTCAAGCCGCACGGGAAGCTCTCCCTCGAGGCGGACGCGTTCATCGAGCTGCTCGAGCTCGGTGGATCGGTGCAGATGAAGGACCTCACGGACGATCTGATCGCGAACCTCCTCGAGTGCCGTATTCCGGTGCTCACCGGGCTCAGCGCGACCTATCTCTACGGATGTCCGAGAGAGCACGATCAGGAGCCCGACGACCTTCGCGGCCTCCCGACCGGCCACTTCGTCGTGTTGTGCGGTTACGACGAAGCGCGCCGGGAAGTGATGGTCGCCGATCCCCTACAGGACAATCCGGGGTTCGCATCCCACTACTATCGGGTGGGAATGGACAGGCTCATCGCGTCCATCCTCCTCGGCATCGTGACCTACGATGCTAACCTCGTGGTCATCACCCCCAAGGGAAGCAACGGACCCTCAGCTGACCCCGGATGACGATCTTAATCGTCGTTGAAAATCGAAAGCTCTGGCCACACGACATTCCCGGGGCCGAGATCGTGAGGGCCCGGGACTACCTGACCGACCCCCGCTTCATCGGGCTGAAGCGGGCCAAGGTCTTCAACCTGTGCAAGGCGTACGGCTACCAGACGCTCGGGTACTACGTCTCGCTGCTGGCGGCCGCTCGCGGGCACAAGCCGCTTCCGTCGGTCACGACGATCCAAGACCTCCGGCAGGGCGCCCTCCTCCGCATCGCGTCGGAGGGGATTCGTGACGAGCTGAGACACGCTCTCGCCCCGATCAAGTCCCCGCGCTTCGAGTTGAGCATCTACTTCGGCCGAAACATGGCCAAGCGCTACGACCGCTTGAGCGGTGCGATCTTCGGCCACTTTCCGGCCCCCTTCCTCAGGGCCGAGTTCGTCCACGTCGACGAGTGGCGCCTGAACAGCCTCCGCCCCATCGGCTGGGCCGAGATCCCCGAGCCGCACCGCGAGTTCGTCATCGAGCAGACCACGCGTTTTTTCGCGCGGCCCCGCATCTCCGATCCGGATCGCCTCCGCTACGACATCGCGATTCTCTGGAATCCCGAGGAGGTCGACTCGCCCTCCGACGAGCGAGCGCTCCAGAAGTTCGAGAAGGCGGCGAAGGAGTTGAACATGCGGCCGTGGCGAATCGGGAAGGCCGACTACGGTCGCCTGGCCGAGTTCGATGCCCTGTTTATCCGCGAAACCACGCAGGTGAACCATCCGACGTATCGGTTCGCGAGCCGCGCCGAAGCGGAGGGGCTCGTCGTGATCGACGACCCGGAGTCCATCGTTCGGTGCACCAACAAGGTTTACCAGGCCGAGCTCTTCAAGAAGAACGGAATTCCCTGCCCGAAGACGCTCATCGTCCACAAGGACAACCGCGATGAGGTGGGGCCGGCGCTCGGATTCCCGTGTGTCCTCAAACGGCCCGACAGCTCGTTTTCGGCCGGGGTGGAGAAGGCGGATAACCAGGAAGAGCTGATGAAGCACCTGGATGCGTTCTTCGACAAATCCGAGCTCGTCGTGGCTCAGGAGTTCGTTCCCTCTTCTTTCGACTGGCGCGTGGGAGTTTTGGACGGGAAGGCCCTGTACGCGTGCAAATACCACATGGTGCGCGGGGCTTGGAAGATCCAGACGCACGGGAAGCGGATGCGCTACGGAGAGGTCGACACGCTGCCGGTTGAAGATGCCCCGCCGAAGGCGGTCGAAATCGCGGTGAAGGCGGCGAGCCTCATCGGGCGTGGCCTCTACGGCGTGGACATCAAGGAAGTGGACGACCGCTTCCTCGTCATGGAGATCAACGACAACCCGAGCATCGAGGCGGGTTATGAGGACACCGTTCTGAAAGACGAGCTTTACGTGGCCATCATGCAGAGCTTCTACGACCGTCTCGAGCAGCGCGGCGCCCAGACGGCTTCAGGGAACGGCAATAGAGCGCAGCAGGCCTCGTGACCTCGGCCGCGGGCCTCCGCCTCTTCGAAGGCTACGGCATCGAAATCGAATACATGATCGTGGACGCCGACACGCTGGCGGTGCGTCCGATTGCGGACGATCTCCTGCGGCGGGCGGGCGGCAACGAGGAGCTAGACGTCCGTTCGGGCGGGACGATCTGGTCGAACGAGGTTCCCCTCCACGTGCTCGAGCTGAAGACGGCGGGTCCAAGTGACACGCTCGGCGGGCTGGGCGCCGTTTTCCAGGAGCAAGTGGGGCGAGTCAACGGCCTCCTGAGCACGGAAAACGCGCGGCTCCTGCCCACGGGGATGCACCCCTGGATGGATCCCGCGACCGAATTCCGCATCTGGCCCCACGCGAACAGCCCGGTCTACCGAACGTTCGACCGTATCTTCGACTGCCGTGGGCACGGCTGGGCAAACCTCCAGTCTACGCACCTTAACCTGCCCTTCGGTGATGACGCCGAGTTCGGCCGACTCCACGCGGCCGTTCGGCTCGTCCTCCCGCTCCTTCCGGGCCTCGCCGCGAGCTCGCCGTTTTTCGATGGTGCTCGGAGCGACCATCTCGATTCGAGGCTCGAGGTCTACCGGAAGAACGCGAGGCGCGTGCCCTCGGTGTCGGGCCACGTGATTCCGGAGCCGGTCTTTACGAGGCGCGACTATGAGGAGCGTGTTCTGCGTGTCCTCTATAACGACCTCGCCCCCTTGGATCCGGAAGGCGTCATCCAGCACGAGTGGGCGAACGCCCGGGGCAGCATCCCCCGGTTCGGAAGGATGACGGTCGAGATTCGCGTCCTCGACGTTCAAGAGTGTCCAGCTGCGGACCTGGCAGTAGCTGGCGCGACATCGGCCGTCGTGCGCGCGATGGTCGAGGAGGCCTGGTGCGACACCAAGGCACAGCGGAAGTGGGACGAACGCGAGCTCGCGGAAATCTTTCTGGACGCGGTCCGAGACGCCGACGAGGCGGTCACCGACAATCGTCGCTTTCTAGATGCTTTTGGCTTTCAAGAGCGGGGCCGGGCACGAATCGGTGACGTCTGGCAGCACCTGGTCGAGTCGGTCGTGCGCGACGAGCCAGGGTACCTCGAATGGGAGGCCCCCTTAGCACTAATCCGCCAGGAGGGCTGTCTCGCACGGCGCATCGTTCGGGCGGTGGGCGACGAGGTGTCGCGGGAGAGCCTCCACAGAGCCTACGGGCGCCTCGCGGAGTGCTTGTCCGGGGGGACGCTCTTCCGAGCGGACGCCTGAGGCGCCCGTGACGGCT
>SHZC01000048.1 GCA_009692505.1 Myxococcales bacterium
CCGGCCCCGGCGCTCGGCGTCGTCGCGGTCGATCAACAGCTCAGCCTCTCGACGCTCATCAACATCTCGTCTGCGACCTCAGATAGTCAAGCAACCTTGACGATTCACGAATCGACCGCAGAAGGCGACGTCGGGGGTGTCATCGGCGTCTCGGCCGTCAACGTCGGGGACTCCGCGAACCTCATGGTCGTGCTCGACCGGCCAGCCGTCGACGACGAGCGGCTGCACGCCAAGCTGCACGTCGACGACTCGGACGAGGAGGTTCTTTCGACCTTCAAGGTCTCCGTCCTCCCGGGCACACCGGCCGTCTCACTGTCGGTCAGCCCCGTGGGCTCCACGGCCTATGCTTTCACGGGCGGGCTCCCGGAGAGGTACGCCGACGAGGTGATCGGCGACGGCCCCGAGAATCAGGCGCTGACATTTCGCCGAGGCTGGCGATACGCCCTGACGAACGCCGAGAGCGGGCCGCATCCTCTTCAACTCATCACCGACAACGTGCCGGGGCCAGATGGGGACGTGGTCCTCGCGGGCCAGAACGTCGAGGGGGCACCCCTCCCCCCCATTGAAGCCGACCCCTCCGTCGCGTGGGTCGAGCTTGAAGGCGGTGTGCTCCAGTTCACGGTCTCGGACGCCTTCGCTTCCACGGTCGACGGCTACCGCTGTGGCGCGCACACGGCGTCCATGCGCGGCAGTGTGGGGCGCGGCCCGCTCCTGCCGGACGTCGTCGCGGGGGATCAGGCACTCACGCTGTCGACGGTCGTCTTCATCACCGAGGTCGTCGCGGCCACCCCCGGATGGCTCACCGTGCGAGCGTCCGACGAACAAGGCGGCATCGGCGCGGTGCTCGGCTTCTCCCCGGTCTTTGCCGGTTTCAACCGGGCCGTCGAGGTCGTCCTCGATCGCCCGGCCACGGATCAGGAGTCCCTGCACGCGGTCCTGCACGACGATCTCGGCATGCCGAACGTCTATGAGTTCCCCGGCCCCGACGTGGCCCTCCAGGACGAGGGCGGTCAGCTCATCGGCGCGCCTTTCGTCACGACCGTGCCGATCAATACGCCCGCCGTCCGGCTCGAGGTGCAGAACATTCAGTCGCAGGCGTACACCTTCATCGGCGGCGAGCCCTTTCAGCACGCCGACGCCACCATCGCCGACGCCGCTCGAAACCAGACCCTCACCCTGAACTACGGCTGGCGATACGAGGTCGTGAATCGGGCCACGGCGGTCCACCCCTTCGAGTTCATCACCGACAACGCGGCCGGCCCCGATGGAGACGTCGTGCGAGCGAGTCAGTCCGGACGAGGATCGCTTGAGGATGACCTGCCGACCGCCTGGTCCGAGACCGGCAATACTGTGGTCTTTACCGTCACCGAGACCTTCCGAGCCGCCGCCGACGCCTACCGATGCCTCGTGCACCCGGTGGGGATGCGGGGTCTCGTCGTGGTGTCAGGCGGGCCTGCGCCGCCTCCCTAAGCGCGAGTTGCCTTCACCTTCGAGAACTCCACGAGCAGGGGTGCCCCTTTCGCGATGAGCTCGGCCCGAACGGCCTCGCGCGAGCCCGACTCGTCGAGCAGCTCACCGAGGGGTCTTTGGCCGACGATCTCCAACATCAGCCGGAGCTCTTCGAGCAGGCCAGCGCGGATCTCTGGCCGCGAGAGGTTGTGCAGGATGAGGCCCGGCACCACCTCCAAGAGATCATCGACCGGCAAGGTCAGACCCTGCTCGACGAGGGCGGCGGTCTTCATCTTCAGAGCCTGGTCGAACCCCTGGGCGTTCATGCGCCCGATCCGCGCGCCGGTCTCGGGGCTGGCGAGGATCCCGACGACGCGATCCATGATGACGTGCATGGAGCCCGCGACAAACGTGCTGGCCGCCGACTTCAGCTGCGACTCGACCTGCGCCCCGATCCCCCCGAGCAGACCCTTGCTGACGCTGTTCGCCAGCCCGAAGGCTCCTCGGGCGACGCCGCCGACGACGCCCCCGCCGCTGCCGCCCGGCTTGAGCGTGCCGAGGAAACGATCAAGCGTCTCCTGCACGAGCGAGCGGACAAGATGGGAGACGGCGTCTTGCTTGACGAGATCCTCAAGGAACTTCCGCTTGAACTTCACCGGCCGCGCGGCCAGTGAGCGAAGCTCGGCGAGCGCCTCAGCGGTGATGAAGTCGCCCAGACGGTCGTCTCGGACCTTGGCGCGCTTCAGCTCACGATCGAGCGCGGGCCGAAGGTGCTCCCGCAAGACCCGCTCCACGACGGGCTCGCTGAGCGCGCGGTCCAGGTGCTCCAGAATGGGCTCCGGCTCGACGTAGCGGGAGACCGGCTGCGCGGCAGCGAAATCGAAGAGCGCGCCTACGAAGGCCTGCGCCGACTTCAGGTCGGAGTATTTCATTTCTAGATTCCCGGAGGCGGCTGCCTCCTCCTTTGCATGGGCCGCGAGGATGCCCCGCGTTGACCCGGATGAACAGGTCGACCACCATGGGAGGTATGTGGTCGCCGCTCCGATCGTCTGGGCTCGTCATCGCGCTCGCGTCGGGCCTCACTCAGGCCTGCGCGGTCGATGCGCCGACCTTCAAAGCGGGTGAGGACATGGGGCCGCTCGCGGGCGATGCTTTTCGGTCAGGGCCGGGAGGGGGGCCGCCGAGCAAGCCGCCCCTTGGCTCGATGCCGCCGAGCGACGCGCCGAGTCAGCCGGGGGAGCCGCCGACCGCGCCGCCGACCGCGCCTCCGACGATGCCGCCGAGCGAGCCACCGGACATGCCACCGGACATGCCACCGGACATGCCGTCGACCCTGCCACCCCTCGGCGAGTGTGTGCCGCCCATCTGCCAAACGTGCAACGCGGACGGCACGCTCTCCGAGCTCCTGATCGATCCCGACTGTGGGGAGCTCGACTGCTCACAGGCCAACCTGGTCGACCACGCCCATGATCCCCACAGCCACCTCGACCGCTGCCGAATCCAACCGGCCGTGCTCCATCGCAACTGTCAGGCGAACAACTGCCTGGGCGAGGACGATCCAGGCGCCTGTGCCCTGGGGGAGGTGCCTCCGGTCAACCTCTGGGTGGATCCCGACTGTGGTTCCATCGAAGACTGTAGCAAGGGCCTCGTGCCGAGGCTCATGTTCAAGCCTGGGGGCGCCGAGTGCGGGGACAGGAAATGGAACCAAGACGGGCGGGGAAGCTGCGATGGGGCTGGAAACTGCCTCGACGGTTCTGCGAACTGCTTGACGGCAGACCTCTTCTCCAACGAGATCGACGTCTGCGCGGACCTTGAGCGCGAGGGCACGAGGTATTGCCACCTCTCGCTTCACCCCGGTCTCGGCGTTCCCGGGATCCGGACCAACTGCACCATGGCGTGCGGCTTTGCGTCGATGAACTGCGGGGCCGCCTATGAAGAGCAGGGGCGTTGCGGATACGATCCCGAAGTTCCCGTGAACTGCCTCCACGTCGCCGCGGCCCTTGTCTGCACCTGCATCGAGCGTGGGCAACGAAATTGACGATCACCCGTTCCCTTCACCTTGGAGAAAAACCATGAAGACCCTCCTCCTCGCCCTCTCCCTCCTCACCGCGCCCACGCTCGCGCTGGCCTGCGACGAGCACGAGAAGAGCGCCAAAAAAGCCTATGGAGAGGTCGGCCTCGACGCCCTCGCCGCCTTGACGACCACGTCGACCGGGGCCGTCATCGTCGACGTCAATAAGGCCGAGCGTTATGCCTTGGGGCACATCCCCGGCGCCGTGCACATGCTCGTCCTCGACGGCAAGCTCACGGGCGCGGCCCTGCCCGTCGAGAAGACGACCTCGCTGGTCTTCTACTGCTACAGCGAGCAGTGCCGAGCGTGCCACCTTGGCGCGGAGGCGGCCGTCGCTCTGGGGTACCTGAACGTGAGCGTCTACACCGGCGGCATCATGGGCTGGCAGAAGGCCGGCAAGCCCGTTGAGGCGACCTCCGGCAGTGCGATGCCTATCGCGGCGCCCCCCGTCAAGGGCCAGGGCTGAGCAACGCGGAGATGCGCCGTGGCATGGTCTTCGACTCCCGGCGCAGTGGCCCGGTTTGGTTCGTCACCCTCCTGAGCCCGGTCACCGTCTTCGGTCAGCAGGCCTGCCCGCCGCTCGAGGTCGTCGTCGACAACGACCTGCCGCGATCGGGCTATCGTGAAGAGCAGGCCGAGAATTGGGAGAGCCGCGGCGTCGCGGCCTGCAATGGCACCTATCGCTACCTCTCGCGCTACGTCGGGGATCGCAGCCGGAGGGGTCGGGCCATCTGGCAGCCGGCCATCGCCGAGGACGGCTTCTACGCCGTCAAGGTGAGCTACCGGGCCACGGAGAACCGGACGACGGACGCGAAGTATGTGCTCATCGACGACCTCGGCGGGCGCCGTGAACACCATGAGAACCAGGCCCATGCCGGCGACTGCACCCGCGTGGACTTAGGCGAGATCTTCTGCCGCGTCGGGGGGGAGTGCCGGGTCGTGCTTGACGGGGACGACGGCCAAAGCGCGAGCGCCGACGAGACGATCTTCCGCCGCGAGCGGTGCGACGGCCCGGCCCAGCCACCCCCTCCCCTGCCACGACCCTGCGACGGCATCCGCAACTTGGGCATGGAGGTCTGCGAAGAGGAGGAGGGACGCTGCGCGGGCATCTTCTCTCAGGGCCAGGGCTGCGCGGTTTACTGCGGCGCTGCCGGTATGCGCTGCGCCGAGCACCTGGGGGGCGAGCCGGGGTGCAATCGCGAGGCCGCGAACGCGCACAGCTGCGACGTAGAGACGGGCAACCTGTCCGACTGGTGCGCCTGTGAGGGCGAGGTCCCGACCCCCCCCCCGGATGTGCCGGTCATGCCGCCTGCGGTGCCGGTTCTGGCCGACGCGATGCCGGCCGAGGACGATGTCGTAAGCCTCAGGGACGACGGAGGGCGAGCCTCGAGCGACGGAGGCCAAGCCTCAGACATCGGCTTCCGACCCATCGCCGACCTCTCGATTCCCGGACCGGATCTCGGCGAGGATCCCTCTGAGAGCGACTCCGAGCGACCCCGGGGCAACGCGGCCTGTCACTTCTCGCCTCCAGCGGGGCCGTCTCCGACCCCCTGGCTGCTCGTCCCGTTCCTCTTGCTCCTCGGGCGGCGACGGCCCGGCCCGCCTCAGAGTGCCAATCGACCGCTGCGGTAGTCGTCGAAGGCCTGCATCAGCTCGGCGTCGGTGTTCATCACGAAGGGTCCACGGTGTGCGATGGGCTCGTGGAGGGGCTTGGCGGCGGCGAGCAGGAGCCCCGCGCGTTGCTCCCGCGCCCGGACCCGGATGGTCGTGCCTTGGCCGAGCACCGCGAGGGTGTTGGCAACGACCCGCTCCCCGCACAGCTCGACCTGGCCCGCGTGCACATACACCCAGGCGACGTGGTCGTTGGGCAGCTCAAGGATCTGCTCCGTCTCGTCCTCGAGCTCGAGCGTGCAGAGCGTGGGCTTCGTCACTCGGGCCAAGACCGGTCCCGTCGCGTCGAAGAGTCGACCGGCGATAACCGTCGCGTGGCCCGCCGAGCCGAGGTCACGCTGCGTCAGGGCGTCGCGCTGCAGGTCCTGGTACTCCGGCGCGCGGAGCTTCTCTCTGGCCGGGAGGTTTACCCAGAGCTGAAACCCGGAGAGGAGCCCTTGCTCCTGCTGCGGCATCTCGCTGTGAATGAGGCCTCGGCCCGCGGTCATCCACTGGGCGCCGCCCCCCCGAATCAGGCCCGAGTTCCCGCGGCTGTCCCGGTGTTGCATGGCGCCTTCGAGCATGACGGTGACCGTCTCGAACCCGCGGTGGGGATGGTCGGGAAAGCCCTTGATGTACGCCGCGGGATCATCGGAGTGAAAGCGGTCGAAGAGGATGAACGGATCGAGGTGGCGCAGCGCGGGCTGCCCGATGATTCGCTTCAGCGAGACCCCGGCCCCGTCGACGGTGTCCATGCCGAAGATCCGCTGCTCGATCCTTCGATTGACAAGTGACTTGACGAGGATCGGCACGTGGGGCGAAGCGGGGGTCTTGGTCCCGGCGCAGGCCAAGGCGAGACCCGCGGTCGTCAGGAAGAAGCCTCGGCGGCTCGTATCGCGGCTCTGCATCGACGCAGTCTCGACTTTCGTAGCCGACGTTGAAAGGCAAAGCCGCCTCTGGTCCACTTCGCGCGCCACCCTGACGCTGAATGACCGCTGAGAGGATCTCATGAGCTCGACCTCTGCCCTCTGGCTCGGATTGGCCAGCATCGCGCTGTGGTCCTGCGGCGACGGGCGCGCGCCCGGTCGATCAGGATCCATGGCAGGCCCCATGACGGACGCCGAGGTCCAGGACGCGAGCCCGGCCGACGGCCCGACCCTCGCCGACCAAGGCCCCGCCCCCCCCGCGCTGCCGACCGCCACGCCGGCCGCGCCGACCCTCAATCGCCTGACTCAGTCCCAATATCGAAACATCATCGGGGACGTGCTCGGCGACGACCTCGCCCTACCACCGACCCTCGAACCGGACGTGGCCCTCGAAGGCCTGTTCAGCGTCGGTGCCTCGGCGACGACCGTCTCGGCCCGCGGCGTCGAGTTGTACGACGAGGCCGCGCGCAGCCTCGCCCGGCAGGTGCTGTCCGATCCGGATCGCCGCCTTCGGATCCTGCAATGCGTGCCGGCGAACCCCGCCGACGAGGCCTGCTTTCGATCGCTCATCACGGGCACGGGCCGACGCCTGCTTCGCCGCGCCCCGACCGACAGCGAGCTCGACGCCTTGACCTCGCTCGGCGTCCGCGCGGCGGCTGTCACCCAGGACTTCTACGCGGCCGCCGAGTTCGTGCTCTCAGCCCTGCTGCAGTCCCCGTCTTTCCTCTACCGCGCCGAGATCGGCTTGCCCGACGTCGCTGCCCCGGGCCTGCGCCGGCTCACGGATCTGGAGCTCGCCACCCGCCTGGCGTTTTTCCTCTGGAACTCCAGTCCCGACGACGCCCTCCTCGAACTCGCCGCAGCCGAGACGCTGCATGAGCCCGCGACGCTCGAACTCGAGGTGGACCGGATGCTCGCGGATCCCCGAAGTCGGCGCGGCGTGAGGAACTTCTTCGATGAGTGGCTCGGCCTCCAGTCTCTGACCGAACTGCGGAAGGACCCCAACGTGTTCCGCCACTACGCGGCGGATCTCGGCGCCATGGCCCGGGAGGAGACCCTGCGATCGGCCGATCACCTCGTCTTCGAGCTTGACGCCGATCTGCGCGACTTCCTGACGACCCGGCACACCTTCGTCAATCGTCGGCTCGCCGCCATTTACAATGTCAGAGCCGCAGAGGAGGACGACTTCGGGCCGATCGAGCTGCCGGCCGAGGGCGAGCGACGTGGGTTCCTCGGTCAGGTCAGCTTCCTCGCCGGCCACTCCCACCCGACGTCCTCGTCGGCGACACTGCGGGGGCTGTTCGTGCGCGAGACGCTGCTCTGTGACGAGATCCCCCCGCCGCCGTCGAACCTGAACACCGCGATCCCCCAAGCGTCGGAGCGCGCCCGGACCCTGCGCCAGCGGCTCGAGGTGCACATGCAGGATCCCACGTGTCGCGGCTGCCACCAACTCACCGATCCCGTGGGCCTCGGCTTCGAGCGTTTCGACGGCATCGGACGCCATCGATTGATGGAGAACGAGGTCCCGATTGATCCAAGCGGCGACCTCGATACGTCGGCCTTCGTCGAGGCCAAAGAGCTCGGCCAGCGCATCGCCGAGAGCCCGAAGTTCTCCGCCTGTTTCACGCGCAAGGTCATGCTCTATGCCCTCGGTCGGAGCTACCGGCCACGCGAAGACAAGTTGGTCGCAGAGGCCCTGACCGCTCGCTTCGACGCTGGCGGCCGGCGGGTCAAGTCGCTCCTGAAGGACGTCTCGACCGCCGAGCTCTTTCTTCGTCTCGGTGAGGTGCAGCCATGAGCGGTTCCACTTTTGATCCCGCGCGTGGGCTGCGAGGCCTGAAGGCCAACCGGCGCACCGTCCTTCGTGGACTGCTCGGGGGGGCGACCGCGGTCGTCGCCTTGCCCATGCTCGAGGCCTTCCTCGGTCGGCAGCCGCGAGCACAGGCCCAGTCGGCCGATGGGTTCCCGAGTCGTTTCGGCCTCTTCATGTGGGGCAACGGGATCTTGCCGGACCGCTGGGCACCGCCGAACGTCGGGCCGGGCTGGACCCCGTCGCCGCTGCTTGAGCCGCTCGCTCACCTCGCAGCCTCGGTCACCGTCGTCACGGGCATGAAGGTCGCCACGCCGAACTCGGTGCCGCACTTCGCCGGCGCCGCGGGCTTCCTGACGGGCACGGCCCTGATGGACGAATACGAGGGCAATAGCTTCTCGGGGCCGAGCCTCGATCAGCTCATCGCCGCCGAGATTGGCAAGACCACGCGGTTCAAGTCGCTGGAGTTCGGGGCCGAGCCGGGCGGTGGCCTTTCGTTTAACGGCATCAACAGTCGCAACCCGCCGGAACGGGATCCCCACGCGCTCTTTCAGCGGCTCTTCGGCGAGGGCTTTCGCGCGCCGGGTGATGGGCCGTCCATGCCGGACCCCACTCTCGCCCTCCGCCGCAGCGTGCTCGACGTGATGACGACGGACATTCGGCGACTCCAGGCACTTGTGAGCGGGACCGATCGGGGCCGCCTGGAGCATCACTTCGAGGGGATTCGGGCCATGGAGCTCCGCCTCGCCGCGCTTGAGGCCGATCCGCCCGCCTTGGCGGCCTGCCTGCGCCCAGAGGCTCCCCCGCTCGACTTCCCCGACGTCCTGGGTCGCCCGCTCCTGCACGAGAAGAACGCCGCGTTCTGCGACCTCGTGGCGATGGCCCTTGCCTGCGACCAGACCCGCGTATTCTTCAACCAGTTCACCGGCCCGGTCTCCAATCACCTCTTCCCCGACGCGACCTCGGGCCACCATCAGCTCACCCACGATGAGCTCCTCGACCAGCCCGAGGTCTTCGCGATCACGCGCCACTGTGTGCAGGCGTTCGCCCGCCAGGTCGAGGCACTCGCGGCGATCCCGGAGGGGGACGGCACCCTGCTCGACCACTGCTTGCTCTTGGGCACCTCCGATGTCTCCCTCGGCAAGACGCACTCCTTCGAGGACTTCCCGATCCTCATCGCCGGCAGCGGAGGGGGCCGCATCAAGTCCGGCCTGCACTACCGCTCGCCGAGCAGCGAGAACACCGGCAAGGTGCCGCTCAGCTTGATGCGCGCCTTGGGCATCGACGCGGCGTCCTTTGGCAAGGATGAGGGCGAGACGGCGGTCGGCTTGTCCGAGATTGAGGTCTGAGATGAGGACACTCCTGAACTTTGCGCTGGCCTGCCTGTGCGTGACTGCGTGCGGCGACGAGGAGGCCGACCCTCGTCTGGACGCGACGACCGCCAACGGAAGTGCCGACGCTCTCCTTGAGGCCTCGGCACCGGAGCCGACCGTCGACGGCGGACCTGACGCGGCCGCTGCCGCCGTCGGTGAAAACCTGCTCGCCGTTCTCGACACGCTCGGCTTCGCGCGCGAGATCATGCCGGGCATCGCCCCGGGCTTCAACGTCGACGGGCTCATCAGTCGAGGCACGGAGCCCGAGAGCTGCTTCAAGCCCGACTACACCTCCCCAGACGGCACGCCGGGCATCGACAACCAGATGGCCAAGCTCGTCCCGCTGCTCGAGGTGGCCGGGCTCGGGGCGGCGGAGGGGCTCGCCCAGGGCGCGATCGAGGATGGTGGCCTCCTCATCCTGGTGGAGATCTCCGGCGTTGATGACCGGCTCAACGACGAGCAGGTCTCGGTCCGCATCCGTGCCGCCCAGGGCCTGCCGCTCTTGGGCACGGACGGCAAGCTCTTGCCGGGACAGACGTTCCACCTGCACCCCGAATCGCCTGACTCGCTCGACCCCAACGGCCGCGTCACAGACGGCTGGCTCGAGGCCGGCCCGTTTGAGGCGCACGTACCGATCGTCGTCTTCGGACTGAGGTACGACGTGACCGTGCAGACGGCCCGGATTCGGGCACGCTTCACCGAGGACGGCAGCCTCGTCGACGGCGTGCTCGGTGGCGGCGTAACCATCGAGAACCTCATGGGCATCGGCCGCATCGCCGCACGAGACGATACGAGCGTACTGACGGCGATCGAGGCGGTCTTCGGGAGCAACGGTGACCTCGAACCCGACGACAGCGGCCGCTGCCAGCAGGTGAGCGCGGCGTTCACTTTCAGCGCGGTGTCCGCGTTCCTTTTCGATGAGGGGCCGCCCGACTAGGATGCGGCGCCATGAGCACCCGATACCCCTGCCAAACTGGCGAGCCGACCTCCGATCAAGGCACTTCCAAGTCCCCCCGCCGCAAGGTCGTAGTCAAGCGACTTGACGAAGTAGACACGCTCCACGACCTCTTCCTCAACTGCCTGCCGGCGTTTGGCGGCGGCTACCTCCGGCGGGTCTACAGCATCCTCGATGAGGCCATCGGCGCCGGCTGTCCGCTGACGGTCGCCGTCTCCGGCCCCGTCACCGTGAGCGGCCAGCATCAGGTCTGGCTCAACCCGCTCATCGAGCTCGGCTACGTCGCCTACGTCAGCACGACGGACGCGGCCTGCTACCACGATGGCCACCGCAGCCTCGACGCTTACAAGGACGGGCCTATCCACGAGGTCCCGATCTTCACCGACGACGGGGCGCTTCGAGACGACCGCACCATCCGCGTGACCGACATGGCCTTCGACGAGGACGTGCTGCTTCATCAAGACCAGTTCATCACCGCGTTCTTCCGGCGGCCCGAGCTACAGCGGCGCATGACCGGGACCGAGATGCGGTTCCTCCTGGGCGCGTATTACGCCGAGCAGGAGCAGCACAACGGCGTGCGTGAGGGCCTGCTCGCGTTGTGCACCCGAATGGCCGTACCCATCTTCGTCGGCGCCCCGGGGGACGGCAGCGTCTTCCTCAACTCCATGAAGCTCTGGGCGATGGCCAAGGCTGGGCTCGTGCCGGGCCACGCCTTCGAGCTCGACGTCCACGCCGAAGTTTTTGAAGCGTGCGCCTACCACTACTGGGGCCTGTTCGAGCACCCGGTGCAATCGCTGGCGACCCTGGTCCTCGGCGGCGGCGTGCCCAAGAACTACAACCTCCAGCCGGAGCCCGCGCTCGGTCAGGTCTTGGGCATCCCCGACATTCGCGGCTACACCTTTGACGTGCAGATTGTGAGCTCGCCGGTCACAGACGGCTCTCTGTCGTCGTGCCCGCCGTCCGAGGCCGTGACCTGGGGCAAGGTCGATCGCGACACCTATACCCAGACCACCGAGAGCATGCAGGGCGACTTCTCGACGTACATGCCGTTCATCGTGAAGGCCCTGCTCGAGAACCGGAGCCGCTACGCCCGATGGGCCGAGCGCATGGGGGAAGACGCGCTGTTCGAGCAGCACCCGAAGGCGCGGGGTTACCTCCGCCCGACGGCCGGCTATCGCCTCTTCGACGAGCGCGACCGCCTGTGCGCCACCCTGCTCGATCGCGTGCGAGACAATCAGGCGTGGCTGCTCGAGACCCTCGAGTATCCCCTCGCCCGCCGCTCGTAGGCCTCGAGCATGGCGTCGTCGCCGAAAGGCATAGCCCCGAGCGTCCTGCGTCTCCAGGTGCAGAACACCGCGTCCTGGGCGCTCGAGAGCCACGCTGAAGAGCCCTGGGCTGTGGCCCTGCGCAGTACCGACGACCTCGACGAGCGGTTGGCCGTGCCCGAGGCGCGCGCGCCCTACCTGCGCCTGCTCCTTGCCGCGCACTACGCCACGGTCGGCACGTTTATCCCCACGGACGTCGACCAGCAGATCCGGTTCCATCTCTGGCAAGGCGCGCGCACAGTCGAGGCCCTCCGCGACTTGGTCAAGGTGGTTGACGAAGCCTCCCTTTGGGACCCGCGGCTGGTCTCGGCCAAGGTGCTCGACCTCGGGGACGGGACGACCCTGTCGGGCCACGACGGCGAGTGGTTAGGGGTGCGGGCCGGGGCACTCGGGCGCGCGCTGGCACTCGGTGACGACCAGACGGTGGAGGCGTTGGGCTTGGCCCTCGACGCCGAGCTTCGTCGGGAGGCGGCGATCTTCGCCTCCTGCGTCGACCGAAGTGGAAAGGAGAAGTTCGCCGCCTGTGTCGCCGCGACCTTGGCCCATAACCTGGGCGACCTGTCTCGCGTCATCGAGGTCTGGACCGTCGGCGCGCCGCACGCGCGAGAGCTGGGCCGCCGATATACGCGCCTCGGGCATGGGGGCGGCGGTTTCTCTCTCGAAGTCGATCGAATCTTCCTGCGCGCCGGCACCTTGAACAAAGCGACGATGGCGCTGGAGAACCACCGGTACCTGCCGCTGCGGGACGCGCGGAGCCTACGCACGAGCCGAGATTTCCTTTTGCCGTTCCCGCCCTTCCTCGACGCCTTTGGCGAGCGACTCGGTGATCCACACGGCCCGCTGGCCCGAGACGACCTCGCCGACGTGGTGCGCGTGCTCCTCGAGGGACACGCCCTCTTCCCCAAGCAAGCCGCCTTTCTCCGCGCGCTCGCGGGGGTTCATCGGCGTGCGAACGGCGGCCTCGACGGGCTGACCGCCTTGCTCCCGGCGCGGGTCCGCAAGCTCATCGCCGCGGGTCCGGTGCGCGAGGCCCTCGCTGTCGACGCCGACCGCTTCGAGGCCCGCTTCGCCAAGACCTTTCGGACCGCCGCCTCGGCGACGCGGGCTTGACGCCTACGGGTCTTTGAACCCTGGCTCGGGATCAGCAGGGGCTTCTGGGGCCACAAGCTCGATGGGGACAAGAGGCAGGCGACGCGCGAGGCCCCGCAGCGGGGGCACGGTCCGAGCGAGCTCCTCTGGGGTGGCCGCGGGGCCGGGCTGGACCTCGACCTCGACCTCGATGGGCTTCAGCTCTGCGAGCCGCTGGCCACCGCAGCCCGAGGCGAGGAACACAAAGACAAGAGACTTGACCATATTCATCGCAGCTTCTTCTTCGTGGGCATCTTCGTCTTGACCGCCGTCTTGCCCTCGGGATCGGCCTTCGACAACCAGACGCCCGCCTCCGGGTCACGCGCGTTGAGCTCGATGGCCCGCCGGAACATCCTCGCCGCGCTTGGCTTATCACCCTGTCGAAAGAGGACGGCCCCACGGTTGTAGAAGACCTCGGCACCGGCGTCGTCGAGCCCGGTCGCGATCTGCAGGGCGGACTCGGCGTCGGCGTACTTGCCCTTGCGGTACAGCGTAATGCCCAAGTTGTAGTGTGCGGGTACGAGGTTGGGGTTCTTGGCGATCGCCGCGGTGAAGGCCTTGGTGGCGCCGTCGAGATCGCTGTTCTGGTAGGCGGTGACACCCCGGTTGAAGTGATAGTCGGCGTGATTCGGGCTGAAGATCCGATAGTTCAGGCCGGCCCGCTCCAATACGAACTCAACCCGTCGAGCGGCATCACCGGCCGCGGCGATCGCCGGGTTCATGTCCATCTGCCGGAACGTGCGGAACCAGTCGGCCACCTCGTTGATGGTGTACTCGCTCGTGACGGCATACAGCGCGAAACGAACGACCTCGAGGGGAAGCCGCGCTTGAGGTTGCCCGTCGTGCCCCTTTGTCCAGAGCATCCAGCGGGCGGCGCGCACGTCCTCGTTGTCGACGAAGGTGTCCACGGTGAAGGCCCCGCCGGCCTCTTTGACATAGCGGCGCAGGCGTTGGGCGTCTTCGGTCTCGATACGTTGCACCGTTCGCAAGACGGTCAGCAGCCCGGCGCTGTTCGAGGCGGCGACCTTCAGCGGGGAATTCTTCGGCGGCTTGGGCCGACCTGATCTGAGGGGCAGCGCGTCGATCTCGAGCGTGTTCTGCTGATGTTCGAGGACGAATCGTTGATTGGGCACGGGTACGAAATCGGCGTCGCCCGGACCCCGAAAGACCGCGCCCGCGTCGACGAGGAAGAGCCGTGGCCCCGCGCCCGGCTGTCGAACATCGAGCTTGAGCCGGCACCGCTCCTCGGCATCGCAGTCGAGAAAGATCGCCGCGACGACGCTCGACCGCTGACCGCTCGTGGCCGCCACCGACTGCGCGCGCAGGCTCTCCCCATCGCCCGCATCACACAACGAGGCGTCGATGCGGTTCGACAGGCGATCGACGAGGTCGTGCTCGCCCTCAGCCGCGGACACGGAGGAGGCGGCGAGCAGAGTGAGAACCGTGAACATCACGCCGAAGCAGGCGCGCACCTGACGAAAAGGCATGAGCTGTTGCCCTCCGGACGTCCTCATAACACGTCTCGCTTCGGTCGGGGCACGAGCGGGCTTTGAATCGAACGGCCGAAGCTTCGTATGATGCGGCCGTGACCACCTCTCTTTGTCGATGGCGATACGTTTTCTGGGCCAGCCTCAACGCCCTTGGATGCTCTGGGGGAGGTCCGAGTTCCACGGCTGAGTCGGCCCCCTTCGCGCAACAGGACGCGCGCGCTCCCCAAGCGGTCGGCCCCGAGCTCGGGGATCGGTACCTGCCTCCCGAGCCCCTCGCTGACGGCGGCCCCCCCACCCTTGACGGGGCTTTCCCCTCACCCGTCTGCACCGAGGACGACGATTGCCCCGAGACCTCGGTCTGTGAGTCGGCGGTCTGTGTACCCGCGGTCCCAATCACCCTCGAACCGGCCGCCGACGGCGTCCTGCGAGCCGGCGTCGCGCGCTTCGACCTCTCGCCTTTGACCTTCGAGACCTGGACCGATCACGCGTCAGCCGAGTGCCCGGAGAATCGGCCAAACGCCTTCGACGGGAACCCCTACGTCTCAAGCCCGGACGACCCCTGCCTGGACAGCTTCGACGACGCGGATCAGGACGGCCGCTTCGACGCGCTCTGGCTCGCCGGCGCCGGTCCCGATCGGCCCGCCGTCGACATCGACGAGGCCGCGCCGCCCTCTGGCCGGTTCCTCGCTTTGGCTCGAGACCTGGAGTTCGTCCTGCTCTTCACGCTCGATGTGTACGCGGTAGGCCCGGCGACCCATCAGGCGATGACGAAGGCACTCTCGCGGCGGCTGGGTCTCTCCGCTGACCGCATCCTTCTTCATGCCACCGGCACGCGAGGAGGGCCAGACCTGGTCGGCCTCTGGGGTCCGACGGCGACCGCGGCATCCACCCTCGAAGCCGATGAGGTGCTCGGCGCGGTGCGGGAGACCGGGGGGCTGATGTCGCGGGTGCCGACGCGCTCAGGCGTCGATCCGGCGTATGTCGATGAGCTCGTCCGGCGGATGACCATGGCGGCTCGAACTGCGTGTCAAGGCCTCGTTCCGGTCGAAGTGCGCAGCGCGCTCGGCCACCTCCCACAGTTGGACGAGACCTCGCACGATGCCCCGACCGATGTGTCTTTTTCGGGCACAGCCGAGGCGCTCGGCGAGCAGCTCAGCCGCCCACGCGCTTGGTCCGTCGACCGACGGTTCCCGATCCGGCGAGACGATGGCCTCCGGGTGGTCGGACTCGTGCGGACGACGGGTGAGCCCCTCGCCATACTCGTAGGCTGGGGAGCCGTTCCGGGCTTTGCCCCGAAGGCGATGCCTCGACTCACGGCCGACTTCCCGGGTCATGTCCGCGCCGAGCTCGAGGCCCGACTGCCGGGCATCACCGCTCTTTGGTTGACGAGCGCGGGCTCCGAGGAGGTCTCCGCCCAGAGCACCGCCGCCCTGCCCGCTCGTGAAGGTGAGGTCGAAGCGCCCCTCACAGAGGTCAGCCTCGCCACCGCGCTCTCGACCCGCGCGGTTGACCTCTACGACGCGGCCCTCCCGGCCCCGGGTGAGCTGACGGTCACGCAGAGGGTGGTCTGGTTGCCGGTCGAGAGCCCCCTCTACGTCCTCGCCGCGAAAACCGGCAGCCTGCCTGGGCTCGCGGGTTTGCTCTCCGGTGCGCGCACCTCGCGTTTCTGGGCCTCGGCCCGCTCGACCCCCGCCTGCGGTGCGTACGGCTGCTTGCGGTACCGGCTCGACCGCCTGTCGCTCGGCCCGCTCGCCCTGCTGACCACACCCGGCGCGCTCGATGAGGCCTTCGTACACGGTCGACCCGCGGGCGAACTCGTCTTGACGGATGGCCCAGGTCTCAACCTCATCGACCTCGATCTCGACGGGCACGCGGACGATGAACGCGACAGGGCCAACGTTGAGGCGGTGGTCCAGCAACCGCTCAATCCGCAACGCTTCGAGGGGGTCACCGGTCTGGGTCGCGATGATCTCTGGCTCATCGGTCGGACCAATGGGGGCGTCGGCTCACTTCTGCCTGCGGGCGATGAGCTGCCCATCTTCGAGGGCCAGCTCGACGCGCTCGCCGCCCGCCTTTTGAATAGCCCGGAGGTTCGAGGAAGCGCCGTCTGCGCCTCCGGGTATGTCTGCGACGACGAGGAGCTCGCGGCACTCACACTCGATGAGCTCGTGCGCGATACGCTCGCGCAGATGCCCGCCGCCCTGAAAGATCTCCCCGGCGGCCATGTTCTGCGCGTCCGGGGCGTGGCGGTCTTGGAGACGACGGACCCGCTGGTCTGGTGGCTCGAGGCCCCGGACCGAGACGACGAGGCGAGGACGGCAGAGATCCTCGCGCAAGGCGACGCGCTCGTCCTCGTCCCGGGCGGCTTCGCGTTCACCCTGGAGGCGGACTTCTCCCAACAAGACCTCCCGGCCGGGACGAGGCTGCGGGTCTCGGGGGGCTCGCTGAGCTGGGTCGACGGCTTCGAGGTCGTCGAGGTCGTGCCCCTCGACCTCTCTCGTCACCCCAACGTCGGCGCGCGCGCCTGGGCCCTCCATCAAGGCTCGGGCGATCTCGTCTACAACACCGCCTGTGAGCTCGCCTTCGACGGCCTCTGCCCCCATCCCCGCCCCATCGGTGGTCCCGGTGATCCAAATGAGGACCTGCCGCAGATCCCCGAAGAGGCCCGTCCGTGATACGAAGGCACCATGGCCAAATCTGGAAAACCGAAGCTTAAGGCGAACCCGTCGAACAAGCCCTCGGGCCCCCCGAGGCTCAAGAAGGGCAAGGGCGGCAAGAACCGGGGTGCGGAGGCGATGAAGGGCATGCTCATCGGCGCGGCCTGTATCGGTGCTGTCGCGTTGTTCTTCATGTTCAGCTGGGGAGGCAAGACGGCTTTTGGTCGGTTCGCCGATGCGGCCGGATTTAACCAGGGCGACCCCAAAGACGGGAACTCGCCCGCTAACGAGAAGAGACCTCAGGGCCGCCTCACGCCCGGCGGGCCGCCCATGGAGCGCACCACAGCCAAGGACGACGACGGCATCGACAGGCTCGTGCCGCGCTGATGTCGGCGGGGGCGTTCGCCGGCGGTCGGCCCATGGCTGAGGGAGCAGTGGGCGTGCTGGTGCTGCTCGCCGGGCTCTCCGGGGTCGCGGCCTTGCTCGCGGACGCCGATGTTCGGGACGCACGTCGCGCCGTCGACTGCACCTTGGGCCACCGAGAGGGCCCTGGCCCGTCGGTTGGATCTCGGCCTGGCCCGTCGGTTGGATCTCGACGTGGCCCCACGCTCGGCACCCGCCTTCGCGCGCTCAACGGCGGCCGGAATGTCCCGACCAAAGCCACGGTTCTCAGTGGCATGACCGGCCTGCTTCGCGTCGATGTTCAGCTCCTCGACTCGCCACTCGCCTTCACTGTGCAGCTCCCACAGTGTCGCGTCACCGGTCTGGACCCCGAGTCCGAGGGTCTGCTCCAAAGGATGCGATCGGAGGCCGCCGAGTGAAGATTTTCCTGGGTCATTTGGGCACGCTGGCGCGGGTGGGCACGCTGGCGCGGGTGGGCACGCTGGCGCGGGTGGGCACGCTGGCACTGGTGGGCGCGCTGATACCTGGCCCTTCCCGCGCCGAGGCACCGCTGTATCAGGAGGGGCCGCCGGAGAAGAGCACGGAGATCACGGCGGACTCGAACGTCACGTTCGGGGCCTTCGCCCGACTGGCCGAGCAGAGCGCCCCGGCGGTCATCACGGTGGAGGTCGAAAGCGCCGAGCGGGGCCCGCCGTCGATGTTCTTCGGCCCGGACTTCGGCCCGCGCTCGGAGCAGAGAGGCGCGGGCTCGGGCTTCATCATCCGGGGCGATGGTTTGGCCCTGACCAATCACCACGTCATCGCCGGGGCCACGGCCATTGTAGTCAAGCTGCTTGACGGTCGAGAGTTCGCCGCCAAGATCGTCGGGTCCGACGAGGCCACGGATGTCGCCCTCCTGAAGATTGACGCCAGAGGTGCCTCTCTGCCGGTCGTGCCGCTCGGCGACAGCGACGCGCTGAAGATCGGAGATTGGGTCCTGGCCATCGGCAATCCGCTCGGCCTCTCCCACACGGTCACGGCCGGGATCGTCAGCGCGAAACATCGGGTGGACGTTCGACCGGGCCGGGAGCTTCGATACGCGGACTTCATCCAGACGGACGCCAGCATCAACCCCGGCAATAGCGGAGGGCCGCTGTTTAATACGCGGGGCGAGGTCGTGGGCATCAACTCGGCCATCAACCCGCACGGGCAGGGCATCGGCTTCGCGATTCCGGTCAACATGGTCAAGTCCTTGCTGGCTGCGCTCCACAAGGACGGCCACGTCTCACGCTCATGGATGGGCCTCCAGATTCAAGAGGTCTCCCCGGCGCTCGCCCGGTCCTTCGGCTTGGACCGACCCACCGGAGCCCTCATCGCCTCGGTCGTAAAAGGCGGGCCCGCCGACAAAGCCGGCCTTCGAGAAGGCGACATCGTGACGCGCTTCGACGGCCGCATGGTCGACAACGAAGGCGCGCTCCCCTTCATGGCCAGCACGGCAGGCGTCGGCCGCACGGTGACCATCGAGCGGCTGCGCGACGGGAAACGCTCGCTCCTGCCCATCACGCTCGCGGCGATGCCTGGGCGAGAGGCCAACACCCGAAGTCGGGACCGCAAGGCCAATGTCCAGGGAGAGGGCCTCGCCGCGCTCGGCTTACGGCTCGGCTCCGCTCCTCGAAGTGAAGGCGCGGAGTCCGTCGAGGGCGTGCGGATCCTGGACGTCGAGTCAGACTCGCCGGCCGCCGACGTCGGTGTGCGACCCGGAGACGTGATCGTCCAAGTAGATGGTCAGCGCGTCTCGACGCCGGCCGAGGTCAAGAGGCTCTTTGAAGCCAAGCGTAAGGGACAGGTGATTCGCCTGCTGCTCGACCGCGGCGAGGGGAGGACGTTCGTGGCCTTCACGCGCTGACTTGGGTTAGTGTCCGCCGCGCTTGGACGACCCTTGGAGATGAGGCGATGAGACTTCTGCGCACAGTGACTGTTTCGTTGCCCCTCTTGCTCGCGAGCGCGTCCGGGGCGCAGGACATTCAGAACTTCCGTCCCGCCGCGAGCACGCATAACTACTTGACGGTCGAAGGCGCACGCGTCCCGAAACACGTCGAACTCATCCCCTCGCTCTACGTCAACTTCGGCAAGAATCCGCTCGTCAGTCGAGAGGGCGGCGAGGTGACGGAGACCGTTGTCGGCTCGCTCGTCACCGCCGATCTCATCGTGGCGCTCGGGCTCGTCGAGCACCTCGAGCTCTCGCTCGATCTGCCCCTCCACAGCGTCAGCGGCGATCTGCTCCAGCAGCAGGGCAAAGACGGCATCACGGTTGGCGATATCCGGGCCGCGCTGAAGTGGCGCATCGTCGGGCTGGAGAAGGACACGGGCTTCGGCGTCGCGCTCGTGGCCCCAGTGACCTTCCCCTCGGGTGACGTCGACCGCTTCGTCGGTGCCGGGCAAGTCACCTTCAGCCCCAAGCTGGTGCTCGAGGCGCGCGGCAAACACTTCAGCTTCGCCGCCAACGCCGGGACCCGGATTCGGCCCACGACCAAGCGCGTCGAAGACAGCACGCTCGAGCTCGGCACGGAGGTCACCTACGGCGTCGGCATCAGCTTCAACCTCGGCAGCGAAGACGCCCTGCTCCTGCTCGAGGGCTATGGTGCCTCGCCCATCGCCAAAAACGTGGACGGCAAGGCGGCGGCGAACCCCGTCGAGGCCCTCGGAGGCTTACGGTTCTTCTTCGATCCCGGGCCGGTCTTGACCCTCGGCGGTGGCGCGGGCCTCGTCGGCGACTACGGCTCGCCCGAGTTCAGGGCCCTCGTCGGCTTCGGATGGCATGACCGCAACTACGACACGGATCTCGACGGCCTCCTCGACGACGTCGACCGCTGCGTCGATGATCCCGAGGACAAGGACGACTTCGAAGACCTAGACGGCTGCCCCGAGTCCGACAACGACAAAGACGGCGTGCCCGACGTGGCCGACGCCTGCCCGGTCGTCGCCGAGGACAAGGACGCCTGGGAAGACGAAGACGGCTGCCCCGAAGACGACAACGACCACGACAAGCTCCTCGACGTCGACGACAAGTGCCCAAACGAGGCCGAGACGCGGAACAACTGGGAGGACACCGACGGCTGCCCCGACGTGATCCCCGACACCGACAAAGACGGCCTGCTCGACCCCCAGGATAAGTGCCCGAAGCTCGCCGAGGACAAAGACAACTTCGAGGACGGCGATGGCTGCCCCGAGGTCGACAACGACCGCGACAGCATCCTCGACCCCGCCGACAAGTGTCCCAACGAGCCCGAGGTCGTCAATGGAGTTAACGATCAGGACGGCTGCCCGGACCAGGGGCTCGTCAAGCTGACGCTGGCGAAGATTGAGATCCTCGACCGGATCTACTTCGACTTCGGCAAGGCGACCATCAAGGCCCAGAGCTTCGAGCTCCTCAATCAGGTGGCCTTCGTCCTGAAGTCGAACCCGCGGATCAAGCACATCCGCGTCGAGGGTCACACCGACAATAAGGGCAAGGCCGCGTACAACCTCAAGCTCTCCGATGCCCGCGCGCGCTCCGTCCTGGAGTACCTGACGGCGCAGGGCGTCGAGGCGACTCGGTTGGAGTCAAAGGGCTTTGGCGATCAGGTGCCGATCGAGGACAATCGCACGCAGGGTGGGCGGGACAATAACCGCCGGGTTGAGTTCGTGATCGTCAGCCAGGAGTGAGCGGGCGGCGTCTCCACTCGCGGAGCGCGAGGCCGATCAGCGGCAGCCATGCGAGCAGCGCCCAGACCGTCTTGAAGCGCCCCTGACCGCAGCCCGAGTCGGCCTTGTCGAGCGTGGCGCCGGGCCCCGGTAGGCAGAGAAAGCAGCTCCCCAAGACCTGCACCACGCCCGCCTGATTGCAGTCGTCCACCGTGTCCCAGTGCCCCACGCCCTCCCCGTGGCGAGGGTGAATGAAGCAGTCATCTTCGGCCTTGGGCACGCAGCGACCGCACTCGCGGAAGGAACGTTCGGGGTCGTCCTCGCAGTCGGGCTCGTCGTGGCAGAGTCCGAGGGAGGCGTCGGGCAGGAGGCAACGCTCGCCCATTTCCAGCCCACGGCAGGGATCGCCGCACAATAGGCACTCATTGTACGGAGAAGCCGAACTCACGTCGTCCGTGCAGAGGGTATCGAGGACGCAGCCGCCGTAGCCGTAGCCGGGCAAGCGGCAGTCATCGCGGTCCGTTGCCCCCTCGCACGGGATATAAGCGGCGGGCACGTTCGCGGCCACTGCAGAAGGGACCAGAATGATGAGTCCCGTAACGGCGAGCGACGTTGTGGATATCGACGGCACGTCCGTGGCGTATCACTGGCGGGCTGAGCCCGGCAAGGCGTCGTCTGGGCCGCGTTGTCGGTGGGAGTCGAATGACCTACCGTCTTGTAATGGAAACTGCCGCTGCGTTCATCGACGAGAAGATCAGGTCACTTGACGACTGGCGCGGGGTCACGCTCGCGAGGATGCGTCAGCTCATCCATGAGGCCGAGCCCGAGATCGTCGAGGAGGTGAAGTGGAGAGGGACGCCCGTCTTCTCGCGCGGCGGGATCGTCTGCACGGGCGAGACCTATAAGAGCGTCATCAAGCTGACCTTGGCCAAGGGGGCGGCGCTGCCGGACCCCGCGAGCCTCTTCAACTCCAGCCTCGAGGGGAACGTAAGGCGCGCCATCGACCTCCACGAAGGTGAGAAGATCGACGAGGCGGCCGTGGCGCTCAACCTCGCGAAGAAGCCGAAGTCCCGGTAGTCAGCGCCGGAGACCACCGCCATGAGCGTCGCGAGCCCTCCGTGCCAACGTAACGTGAGGCAGAGCCCGCCGAACAATAGGCACCCATTGTACGGAGAAGCCGAACGTGACCCAGACTCGTTTTGATCTCCTCGGACCCGAGGTCGCCGGCGAGCCCATTCCGGAGGTGATGCCGTGCCCGCACGATGAGGGGTCCTGCCATCCGCTGGCCAAAAACGCCGCCGATCGGTTGAAGGCCGAGCTGAGTGTCAGCCATCCGCGACCGACAGAGGGCAAGATGTGGGGCGTGCTCGTCGCCCAGCGCGCAGACGGCGGCGTCGGTTTTCTGCGGGCGCACTCCGGGCAGCACGACGACGGTGCTTATGCGGAGGGCGCGGTCCCCCCGCTCTTCGACGTGGCTGCGAGAGCCGCGATTGAGGTTGAAGGCGAGGCCCGGGTCAGCGCGAGCGTTTTCCTGCGAGCGGCGATTGCAAGCGATCCCGGTGCAAGAGCTCAGGCCGATGCGCTCGACGCCCTCCTCGCGGCCCATCGGCTCGAGCTCGAGGTGATGGACGCGCGAAACGCTCTCGCCCGCTCGGCCCGCCAAGAACGTCGACTGCACGCGACCGCCGAACAGGCCGCGGCCCTCGACGACGAGAGCCGGAGGTTGAAGTCCGAGCGGCGTCGGCGGCTGGTCGCGCAAGAGGCCGAGCGGGCCCCGTTGATCGCTGCAAGGGAGGGGCACCTCGCGCAGCTGATTGGCCTCGACGCCGCCCGCCAAGAGGACTGTGCCGCGTTGATGCGGGCCATCTTCGACACCTATACGTTGACGAATGCCCTGGGCGAGCGCGTTCCGCTCAGGCAACTCTACGCGCTCCGCGAACCGCCATCCGGCGCGGGCGACTGCGCGGCCCCGAAGCTCATCGGCGCGGCGGTTAAGCTGGGGCTACGTCCGCTGGCCTTGACTGAGTTCTGGTGGGGACCCGCGCCTCCAGGGGGTGGCCGGACGCATGGCCGCCACTTCGCGGCCTGCCAAACGAAGTGTGGTCCCCTGCTGCCGTTCCTCCTGCGGCCTCATCCGGTCGCCGACAGGCGGGCACCTCCGAGCACGGCGGTGCCCTTTGGCCTCGTCGTCCGCTACGCCGATCGCCACCTCCTCGTGGTGGAGAAGCCCGCCGGGCTCTTGTCCGTACCCGGGCGGGGTCCAAACCGGCAGGACAGCGTCTTGGCCCGACTGAGGGCCTCGTACCCAGACGCGACGGGGCCGCTCCTCGTGCACCGCCTGGATGAGGACACCTCCGGCCTCCTGATCGTCGCGCTCAGCGAGCCGGTCTACGTGGCTCTGCAGCGGCTCTTCCTTCGGCGCCAGGTCGAGAAGCGGTACGTCGGCTGCGTTCGCGGGCAGGTCGTCGGCGAGTCGGGGGAGATCACGCTCTCGCTGCGGCCGGACGTAGACGACCGACCTCGTCAGCTCCACGACCCCGTCCGGGGCAAGCCTTGTCTCACCCGCTGGCAGGTCTGCGGCCGAAGCCTCGACCAGACGCGGCTGACCCTCGAGCCTCTGACCGGCCGCACCCACCAGCTCAGGGTCCACCTCTCACACCCCCAAGGCCTTGGGACCCCGCTGCTCGGCGACCGCCTATACGGCGAGCCCGGAGGCCGCCTGCTCCTGCACGCGACGGCCCTGAAGTTCGTTCACCCGGTCACTGCTGAGGTCCTCGCCCTCGAGAGTCCACCCGAGTTCTGACCGCCTCGGTGGGCCTCACTGAACCACATCGGGACCCGGGCGTCGCCGGCGCTTGCTCCCAACACGGGAACACGCCAGGGTGATCCCAAGATGGGACCCGATGCGAATCATGGCCCGACGAACATTGCAGGACTTCTGGGAGTCCGGTCATCCAGACGCCGAACAACCGCTTCGAGCCTGGTTCGACGAAGCGCACCAAGCCGAGTGGAAGACCGCAGCCGACATCAAGAACCGTTGCGCCCACGCCAGCATCATCGACGCCGAGCGAGTCGTCTTCAACATTGGGGGCAACAAGTACCGCTTGGTCGTCAAGGTGTGGTTCCACGGGCAGACCCTCTGGATCAAGCTCGTCGGTACCCACGCGGAGTACGAAGACGTCGACGTGACGAAGCTCTGAGCCGGAGGCGCCGACCATGATCACGATTCACCCCATTCATGACGGTGACGCCCACGCTCGCGCCATGTGCCGAGTCGAGCAGCTTTGGGGGGCACCTGCCGGAACGCCAGAGGCAGACGCCCTCGACGTGCTCGTGACCCTCATCGACGCCTATGTGGCGAAGCACCACACACTCGACCCCCCGGATCCCATCGAGGCGATCCTCTTCCGCATGGAGCAGCAAGGGCTCACCCGGAACGACCTGATCCCCATGATCGGCAGCCGGGCTCGGGTCTCCGAAGTCCTCAACCGGAAGCGCCCCCTCACGTTGGCGATGATCCAACGGCTCAGAGCAGGGCTTCGGATCTCGGCTGATGTGCTTCTCGGCGGAAACTCTGCGGCTGCGTGAAACGGTAGCCGGCCTCAGGCCTTTCGCAGCTCATCGGGCAGAAGCGGGGACGGCGTGCCCGAACAGATCATCCAGAGCTGATGGGCTGCGCGAGTGGCGCCGACGTGCAAGAGGTGCCTCGACTCCACGCTGTCGGGGTAGCAGTCGACGGTCGGCTCGAGCAGCACGACGTAGTCATACTCCAGGCCCTTGATTTGATAGATGTCTGTCACGTCGACGCCCGCGGTGAAGTCGAAGTTCTGCCGGTCGATGTGGCGAAGGTGCGTGACCTCGGCGCGGTCGAGCGCGCGGTAGTAGAGCTCGGCGATGCCCGGCGTGCGGGCGACGAGTGCCACGCTCGCGTTGCGCTCTCGGCGACGCAGGCTGTTGAGGGACTCGGACAGGAACGCGACCGCCTCACCCTGCTCGACGAAGCGGAACATCGCTACGGGCGCGCCGTCCCGAGCATCACGCCCCAGCGGATTGACCTGAAGCGGACCGAGCACGTGCCTCGCCAGCTCCATGACCTGTCGGGTCGAGCGATAACTCACATCGAGCGCGGGCAGGCTGTGGGCCTTGATCTGGAGATCCTTGATCAAGACATCCCAGTCGTCGAAGCCGCTCTCGAAGTAGATGCGCTGCGCGGTGTCCCCGGCGAGCGTGACGGGCGCGCCGGGACGCACGGCATCGAGCAGCGTCTTGAGCCAGAGGGGCGCGAAGTCCTGAGCCTCGTCGACGATGAGGTGCTCATAGTACGGCGCGGGACCCGAGGGGCCCTCGAACGAGCCGTAGAAGAGCTGGCAGAGGCGGATGAGGATGGCCAGGTCGTCGACGTCGAGGCGCCCGGTGATCTCGTCGCGATCAAGCTCCTGGCCGTCGATGCCGGTTCGCCGATCCTCATCGAGGTCTCCGTAGCGAGGGGGCTCGTCGGACTGCTTGGAGACCGTGTCGACGAGCTGATCGAGCGCCCACTCGTAGGGGTGCTCACCGAAGGCCGCGAAGCCCGCTCGAAGACGCGCCTTGTCCGTAAGGAGAGAGGCCCACAGCTCCGTGGGATCGCTAAAGACGCTCGCCGCCTGATTGGCCAGCGTCTTGAGGTCCGGGAGGACGCGCTGGGCCTCGGGCGCGGTGGCGGCCCAGCTCATGAAAGCGCGCAGCCGCGGCATCGGAGCCAACGTCCGGCGAGACACCCAGGCGCGGCCCACGACCTCACCGCCGGCCTCGGTGAAGACGTCATCGTACTCCCGCGCCGCGTCGGCCACGGCTCGTTCCAGGAGGCGCAGGAGGGCGGGGTGACGCTTGAGGCGACGGGCCTCGGTGGGCGTGTCATCAGTGAACTTGCGCTTGCCCATCTTCGGGAGGAGCCGCTTGCAGGCCTCCTGGGCGAAGGTCACGTAGTCCTTTATAGCCGTGCCTTCGACGTCGAGCGACGGCAGAACCTTGGCCACATACCGCGCCAGCCCGATGCCCGGCGTGATCATCAGCATGTTCTTCGGGTGGAACTTCTTGGGGTCGTTGTAGTGCAGGTAGGCGGCCCGGTGCAGGGCGATCGTCGTCTTGCCGGTCCCGGCCCCGCCGCGAATGATGACGACGCCCGATCGCTCCTCGGTGATGGCCGCGAACTGCGACGGATCGATGAGCGCGGTAATCTCCGGGAGGCGTTGGTCGGCCCCTTTGCCCAAGCGGATTTCGGGTGCTCGCAGGGCCGTGCCCATGCCCCCAGAGAGGGAGCCGGTCTGGATGTCGAGCTCACGCCACTGTCCATCTTCGCCGAGCACGCGCTGAACCTCGCCGGAGCGAACCCGCACGAGCTTGCCCTCCCGGACGGTGAGCGTGTGTCGGAGCTCGACCCGGCCGCTCCGGGTCTGCCCGCCGAAGCTCTCCTCGTAGTCGTCGCCCTCTTGGTAGCGATAGAAGATTCGCGAGATGGGCGAGTTGCGCCAGTCGACGATGTGAATCCCGACCTTGGGATCGATGAACGCCCGACGACCGATGAAGAGGTCCTGTACCCGGTCGGACTCACGCAGCCGAAGGTGGGCAAAGTAGGGGTTGTCGGGATCGGGCGGCAACGTCCGGCCACGACCCGCCGTCGAGCGGAGAGCCGCGAGTCGAGTCATGTGCTCGACGAGCATCGCGTGATCCTCGGCGCGCGTATCGGCGAGCTGGTCGCGAAGGTTGAGCAGTTCACGGTCGAAGTCACCGAAGTTCGGCCCGTCGCCGGCCGTGGCTGCGTGCAAAACGAGCTGCGCCCTCACGTGCGTCAGGGTCAGCTGCTCCTCGGCGAGGATCTCTTCCCAGGTCATGGCCGCAACTCTCAGAGTTGCTCGTAACCGGAGCTGGAGTCGGGGGTGCCCTTGGGGCTCCCGGAGCGGGGTGCTTCGGACGGCGAAGGACGTTGCGACGGCGGCGTATTTCCCTCGGGCCCAGAGGTGCGCGGCTGCGGAGGCGGCCGGCCACCCGGCGCCGAGACGAGCGGGACGAGCACGGTGGTCGCGGAGGTTGAAGCCGACAACGTCACGGGCCGCGACTCCGACCTAAAGCCCTTCTTCGTCAGCTTCAGCTCAACGGTCGTCAGGTCCGCCCGGGGCTTCCACTCGAAGGGCGTCTTCCCGAGGAGCACGTCACCGTGGCGAATCTCGGCGCCGCTCGGATTGCTCTCCACGAGGAACCATGCGGTCGACGTCGTCGCCGAGCCGCTGTCCCCGTCTAGCCGTTCGAGGTCCACGAGGAGCACCTGCTCGCTGGCCCCCTCACCCGGGATGGACAGGTCCTTGGACAAAAAGCCCGGCATGGACAGGCTCAGCGTGGGCATCTCACCGGTGGGGAAGTGCACCTTCATCGGGGCAATGCCGAGCACTTCGTCAAGCTTCTTGACGGTCGCCCCGCGAGGCACCGACTGGATGGTATAGAGAATCTGCGCCTTCTTGGCCTCGACCTCTACGCGCGATGGCTCAATCGCCGGGGCGGTCGGCAGGGCCGTCGGCGCCTCCTTGGGAGCCTCAATGCCGGGGCGAAGCGCGACGAAGACACCAAGGCCCAAGCCGATGGCCGCGCCGGCGACGAAGAGCATCTTGTTTGCTCTCTTCGAGAGCCCAACGCCGTCGTCGTCTGAATCCGGGGAGACCGCCGAGATGAGCCCGCTGTGGTCCGAGGTAGACGAGTTGGGCCGTGGTCCATCGGTGCATGGCGATGCGGACCCAACGAGAGGCTGGGCCTGCGATGGCCGCGTATCGGCGTGGCCCGGCACCTTCACGGCCGGGCCGGTGGGCGCGCCGGTGCCGAAATTCCGACCTGCCCCCGCGGCGCCAAGATAGATACGCCCGCTCACGCCGCCTGAGAGATCCTGAAGGTCGTACTTCACCTGCTTGATGACGGCGAGCATCTCGTGCGCCGAGCCCAATCGTTTGTCAGCATCCTTGACTAAACAGGCGTTGATGAGCTCGGCGATCGTCTCATTGACCTCGAGTTCAGGGTGCGTCTGCCGGATATCGGGCGGCGGCTTGGAGGCCTGCGCCATCATGACGGCCATCGGCGTCGCGCCCTCGAAGGGCGGCTTCCCGGTCAGGAGCTCGTACAAGATGATGCCGAGGGAGTAGACGTCCGTGCGGTGGTCAATCTTGACCCCGTGCACCTGCTCCGGGCTCATGTAGTGCGGCGTGCCGAACACGGCTCCGGCCATGGTCAAGGTCTTCCGCTGCTCGACGTCGTTCTCGCCGTGCAGGATCTTCGCGATGCCGAAGTCGAGGACCTTGGCGAAGTCCGGCTCGTTGGCGACCTTGTCAATCTGGATATTCTCGGGCTTGAGGTCCCGGTGAATGATGCCCTCCTGATGGGCCTCGGCGACCGCCCCGATCACCTGCTCCATGATGTGCACGGCCCGGAAAGGCGGGAGGCGCTGCTCGGTCGACAGGATCGAGGCGAGGCTCCGACCGCCCAAGAGCTCCATGGCGATAAAGAGATAACCGTCCTCGGTCTTGCCGTAGTCATAGACGATGATCGTGTTCGGGTGCCGCAGCTTGGAGACGGCGTGCGCCTCCTGCTGAAAGCGGGCGAGCAGGTGCTCATCAGTGGCGAGTTGGGCGCGAAGGAGTTTGAGCGCGACCATGCGGTTCATGGAGTTCTGGCGCGCCTGAAAGACGCGGCCCATTCCCCCTTCGCCGATGAGCTTGATGATCTCGTATCGACCTTGATCAACGGTGA
>SHZC01000253.1 GCA_009692505.1 Myxococcales bacterium
GTCGTGCAGCTCGGAATTCGGCGTGGCTTTTAGCGGTCGGAGATACTGCGAGTTCGCCGAGGCATTTGGTACCAATGGCTTGGGCTGCACGCCCGAGCATGAGGGCGGTGATCCCGCCCAGTGCCTTACGGTCTGCGGCGGCGACCTCCAAGCTCCCCTAGAGGCCATCAAAACCAAGATCATCGGGCTGCTCGGGTCCTTCTGCCTCTCGAAGCCGCCCGCCTGTCAGATTTACGACGTCGAGAACCCTGAGTTCCGGCCGTGCACGGCCGATGAGCGCCTCGACCCGGAGAACTTCGAGCCGTCGATTCAGATCTGGATGCAGTGCCTCAAGACCGTCGACCAAGGTGGCCGCTGCGACGAGATCATCCCCCGTATGCAGATTGACCGCAGTGAATGGCACGTCGTGCCCCACTCAAGCTGTGCGGGCGGTTATGCCATCGAGCTTGAGAGCGGTCGGCTGTGGCCGGCCGGCGCGGAGATCTTCGTCGAGTCCATCGTGGAAAAACGGCCCTCCGCCGGTCGCAGCGGTCGACTCTGGAGTCTTCTGTGACCCGGACGCGAACCCCTTCGGTTGCGCCGACGCCAGCATCGTCATGCCGCCCGACGCCGGGCTCTGAGGCCACGCCTCAGGGACCGGACTGAGCCTCAGTGGGCTGAAACCGGAGGGCGGAGCTTGACGAAGGCCTCGCGGAGCTTGACGAGGTGGGCCCGACCTACATCCGAGAAGCCGAGCAGCGCGGTCGTATAGGCGAGTTGGAGCCGGAGCAGATCGTCCACCAGATCGCTGACGGCCTTCATCGCCGGGCGCTCATCGACCCGGCATCGGGCCGCCTCGCGTTGAAGCCGCACACGCCAGTCGGCCGAGAAGCTCTCCCAGTCCACAGCGAAGTCAGGAGAAGGCCCCCCATCCCCGACGAAGGTGCGGCCGGCGCGGGCGACGAGCTCTTCGTGCAGGACCCCGATGGCCTTGACACACGCGATGCCCTCCGCGCTCACCGGGCTCACGGCCTCCGAGACGGCTTGCACACCATCGACCCCTTGGGGACTAAAGGCCCCGACGGTCGCCGAGATCGCGACTGAGATCCCAAAGCCAATCGCCACCAGCCAGTACACCCACGAGAAGGCGCGCCGGGTAGTCACTTGACGAGTCGGAGCTGCGGCCGGGCGCGTTTGGGCGGCGGGGGAGAGGGAGGCTCGGCGTCCACTTCAGTCGACTCTCCCGGTTCGCCTGGCGAAGCTTTGGCCCCCTTGACGCGGCGCTCCGGGGGCAGGCTGTCGGGGAAGATATACACCTCGTCGGTGCCCTCACGCGCGACCGCAAAGACCGCGGCCCAGGGGATGACGCAGAGGTATCGCTCCCCCTGAAACGATAGGCCAGCGCGCACGCCAAGGGCGGTGACCTCGAAGGTCTCCAAGCCGAACCTCCAGCTCAGGTTCAGACCCAAGACCGGCTGCTGAGCAAATTGCGGGGGCACATCCACGCCTTCGACCCTAGGGTCGAGTTGGATGAAGACCTTGCCCTGGTCGAGGAGTTGAGTGACGCACTCCTGCTTGGACGTGAACTTTCGGCCGCTCATGACGCTCCATAGTGGGCTATCCGGGAGTTGGCCCACGACGGAATTTCATGTTATGCGGCAACGGATGCAAGCCCTGTTCGCCCTGATTTGCTTGCTGTTGCAGCCCGTGACGCCGAGCGCGCAGAATGTGACGCCGAGCGCGCAGCCTGCCAGCGCCCTCGCAGCCCCTCCGACCTTGAGCGTCGGGGCGCCCACTCAGGCCATCCGAACGAGCCTGAGCGGCGAAGAGCAGCCAACCTCAAGCCTCGCGCTCGTGCCCCCCGTCAAAGACGAAGACCAGCTCGTCGCGCTATGGCGGGTCCGGGAAAAGGCCGCCGAAGACGGAGATCTTGACCAGGCCGACCGCGCCTTCCAGCAGGTCAAGGGCCACTGTGGTGATCTGGGCATCTCGCGGCACGACGCCTTCGCCTACTCGCTCATTCTCGAGGCCCGACAGCTCTCCGCGGTGAAACGCGACTTTGTTCGCGCCGACGTAGTCTTCGGACAGGCTCGGCAGCTCGCCCCCGGCCTGCCTGAGATTGACGAGGCGATCGCGGTCCGAGTCCTCGACGAGCGACCCTACTACCTCCACAAATACGTGGTGTCGAAGATGCGTGGCATCGTAGCCAGACTCTCCGATTTCCAGCGGCGGAGCCTGCTTCTGGCCGACACGCTCCTGTCGCTATTTCTCGTGCTGACCGCCGTGGCGCTGGTGTTCGTCGTCACGCAGAGCATTCGGCACGGACTCGCCATCTACCATGACCTCGGCAGCGTCTTTCCCGCGCTCATGAAGTTCCTTGTGCTCGGGGTCTCGCTGGCGATCGCCGCCTTGCCGCTGTACTTCGGCTTCGGCCCGTACTTGCTCGCGTTCCCACTCTTGGTCGTCTTCTTCGCGTATCAGCGCCCCTCCGAGCGCGTCTTGTCCGTGCTGACCGTCGCCTACCTCGCAGCCCTGCCGTGGACGCTCAGGGCCGTGGATCGCATCAGCGAAGCGGGGACCGGCGTAACGCAGGCGCTGTTCAAGCTGGGGACCGACCCGTTCGCCCACGGGGCCGCCGAGGCCGTGGGGGCCGAACTCAGTCACGACCCCGACGACTGGCAGGGAGCGATGGTGCTCGGCACCGCGCACAAGCGGCGCGCAAAGCTCTCGTCTGCCATCGAGCTTCTGCGCCGCGCAGAGGCCGCGGCACCGGCTCAGACCGCCTCGATGGGGCTCGTGAAGAACAACCTTGCAAACGCGCTCTTCGCCACGGGCCGGCATCAGTCCGCCGAGGCTCTTTACAAAGAGGCCGCCGTCCTTCTGCCGAGGCAGCCCGAGCCGGCGTTTAATCTCAGCCGGGTCTACACGCGGACTGGCCGCATCGACGACGCGAAGGGTCAGTTTGCCCGCGCTTCGGCACTCGACTCCGACCGGGTGGCGGCCTGGAATGACCAACTCGACCTCAACCTCAATCGCTATGTCATCGACCTTGCCCTGCCTTCCTCGGCCTTGACGATTCGGGAGCTGCACGACGTCCTCGCGAAGACCGTCTTGGCGTCCAAGGCATGGAGCCTCATCGCCGGACCCGTGCCGGAGGTGGCCGCACCTGTGCTGGCAGCGGTCTCGGCACTCGCGTTCCTGACGATTCTCGTGAGCCGCCGGCGGATTCGCGTGCGAGTGCCTTGCAGCCGCTGCGCGCGGGCCGCCGACCAGCGGCTGACCGAACGCGCGAGCGCGGCTTTGTGCGAGCAGTGCCACAGCCTCTTTGTCCGCAACATCCCCGTCGATCGGAGGGTCCGGTTCGAGAAGGACGAGCAGATCGCCCGGTGGCGCGCCGTCCGTATCTGGGGGACCCGGCTGTCCGGCCTCATTGGGCCCGGGGTCGCGGCCTTCGTCACCGGTAGCCCCCTTCGAGGGGCCTGTGGCGTCGCGCTCGCCGGGTTTCTCGTGATCCGGATTCTCTTTCCGGAGGGCCTGCTCTACGAGCCGCTCTCGACTGAGCCGCAGGGGCCGCTCGGCTTTCAAGTGTGCGTTGGCGCGCTCGTAGTCGTGTGGCTGCTTGGGGTGTTCAGCGGTGTTCGCCGTTCGGGCGAGGTGGGCTGATGGCCCTCGAAGGCACACTTCAAGACTTCGGCGTCGGCGAGATTCTTCAGCTCATCGGCACTCAGCAGAAGAACGGCATCCTCTTTGTGGAGGGGACCGGCGAGATCGAGGAGGTGCAGATCTACTTCCGGACGGGCAAGGTCATCCGCGTGGATGCCGCCCGACGGGACAAGCGTGATCCCATCGGGCAGATGATGTCGGCGGCGACGGCCATCACCAAGGATCAGCTCGCGACTGCGGTCGCCGTCCAGAAGAAGACCCTCCAGCGGGTGGGCGACATTCTCCTCGAGCAGGAGGCCGTGACCGCCGACCTGCTCACCGAGTTCGTTGAGTTGTACGCCAAGGAGACGCTGTACCGACTCTTCCAGTGGAAGAAGGGCAGCTATCGGTTCGAGACCAAGAGGCCGAACTTCGCCCGGCCCAATATGACGCCCCTCTCGTCCGAGTCCCTCCTCATGGACGGCGTTCGGATGATGGACGAGTGGCCGCTCATCCAAACGCGGATCAGCAGCGGCGAGATCGTCTTCAAAGCCATACGAACGATCGCCGAGAGCGAGACGGCGGCCGAAGCCCTCGATCGCATCCTCGACGACGCCTTCAGCGAGTTCATTGATCCTGCGGCAGCGGCGAAGCCCCAAGAGCCTGTCAAGTCCAAGAAGGCGACGGGGGCCGTATCGAACCTCACGCGGACAGACCGCCGCGTCTTCGCTTACGTCGATGGTCGCCGACCCGTCGCCACGGTGATCGACTTGAGCCGCGTGGGGGAGTTCGAGGCCTGCAAGTCCCTCGTCGCCTTGCTCAATGAGGGGTATATCGCCCCAGTCAAGGTTACGGCCGCGCGGGTAGGTGAGCCCCTGCGAAGGCGCATCGACTGGGCCGGCTGGGCGGGCCGGATCCTCCTGAACGCGGCGTTCATCGGCGTGCTGGTGCTGGCGGTCGTATTCATGCCCCGCACCCGCGCTGAGAGTGCGAACCAGGCCGAGGAGCTCGCGGTCGGCGCGATCGCGCGTCTTCGGCAGAATCGGGTCACCGTGACGGCCGCCGCGCTCAACGTCTACCGACTCCGAGACGGCAAGTTCCCCGAGTCCCTGGACCCCCTCATCGACGCGGGGCTCGTCACACGAGATGTGCTCGATCCGCCCGGACAACCCCCGCTCCTCTACCTCAGCATTGGCACGGACTTCGATCTCCGATGAGCGAGGGGCAAGTCGTCGCGACCGTCTCGATCTCGATCACCGACACGCCCGAGGCCGTGGTCCGCGTCCTCGGTCCCCAAGACGTCAACCGCAAGCTCCTGGAGCGCCGCCTCGGGGTCCGCTTGACCTCCCGGGGCGAGACGATCGTCGTGCATGGGCCGCCCGAGACGATCGCTGGCGCGGAGCGGATCCTCTCGCAGCTTCT
>SHZC01000254.1 GCA_009692505.1 Myxococcales bacterium
ACCGGCCCGGCGGGGGCGCCTTCGGGTCCGACTGCGCCTCACCTGATGTGTGCACCGACGGCGTCTGTGTCGCTGGCCGATGCACCCGCGCCTGCGATGTGGCCGCTGACTGCCCGGCCCCGTATGCCTGCCTCGACTTGGACTTCCCGCTCGGTGCAGGGGCCGTCGCGAGCACCCCGATTTGCCAAATCCCGGTGGTCCCCTGCGATCGGCCGGAGGACTGCGCGGAGGGCCTCGTCTGCCGCTTCCGAAATACCGGCGACGCGACGGTCTCCGACTGTGTTCCGGACGACGAGCCGCGATCGGGACCGGGAGAGCCCTGCGCGAACGGCCGCGACTGTGACTCGGGCTTCTGCCTTGCGCGCATCTGCACCGGGGTCTGCGCCGCCGACGCCGACTGCCCGGGCGGCATGGTCTGCGATCGGCTGCCGGTCTTCGGTCACGCTCGCTTGGCCTGCGTCGCGAGCGGCGAGGCGCCTGCTCCAGATGCGTTCATGGAGACAATCGCCGCGCCTGAGCCCCTCGATGCCCTGCCCGCGGGCAGTGATCGCCTGACGCCGGCTGAACCGGTCGATGCCGCAGGGCCGACGATGGACGGTTCTGCGGACCTCGGCCCGCCTGAGGGTCGTGCTGATCTCTCGCCCGGGCCGGACGCAAACGGGAGCGCGGGCGGCCAAGGTGGGGCGGTCCGTCAGGGTGGTTCGGAGTCGAGCGTGGGCCTCTGCTCGAGTGGCCCGGGCTCAAGTGGGGTTCCTCTCGGCGGCCCACTTTCGATCCTCGCAATCGCGCTCGCGGCGAGGCAACGGCGGCGTTTCCCTTGAGCAGGTGGGTTCAGTCACTCGCCCTGAGCAGCCGTCGAACCGTCTCCTGGAACTCCGGGAACTTCAGCGGCTTGCGGAGATAGGCGTCCCCCAAATCGTCAGTGAGGGCGTGCGCGCTGACGATGAGCACGGGGATCGAGGCCGTTCGAGGATCACCCTTGAGCAGGCGCGTGGCGGCGAGGCCATCCATGTCCGGCAGCTCGATGTCCATGATGATGAGCCCGGGTCGATCGAGCCGGATGGCCTCAAACCCCTGGGCCGCGGTCGACGCGAATCGAACCTCGATCGCCTCGGCGGCCAGGAGATCCCCGTAGAGGTGCCGGTTGAAACGGTCGTCTTCGATGATGAGTACATGAGGCAATTCGCTTGACTCCACTCCCTCCGGCACGTATTACGCGCTGGCGATTTCGCGAAAGTGGCGGAACTGGCAGACGCGCAGGTTTCAGGTACCTGTGCCCGTAAGGGCGTGTGGGTTCGACTCCCACCTTTCGCACCGACCCCGTCCGGCAACCCGGGCGGGGTTTTTTTCAGCCCGCCCGGCTGAGCCTCGCGATCTCTGTCTCGCTGAGGTTCTGCGAGAACGTCACGTCCGTCTGGGCTTTGGTGCCGCTCTCCCGCTCGACCGCGCTGACGCTCACGATCCCATTGGTGTCGATGTCGAAGGTCACTTGAATCTCGACCTCGCCCTTCGCCGCGACCCGAAACCCGCTGAACTCGAACTCTCCGAGCAGCGTATCGGAGTCCACCTCGCGGGCCTCGCCCTGGTAGATACGAATTCGGACCTTTTCCTGTTGGTCCGACGCCGTCACGAAGGTCTTGGACTGCTCGACGGGCAGCGGCGTATTTCTCGGCAGGACCACGTCGGAGAAACCGCCGACGGTGCCCACGCGGAGGCTCATGGGGGTGACGTCGATTAAGACGGCGTCGCGCTTCCGAGTGACGAGTTGGTGGGCGTGAACCGCCGCGCCGATGGCGACGACCTCATCGGGGTTGATGTTCGCCTGGACCCGCTGGCTGAAGTACGCCTCCACGGCCGATCGGATGAAGCGACTCCTTGTCTGGCCGCCGACAAGCACGACGCCGCCGATCTCGTTCACGCTGCAGTTGGCCGACTGCATGGCCTCGTCGCAGACCTTGAAGGTCTTCTGGACGAGGTCATAGGTCATTTGGGCAAGCTGCTTGACCGTCAGCAGCGCCGACAGCATGAGCGCGCCTTCTTCGTCCTGCGCGATGTCGGGGATCGAGACCTCAATCCGGTCGACCTCCGAGAGCTGGATCTTGCCCCACTCGGCGTGCTCCTTGAGCTTCTGCATCGCCATCCGGTCGTGCCGAAGATCGATTCCCGTCTGCTCGAGGAACGCGGTGATCAGGTAGTCCATGATGCGGGTGTCGAAGTCGTCCCCGCCGAGGAAGGTGTCCCCGGCTGTGGAGCGCACCTCGAAGATGTCGTTGTTGATGTCGAGCACAGTGATGTCGAACGTGCCGCCGCCGAGATCATAGACCGCGACGCGCTGTTGAAGGCCCTTGTCGTAGCCATAAGCAAGGGCGGCGGCGGTCGGCTCGTTGAGGATCTTCAGGACGTCGAGCCCGGCGATGCGGCCGGCGTCCTTGGTCGCCTGACGCTGGCTGTCATTGAAGTGCGCTGGACAGGTGATGACCGCCTTCGTGACCGTGCGACCGAGGTAGCCCTCGGCGACCCGCTTCATCTCCCGCAGCAGATGAGCGGAGACCTCCGGGACCGGATACACCTTGCCGTGGGCCTCAATCCTCACGTCGCGGTTCTGGCCCTCGACGAGACGATAGGGGAACATCTCACGCGACTTCTTGACCTCTTGGCTGAAGAAGTAGCGGCCGATCAGGCGCTTGAAGGAGTAGATCGAGTTCTCGGGCTCGAGCAGGAGCTTCTTCTTGGCGCGAGCCCCGACGGTGGTTGAGCCGTTGGGATCGAAGTGAACGATCGAAGGGTGAACGACCTCACCCCACTCATTGGGGATGACCTTCGGCCGGCCGTCTTGGATGACCGCGACGACTGTATTGCTCGTGCCCAAATCGATGCCGATGGCGACTTCGGCCATGACGCAGTCCCTCCGATAAAACGCTGATTGGAGCGCAGCATAACGCCCCCCCCTTACGCTGCAACTAACGCCGCAACTCTCAAGACGGCAGGTCAGGCGCCCTCATCGGCAGTCGCAGCGGACCGCAGCACGGCCACAGAACAACTCGTCACTCCGCTCCCCGTCGCATCGGCCGCCGAGTGCCGCCTGATCGCCGAGGTACAAGAACCCGCAGGTCGGAACGGACGGGGTCTCACGACGGTCATACTCGCTGAGCCGGTGACCGACGGCGCGCAAGTACGGCAGCGGTTCCTCCGAGCCTGTCGCATCGAGCAGCGCCTTCTCCTGGTAGCGGGCCGCGACGAGGGGCAGCTCCGGTGGGACCCGCGCACGGCAGGCGGCGAGTCGATCGGTGTTCAGGGTCAGCGCGGTCGGCCCGGGGAGCTTACCGATCAGGACGGCGACGAGGCCCACGAGGACGAGCGAGGTCGTCAAGCGCGCCCCCCCCACCATGAAGCGCCAGTCGGGCCGCGCGTGCAGCAGCCAGAGGAGGGCCGGCGGCCAGACGAAGCCCGTGAAGTTGACCTCCACGCGCGTGAAAACCGAGAGCACGAGCCAAGCGGAGAGGGGCGCGAGCGTCAACCACCGGAGGGTCCGCACAGGCTCGTCGGCCGGGGCCTTCACGTCATCTAAAGTGACGGGCCAAGTGACGCGCCAAGTGACGCGCCAAGTGACGGGCCAAGTGATGCGCCAAGTGACGCAGACGAGGGCGACCGCGAAGCCCGGCGTCGCCACGAGGAACAAGCCCGCGAGGGTCTCCAGGAACGACGATCCCCGCCCGATTCGCGCTATCTGAAAGGCGAACGGCGCGCCGTCGTTTGCCAGCGCGCTCACGAGCACGGGGCTGGCGACGAGGGCGGCGATTGACGCAACGATCCAGGATCGGGCGCCGAACAGCGGCACGAGGACGATCAGGCTCGGGAGCGGGGTCAGCTTGCACCAAAGGCATAAGCCGACCCCGATGCCGCAGGCCCAGACGTTGCGAGCCGCGAGCCCCCACAGCGCGAGCGCGAACACCACCGTCGCCGGCGCGTCCGGGGTCGCGAGGGCCGCCGCGGCGAGCCCTAAGGGCGTGAAGAAGAGGACCCCCGGCACGGTCTGATGCGCGCGCAGCCCGAACCGCCTCGAGGCGTCCCCGATCAGGAGGAACGCGAGGGGCACGAGGATGAGCCCCATCGCGCGGGGGTGGCCCGGGACGAGCCGCGTCCACCAAGCGATCGCCGGCGGGTGGTCGAAGTAGCCGAGCGCCGGCACGTCGAACCAGGCCAGGTAGTAGGCCTCGTCCGCGAGGATGGGCAGGACCTGGGCCACGCAGACCGCCGCGACCCACGCCAAGAGAAACGACGGGGTCAGGCCCCGCCGAGCCGCAGCTTCCACACCATCGACAGGGCCTCGGTCATGATCCGGCCGGACATCTTGGACTGCCCCGCCACCCGATCGGCGAACTGGATGGGGATCTCCACCACCGAGAAGCCGCGCCGCAGCGCCCGATAGGTCAGCTCGATCTGGAAGCCGTAGCCGACGGCCTGGATCGCCTCGAGGTCGAGCGACGCGAGCACGCGCCGGTGAAAACACTTGAACCCACCCGTGAGGTCACGCACCCCTACGCCCAGGATCGTCCGGGCATAGAGGCTGCCGCCCTTGCTGAGCAGTTGGCGATGCAGCGGCCAGCCCACGGTCCCCCCCCCTTTGACCCATCGACTGCCGAGGACGAGATCCGCGGTCTTCGCCGCTTCGAGGAACTTCGGCAGCATCGCCGGGTCGTGACTGAAGTCCGCGTCCATCTCGAAGACGTGGGTATAGGGTCGGGTGAGCGCCCACTGAAACCCAGCCAGGTAGGCCTTACCGAGCCCGGCTTTGCCCTCACGGTGCATCACATGCACCCGAGCATCACCGGCCGCGCGCTCGTCGGCATAGGCTCCGGTCCCGTCCGGTGAGTTGTCGTCGACGATCAGGACCTCAATCGTCGGCTCGACCTCGAAGATTCGATCGAGCAGCGGGGGCAGGTTCTCCCGCTCGTTGTAGGTCGGGATGATGATGAGAGGTCGCGCGACGTCGGCCAAGTCGTTCTCCGGGGGGGGCGGGGCGATTTTTTGGCGCAGTCTAC
>SHZC01000049.1 GCA_009692505.1 Myxococcales bacterium
CCTCCTGCTCGTTCCGTTGGCCGCGTGTGGAGAGTCCTTTGAGTCGGAGGCCGAGGAGCCCGGCACGCTCAGCGTCAGCAGCCCGCTCGTCAAGAGCATGGGGGGCGCCCTCGCCGCCTGGGACTTCTGCAACGATGGCACCTGCGTCACCGGCGAGGGCGACTGCGACAACGACAACCACTGCCAGGGGGCGCTCATCTGCGGCGTCGACAACGGCGCGCGATTTGCGATGCCGACGACAACTGATGTCTGCTGGGCCTCGACCTGCCAGAACGGCGTGCGCGACAACGGAGAGACGGCGATCGACCGCGGCGGGCCGTGTGAAGCCTGCTTGGGCTCCGCGCCGGGCTCGTATGGGCACTGCTCCGCCGGGTGCCGATGCACCGATGGCTTGGGAGATTGCGACAGTAACGCGGAGTGCACCGCCGGCCTGAAGTGCGGGCTGAACAACGGTGCCCCATTCGGCTACGTCTCGAGCGTGGACGTCTGCGTGCCGGGGACGCGAAGCCTGGTCGTCAATGAAGTTGACTACAATCAGCCGAGCACGGATACGCGTGAGTTCGTCGAGATCCGCAACGCCGGAGACGTCGCAGAGGACCTCTCCAACAAGTCGATCCAAATCCTTCGAATCACGGGGGCGGTGAACGTGACCATCGCGCTGCCTCAGATCGAGCTCGCGCCGGGAGGCGTCTTTGTCCTCGCCAACGCGCTCGTCGTCCCGTCGATTCCAGCAGGCGTGAGCAGCAGCGTCTTCGCCAATGGACTGCTGGGAAATACGGCCGGCGTGGGGGTTCGTTTGGTCGAGGTCGTCAACGCCCAGACCCTCGTGCTCGACACGGTCACCTGGGAGGCCGTCACGCCGGCGACTGAAGGCCCGTCCGCCGCGCCGATAGACAACCCCGCGACGGCCAGCCGCGGCATCTCCCGCTGCCCCAACTCCTCGGATACGCAGGTCAACGGGGTCGACTTCCTCTATCGGTTGATCACGCCGGGCGCGAACAACAGCTGCCCGCTCTGAGGCTGCGTGCCCGTTTTCAGGGCCCGTTGAGGTGGCGGGCGACCCGTTCGCCAAAGGGGTATGGCTCGGGGACGCGCATTCGAAGGGCGACCTCGGCGAGGGGCTCGGCGTAAACCTCTGGGCGGCCGACGATGTCGAGGGCGAGGTCCACGAGCGCGTTGAAATCGGGCTCGGCGTCCGGCCGAAAGACGAGCTCGGGGAACGCCCGCCGCCCGAGGATGAGGTTGGGTAACGCGAGGTGGTCCACCCGGACGAGCGCGCGAGCGACCGCGGCCGAGAGCCTGCCGAGGCTGGCGAACGTGATGACCGGTCGACCGAGGGCCACGCAGTCGAGCGTCGCCGTGCCGGCCTGACAGACCGCGGCCGAGGCCGACGAGAGCGCGGCCCTGACCGTGTTGTGGAGACTGACGTTGACGCCCTCTTGGGCAAAGGCCTCAACGAAGGCCTCGACCCTGAGCCCCGGGGCGACGGGGACGTGAAGTGGCAGAGTCGGCGCCCTGACTGACAGCTCACGGGCGAGGCGCGCGATGATCGGCAGCGAGCGGCGGGTGACGCTGGAACGGCTCCCGGGCAGGAGCGCGAGGCCCGGTGTTGGGCTCGGCGGCAGCGGGCCGCGCTCGAAGGCCGGGTGCCCGACCCAATGGGCGTCGACCCCGCGCTCGACGAAGAAGCTCGCCTCGAAGGGTAAGGTGCACAATACGCGACGGGCGCTTCGGAGGTCACGCGCTCGCCAGGGCCGCCACGCCCAAGCCTGAGGGGGGGCCAGCCAGTAGACGGGCAGACCTCGGAGCCGCGCGACGGTCTGTAACCGGAAGTTGAGCTCGGGCGCGTCGACGAGCAGGACCACGTCGGCTCGGCTCATCGAAAGAGAGAGCCGGGCGATAGACCGAAGCACCGCCGGCAGGCGCTCCACCACCTCGAGGAGGCCATTCGTCGCGACCTCGTGGACATGCCCGAGCATCTCGAGTCCCGCAGCCTCGCTCGCCTGCCCCCCCTGACCCAGGCACCTAAGACCCGGGCGGCCGAGCAGGGCCTGCACGACCGGCGCGAGCAGGAGGTCACCCGAGACCTCACCGGCGCTGCACAGCAAACGAAGAGGCGCGCTCACGCCTTGTCTGAACCCAAGCTGAGCGCGGCGGCGTGCGCCAACTGCAGGGCTGCGACGGCGTCCGCTCCGGTCGCGAGGCGGCTGTCGGGCGGGCCGCCGTGGGCTTGCTCCACGAACGCCGCCCACTGCGCGGCGAGCGGATCGCTGCCGAGGGGCGCGCGGAGATGGACTCGCTCTCCGTCGAGCCAGAGTCGGCGGGAGACCTGTGGCGGTCCACGATGGGCGTGCAACAGGACCCGCCGTCCGCCTGGCCCCTGACATCGGACCCGAAGCGCGTCCGCGTCGCCCACCGCGGAGACCACCGTCAGCTCCGGCGAGACGAACCGCAGAGCAAGATCAAAGTCATGAATCATCCAGTCGAGCGCCACGGGGACCGCCGCGTCGAGGCAGGGCCCGCAGCGTCGGATCACGAGCAGACGACCGGGTCGAAGTCGGGTCAGCGCCGGTTGAAAACGCTCAACAAAGCCGGCCACGAGCAAGACGCCCGCGCCCGCTGCGTGTCGGACGAGCGTCCTTGCCAGCTCTGGCTCCAGCGCGACGGGCTTCTCGACGAGGACGTGCGCGCCCTGAGACACGAGCGCGAAGGCGAGGGCGGCGAGCTCACCGGCGTTTGAAGCGACCACGGCGGCCTGCACGTCGAGGCCCCGGAGCTCGTCGACGGTCCGCACCGGCGCCGCCCCGCCGTGCAGCGCGGCGAGCGAACGCGCGCGCTCCAGCTCCACATCCACGACAGCGACGAGGCGCGAGCCGACATGGGCGGCGATCTTCTCGGCGTGGCGTCGTCCCCATCTGCCTGCGCCGATGAGGGCGACACGGAGCGGCGTCCTAGGGTTTTTCATCGGGTTCATCACGTCGGGCATGGTCGACGGGTGGACGTGCCTGTCAAGGTCCGCAGAAGCGCGAGCGCGCAAAAGTGGCACCTTTGCGTGGCAGAAGCTTGGGCGACCGCGAAATCGGCTACGCACCTGCGGACCCCTGAACGCCCTTGGATTACGCGGAGTCCGCCCTGATGCGGGCCGCTGCCGCCCAGATGCCTACGGGCACGATAATTGCTGTCGGCGACCGCAAACCCGTTCGGTGAACACGAGGTCCACATGGCCGCTTCTGCCTCCAACTCCCACGTTGACCTTGAGCCCCCGGAGCAGGCGAGCCGCTCTCGAAAGGGGCGCGTCGCCGTGCTCCTCAACGCCAACGCCAAGCGGGTCACTGAGGCCGTTCGCCGAGAGATCATCTTGGCCGTTCCCGACGCGGACGTCTTCTTCACCCACAGCCTCGACGAGGCCGCCTTCGTCACGCGGCGCATGGCCGATCTCGGCTACGACGTGATCTACACGGGCGGCGGCGACGGCACGGTCGTCAATACGCTTGACCAAGTCGTGCGCCGCCTCGATGAGCTTGGCGTCACCGAGTATCCGCGCTTCGGGGTTCTCCGGCTTGGGACGGGCAACGGCATCGCCGACTTCTTCGGCGCCGGGGACTACCGCCGCGACCTTCGACGGAGCGAGGCGGCTTTGGTCAAGCCCCTTCACCTTATGGAGATTGACGGCGAGCGCCGCGCGCCTTTCTTCGGCTTCGGTTGGGACGCCTTCGTGCTGGCCAACTACGACCAGATGAAGCAGACCGCGCAGCGATTCGCGTTCACCCGGGCGCTGTTCAAGAACGTCATCGGCTACCTGATCGCCGGGGTCGGCAAGTCCGTGCCTCAGCTCATCTTCGAACGGCCCAACTGGAACATCCGGGTCGTGAACACGGGCGGCATTGGCTTGAAGCTCGACCTCGACGGGAACGTCATCGAGCGGTACGCCCCGGGCGCCGTCGTCTACGAAGGCCCGTCGAAGGTCGGCTGCTTCGGGACGACCCCGTTTTACGGCTTCAAGTTCCGCATGATGCCCTTCGCGGATCGCACGCCCGGGATGTTTCATTTTCGCACCCTCGATCTGCACCCGATCAACGCCGTCTCGCAGTTGCACAAGGCCTGGAACGGGCGGATTGACGGCCCCGGCGTTCATGACTTCATGCTGAGCGGAGCCCACGTCGACTTCGAGACCCCCGCACCGTTTCAGATTGGCGGCGACTCCGCGGGCACGCGCACGGCGCTCGATGTGCGGATCGTCGATCGCGCCATCCCCTGCCTGCACTTCGACTGACCGCACACGGGGCGGTCAGTCGCTTGTGAGCAGCGGCGTCGCGTGATATGAGGCGCCCGCCTTGAGGCTTGGAGTTCAGCTATGCGCCTTCACGCGGCCCGCATTCCGATGATCGTTCGCGAGATTGTTGACGTCCTCATGCAGCGCGAGCTCGTCGAGGTTCTGCCCGGGTCCGTGCCCGAGGTCGCGCGCGACGTCGAGTCGGTCTTGGCGGAGTACGTCCGAATGGACCGGCAGCTCACGGACGAGGCGAAGGACCTCGCAGCCCAGAAGAGCCTCGACTACAGCCAGCATCAGAAGATCAAGAAGCAGCTCGCCGAGCGCAAGAAGTTCGGCATCCACGAGGAGGCGATCTCATACCTCGCCAATCAGGTCATCGAGACGCTCCTTCACACGGGGAACATCGAGGAGATCTTCGCGGAAGATCACGAGCTGCGCGCGGCGGTAGCGCCGATCCTGCGACGGAGCATGATCACGACAGACCCCCTCGACGAGGAGGTCCGCAAGCGCATCAAGAATCTTCAGGAGGGCACGCAGGACTGGGAGATTGAGTACCAGCAGACGCTGGATCGCCTGCGCCGCGCCAGGGGCCTGAGCTGATCTTCGCATAAGCCGCCTCGGCCGCGACCCGCTCGGCAGACTTCTTCGAGCGGCCCGCGCCGGTCCCGATCACCACGCCGTCGATCGTGACCTCGACGGTGAACTCCTTCGCGTGGTCAGGGCCCTCGGCTTGAACGACTCGGTACGTCGGCACCACCTGATGGCGGGCCTGAACGAGCTCCTGGAGCATCGTCTTGAAGTCGCGGTCTTGGCCTTCGCCATCCGGGGTTCGGATCGCCTGCCCGACGTCCTGGAGGATGACGATGCGGGCGGCCTCCAGACCGAGGTCTTGGAAGACCGCGCCCACGACGGCCTCGTAGACATCCGCGAGGAGGGAGTCTTTGTCGCGACCGCCCGTCAGCTCTTCGCCGCGACCGAGGCGCATGGTCCTGCCCAGCGCCCGGCCACGCGCACACTGAGCCAGATTTCGAGCGTTGACGATGGTTGAGCGGAGTCGGCTGAGCACGCCCTCGGGCGCGTCCGGGTGTGCAGCCATAAGGCCATCGGCGACCACGAGCCCGACCACGGCGTCGCCGAGAAACTCCAGCCTCTCGTTGTCCCCCGCGGCCCCGTCCTCGTTGGAGAAAGACTTGTGGGTCAAGGCGCGCTCGAGCTGCCCGGTCCCGTCGACATAACCCAGCGACTCCGCCAGCGCCGTGAAAGCGGCGGTCATGAGTGGCTCGCGGTGGGTGATACGGCGTCCGCGCCTGGCTTGAGCTCTTGCGACCGCACGATCCACGCGCCCCCGAGGACGAGATCCCCATCCGAAAATACGACGGCCTGGCCGGGCGTGATGGCACGCACCGGGCTGAGAAAACGCACGTCGAGGTGTGGCCCGTCGACGCGGACGGTGGCTGCCTCGCCGACATGGCGGTAACGAATTCGCGCGGTGACCACGTCGTCCGGGCCCGGCGCGCGACCGCTGATAAAGTGGGCATCACGCGCCAAGAGTCCGCTGGCCATGAGTCGCTCCGGTGGGCCGACGTTGATGGTGCCCGTTGCGGCATCCACGCCGAGCACGTATCTCCGGCCTTCGCTCGAGGCCCCCACGCCCTTGCGCTGCCCGACCGTGAACCGATGCACGCCGTCATGCTGGCCGATCACCCGCCCACTCTCGTCGATGAGGGCACCTCGACTTGGGCGACGGGGCTCGCCGATCTCCGTGAGGATCTCCGTCACGACCCGAGCGTAATCGCCGTCGGGCACGAAGCAGATGTCCTCGCTATCCGGCTTGTCCCAGGTGGGCAAACCCAGACGCAACGCGGTCGCCCTCACCTCGTCTTTGGACATCTCACCGAGCGGAAACCGCGTAAACGCCAGCGCCTTTTGCGTCAGCCCGAAGAGAAAATACGACTGGTCTTTGCGGGTGTCGAAGGCGGCGCGGAGCTCATGGCTGCCTGACGCGGTCTCCACGACGCGGGCGTAGTGGCCCGTGACGAGCTGGGCTGCACCGAGCGCTTTTGAGCGCGTAACGAGCGCGGCAAACTTGAGGTGATCATTGCAGAGCACACAGGGGTTCGGCGTCTGCCCATCGAGGTAGGCGCGCGCGAACGGCTCCATCACCGCTTTTCGAAAGGCGTCCCGGTAGTCGACGACGTAGTGGGGAATGCCCAACGCCTCGCAGACCGACGCCGCGTCGCGGAGGTCGTCCGGCGAGCAGCATGAGCCCTCCGCGCGCCCCTCTCGCTCCGTCGCCGTCGCGTCGCGCAGCTTCATCGTCAAGCCCACGACCTCGTGACCGGCCTCGACCATCAACCCGGCCGCGACCGACGAGTCCACTCCGCCACTCATCGCCACTACAATCCGCATCGGCCTCTCAGTTCTCCAGGAGCACCGCCCGGATGCGGGCGACGACGGGCGGAAATACATCGAGGAAGCGGTCGATTTCCACCGTCGTGGTGCCTTGACCGAGCGAAACCCGCAAGCCCTCGCGCGCGCTCGCCTCGCTCAGCCCCAAAGCGAGGAGCACAGGCGACGGTGTCAGCGAGCCCGACGCGCACGCCGAACCGCTCGAAAGACAGAAGCCTTCGAGGTCCATCGCCGGCAGGACGAGGTCGCCGGCGAGCCCTTCAAGTCTAAACGACAGCGTGTTCGGCAGGCGCGCGGCCGCGTCACCGTGCTCGTGAAACCCGAGGAGTCGAGCGCGAAGCTCGTCGGCGAGTCGGTCTCGAAGCGGGCCGAGCTCATGCGTCCTTTTGACCCGCTCGTCCAATCGCGCGCAGACCTCACCCAATGCCACGATGCCGAGGACGTTCTCGGTCCCGGCGCGGCGTCCCCGCTCTTGCGGTCCACCCATGAAGACCGGTCGCGTGCAGGCCCCAGGCGCCGCGTACAGGACCCCGACGCCCGAGGGAGCCCCGACCTTGTGCCCGGAGATGACCGCGGCCCGCACGCCCAGCTCGGGGATGCGGACGGGGATCTTTCCGAAGGCCTGCGTGACGTCGCAGAGGACGGGGACGGGCGCGACCGCGGCGGCGATCTCCGCGACCGGGTAGAGGTTGCCCAGCTCGTTTTGCGCCCGCATGACAATCACGAGGCGCGTCTCGGGCCTCAAACGTCGGGCGAAGGCCTCGGGCGTGAGGCGGCCGAATCCGTCGACGTCGACGACCTCGATTTGGGCTCCGACCCGATGGCAAGCTCCGAGCGCCGCGGCGTGTTCGACAGCAGAGATCAGGACGTGATCGCCGCTCCTTACGAGGCCAGCGACCGCCAAGTGCAACGCTTCGGTGGCACCGCTCGTGAACGTGAGCTCGGATGGCTTGACGTCGAGGGCCAAGGCGACCTGGAGCCGGGCGCGCTCGACGGCAGCGCGAGCGCGGCGACCGGCGGCGTGCACGCTGCTCGGGTTTGCCGGTGCGGCGCTCACGGTTGCGATGGCCACCCGCAGCGCTTCAACGTCGATGGGGGCGGTCGCGTTGTGGTCGAAGTAGATCACGTCTCGTCCGATGGGGGGGCCGATGACGGGGCCGATGACGGGTCCCGTGCGGGCACCTGAGGGACCCGCAGCGCCACCCGAGCGCCACCGGAGGGCCCTTGCGTGATGACGAGCGTGCCTCCGTGAACGCTCGCCGTGCGCTCGGCGATGGCCAAGCCGAGGCCCGCCCCGCCTTGACTTCGGGTCACGCTCCCGTCGATTTGAAAAAACGGCTCGACGACCCGCGCTCGAAGCTCCAGCGGAATCCCTGGGCCCATGTCGAGCACGGCCCACTCGACCTGCGGGAGGTCCCCTTCGCTGAGCGTGAGGCCGCTGACCTCGACGACGATCCGACCGCCCTCGGGACCAAACTTGATGGCATTCCTGAGGATGTGCTCAAGCGCGACCTGGAGGCGGCTCTGGTCGGCCACGAGGGCCGTCATCGGGGGGGATGCTTGGGAGATGAGGATCTCGAAGGTGCAGCCCCGCGCGTCGGCCTCCCGACGAACCCGACTCAGCGCGACCTGCGTGATGTCATCAGGCGTGACCATGCCCGTCTGCAGAGCCACGACGCCCGTCGCGAACTGCGTCACATCGAGGAGGTTCTGGATTTGATCTCTGAGCCGGTGGAGCGAGGTGTCCATGCGCTCGAGCGTGCGCGACTGACTCTCCGTCAAAGGCCCCAACTCCCCCCGACCGAACATCTTCACATAGCCGATCAGTGGCGTCATGGGCGTGGAGAGCTCATGGCTGACGTTCCGCAGGACCTCCATCTTCAGGCGGTCGAGCTCGCGTAGGCGGTCGTTCGCTGTCTTGAGCTCACGGACCTTGTCCTCGAGCCTGTCGACCACACGCCGCGAGTGGTCGACCAAGTGCCGCTCACGGGCCGACGCCTCGATGGGGTCCCGACGACCGGCCGTGAACGCGCGCAACGTCGCGGCAAAGGTCGCCGTCTGGATCGGCTTGGTGATGAACCCATCGAAGCCCAGCGCGAGGGCCCGATCACGGTCACCCTCGGCGGTCACGGCGACCAACGGCACGTCGTCCAGCCGCGCGATCCCCTTGAGCTTGACGGCGACCTCGTAGCCATCGAGGCCGGGGATGTTGATGTCGACGAGGATGAGGTCGGGCTCGACGCTCTGGGCCAGCGAGATGCCCATCAAGCCGTCGTGAGCGTCGATCACCGTGATGCCCGAGCTCTCGAGCACCTTGCGGACCAGCAAGCGGTTCTCGCGACGGTCCTCGATGTGCAAGACCTTCATCGTTCGTCGGGCCGGAGGGACGCGGCCACCTCTGGGAGCAAGGCCGCGAGCGTCTCGGCGTCGTTGAGTTCCGGCGCTTCGAGGACTCTCTCGATGAGCGCCTGGACGATGCGGCCGACCTCGCGGGACGGCGGTAAGGCGAGGCGCGACATGACGTCGTGACCCGTCAGCGCGAGCTCCCTGGCGGTCACCGGAGCGTCTCGGGCGCCACACCGCGAGAGCCTACCAAACAGGCCGCTCCAGGCGGTTTGGTCGGCGGAGAGCGCGGCCTGATACCCCTCAATGGCGTCCAGGTTCTCCTTGCCCACCTTGGCCACGAAACGCCTCGCGTCCGCGTCGGTGAGCACGGCCTCGGGATCGATCTCGCGGCTCGCGAGCACCGCGAGAATGTCGCGCCGCTGGGCCAGGCTGAACTTCAGTCGCGTCAGGCCGGCGGCCGGGTCGTGGAGTTCGCCGAACAGGAGCGCGCAGCGCACGGTCAACGACGGCACTGCGACCCTCAGGGCGTCGGCGATCGACGAGGCCTCCAAGGGCAGCCCGGGTAGGAACTCATCGAGCAGCCCGGACTCAATCAGCCAGCTCAGGCCGCGACCGGCGTGGGGCGAGCCCAGGATCTTGACGAGCTCGACGTGGATACGCTCGGCGCTCACCTGTCGAAAGACGGCGAGGGTCTCTCGAATCGCCGCGAAGGTCAGCGGCTCAATGTCGAAGTCGAGGACGGTCGCGAAACGAATCGCCCTCAAGGTGCGTAAACCGTCCTCCGAGAACCGATCGAAGGCGCGGCCGACGGCGCGGAGACAGCGGTCCGCGAGGTCGGCCTGCCCGCCGAAGGGATCGACCAGGAGGCCGCGGTCCGGGTCCCAGGCCATGGCGTTGATCGTGAAGTCGCGCCTCTCCAGGTCACGCCGAAGATCATCGGTGAAGGCCACGCCGTCGGGCCGTCGACCATCGGAGTAGCCCAGCTCCACGCGGTAGGTCGTCACCTCGATGGACGAGCCCCCGAGGACCACCGTGACCGTGCCGTGCGCGATCCCGGTGGGGATGGTCCGGGCGAAGAGCGGGATGACCTGCTCGGGGCGCGCGTTGGTCGTGAGATCCCAGTCGCCGACCTCGCGTCCGAGCAGGCGGTCCCGCACACAACCGCCCACAAACCAGGCCTCGAAACCTGCCGTGTGCAGCACCCTCGCGACCTGAAGCGGGGCCTCAGGCGGGGGCTGCAGCGCGCGGACCACGGTCACGACTCGGCCGAGCGGCGCTCGCGTCTATCGGCCGAGATGCGCATCGCACGCCGCTCCAGCAGACGCGAGCGCGGTATGTCTCCGACCGCCTCCACCAGGAGGGCCATCTCCCGCAGCGCGAAGATGGCGTCCTGCGACGGTGGCCCGAAGTCGAACAGGGCGGTGGCCTCGGCATAAGCCTCCACGGCCGCTGTCAAGTGAACCATCGCCTCGTCACCGATGCCGTCGAGGGCCGGCAGGTGGCTCGCGGGCGGGTCGAGGACCTCGGTGATCATCAAGCCGATTTGCTCGGCGCTGTCTTCCGCCAGCAAGGCCGGCTCCTCGGTGGGCTCGTAGACGGCTCGGGCGTACTCCGCCGCAGCGTCGATGTCGACCTCGCTCATCCTTGAGTGCTGGGCACCCACGAGCCGAAAACAGTGACCGGCCTCGAGCCACTCGCCGTGTTGCCGGGCGATGAGCGCGGCTTGGGACCAGAGGTCAATGGCGGCCGACGGCTCCGACTCCGAGAGCGTAAGACCGAGAGCCCGGAGCGACCGAAGCCGGGACGGGACGTCTCTGAGCAGCTCAGCGGCGGCGGCGGCTTCAAGAGCGAGCGGGCCCGCCTCCGCGACGGTCCCCTCCTCGGCCCGAAAGAGCGCCGACAGTGCCAAGGCCCGCACGGTCTGTCCCCAGTCGCCGATGCGCAGGGCGAGGGCGTAGGCGTCGTTGACCTCGCGAAGCCCCGAGTCGTGGTTCCCCTGTCGGCCATAAAGCTCAGCGAGCTCGATGCGCGAGGTGACGATGCCCGCGCTGTCCTGAACACGAAGGCGAATCTCCAGCGACTCTCGAACCATCGCCTCGGCGTCGATGGGCCTGTCCGCATCTCGATGCAGACGTGAGAGGCTGAGCAGACTCGATGCGGTCGCGCGGTCGTCTCCGAGCTCGCGCCGCTCGTGCAACGCTTCGTTCAGGAGTCGAGTTGCAGTCGCCGCATCTCCTTGCTGGAGGGCGAGCTGACCGAGCTCATCTTTGACGGTCGCCCGACCGGGTCCGTCGCCGGCGGAAGCAAGCAGCTCAAGGGCGCGCTCGAGCAGCCCCAAGGCGCGATCAAGGCAGCCTCGCTCCCGCTGCAGGCGACCGAGGCAGGCAAGCACCCAGCCCGCCTTTCGCTCATGGTTCAGCGACCAGGCGTAGGTGAGCGCTCGCTCGAACGCCCGCTCGGCCCGGTCGTGTCGACCCGAAAGCAGGTACAACTCCCCGAGAGGGACGAGGACCTCGATGAGGAGGAGCGAGTCCCGACCATCGAGCGCCTCGGCCGCGCGCTCGAAGGCCTCCGTCGCGAGCTCGTTGGCGAACCGCCTCAGCGCCCGTTCCCCGGCGTGGATGAACCAGAACGCGGCGCGTTTGGGATGACCGGCCTGCGCGTAGTGGGTCCCCACGAGAGAGAGGTGGGTCTCGCGCTCCGGCCCAAGCTGGTACTCCAGCCACTGCGAGACGACGGCGTGCAGCGCGGGGGCCTTGTCGGGGGAGATCTCGCCCTTGAGCAGGGCGTGGTCTCTCGAACGGGTGAACGCGAGCTCCTCGTCGTGCGGAAACGTGGACTCGGACATACGGTGCAGGATCCCGAGACTGACCGCGCGGGCCAAGGCAGAATCGATGGACGCTGGATCAGGAAACTCGACCCAGTTGGAGATCGTCGAGAGCGTGCCGTGCTCGACGCGTGAGAGAGGGATCAGGAGCCGTCGCCAGAAGATCATGCCGACGAGGGCGCCGAGCCGCACCCACGCCCGCTCGTCGTCGGTCAGCGCCGCGAGCCGCTTGCGGGACTCGTCTTCAGGCGTGAGCGGGAAGTCGAAGGTGAGGAGCTCCGCGTCGAGGTCAACCCCCCATCCGGCTCTCCCGTCGACGAGGACCCCGCGCTCCCGCAGCGTGGTTACGGCCGACGCGATCGCCCCGGGCTGGCCATGTGCCACCAAGTGCACCGCGTCGAGCAGCGCCTCCGGCGGTGCCTGGGCGCGATCGGCCAAGCGGACCATGAGCTCGCCGGTCGCCTCTTTCGACAGCGGCTCGACCTGCATCGTCCCATCCAAACACCGGAGGATCTCGGGATCCACTTGACGTTCGGCAGTAGAGCTCGCCTCGACGACGACGAGGATGGGCGCGCCGACGAGGTGCTGGTGAAGATGAAAGAGGAGTTCTTTGGACTCGAAGGGCGCGTCCCCCAGACCCTCTATGAGGAGAATCATGGGCCGGCGAGCCGCGCGCCGGCACAGCAGCGCGGAGAGGGTCGCAAACGCGCGGCCTCGCAGCTCCACCATCGTAAGGGGGCCGAGGTCGAGAGCCATCGCCTCGGGGAATCGAAGGCCCGTCAGCAGACCTACGCCCCAGAGTGCCTCGGAGAGCGAGGATGAGGAGGAAGCGAGGAGGTGTGTGCGGACTGCGGCCCGCTGTTGGTCAATCCCCTGTTTCTCGTCCACGCCCAAGAGGTTCCGAACGAGCGTGCCGAAGGGTCCTTCACGGCCTGGGGTCGGGTAGCCGCGGACGAACTCGAGATCGGCGAAGTCGTTGTCGTGACGTCGCTTGAACTCGCTGATGAGCCTGCGGAGCCCGACGCCCGGTCCGCCGTTGAGCCCGACGATGCGAGCCTCGCGGGTCTTCACCACCTCGTCGAGCTGCTCGGCGAGCACGGCGAGCTCACGTTGCCGACCGGCGAAGGGAGACTGCTTTGAGGCCGGCCCCGGCGCGACCCGTCCACAGCTCTCACACCGCGTGACCGTACGTTCGTGGGTGTAGAGGCAGTGCGCGCAGGTCATGTGGACTCGCGCTGAAGGGTCACAAGCTTGGTCTTGATCAAGCGATATCGGGCGAGGAAATCGGCGTTGCGCGAGCGGAAGGCGCTTTGATAGGCGTCCTGCTTGCGATCGCGCTCCAAGCGCTCTTTGACGTCGAGGACGTGGCCCAGGACGACGTTGAGATCCGTGAACGGCTTCTGAAGATAGGCGATGGCCCCGCCCCGAACCGCGGCTATCGCCGACTCGAGGGTGGCATAGCCGGTCATGAGGATGACCGCGGTCCCAGGCGCGTGGGCCTGCACGGCGGTCATCAGATCGATGCCGTTGCCGTCCTCGAGGTGCATATCCGTGATGACCATGTCGAACGATTGGCCCTTGACCTGCTCCCGGGCGTCGGTCACGGACGTGGCCCCCGTCACGTCGACCCCCGGCTGAGATCGCAGGAGCGACTCCAGGACCGCGACGATCGTGGCGTCGTCATCAACGACGAGGACCCGAAATCCCTCCCGGATTCTGTCCGTCGTTTGGTGGCGATCGACGAGGCCCATGTTCTCGACTTGAAGCTGCTGCATCGCTTGGAGGAAGTGCTCGTTGAGCTCGGCGAGCTCGACCAAGAGCCTCGCCGTCTCGGTCTGGTGCGAGTGGCGGCGAAGCGCGCTTCGGACCGAACTTCGAAGATGCGCGACGCTGTCCACATGCTTGATGACGAAGTCGTCCGCGCCGAGCCGCAGGGCGCGGGCCGCGGCACTGGATGAGGGTCGGTCGGTCATCACGATGGCCGCCATAGAAGGTGCCTCGCGACGCGCCTGTCGGAGCAGCGTCAGCCCATCCATGCCGGGCAGGAAGAGCTCCGTAACGAGCACGTGTGGCGCACGCCGACGCACATCGGCCAAGGCCACCTCGCCAGAGTCCGCGAAGCGCAGCTCGAACCCGGTCGTGCTGAAGGCCTCTGCGCAGGCGCGCTGCATACGCTGGTCGTCGTCGACCACGAGCACCGAGACATGTCCCCGAGCGTTCACTGCACCTCCAGATAACACGCGCCCGATCACGCGGCTAGGAGCGTGTACCATTGGACCATGGGCTCCCGCATCGATTCCCTCGCTCGCATGGTCGCCGCGCTCGTCTTCGTCGTGCTTTCGAGCCCGGCGATGGCCTCGTCAACGCCCGCTTTCAGGGCCGTCACCGTCGAGCTCCGCCTGGATGGTCACTCGACGATCATCGCCGGGGTCGAGTCCCGACTGCGAGCGGATGTGCAGCGAGCCTCGGCTTCGCTTCAGGCGCACTTCGGCTTCGCCCTCGAGGTCGGCGCCGTCGGCCAGTGGACCACCCCAGTCGGCGCCGAGGAGATTGACGCCCTTCACGACGTCGCCAAAGCCGATCTCGCCGCGCGCCCCTCCCCGGCTGATCTCGTCTTGTCGTACACGGCCATCCCCCATCGAGGCCCGGCGCGGGAAGATGAGTGGATGCGCGCCCACTATGCGGACCGCAGCATCATCCTCCGCAGCCATGCGAGCCGGGTTGATCCCGCTCTGACCGAGCAGCTCGTCAACCTCGAGGCCTTCGCGATCGCGCGCGCCGTGGGGATCATCTTCGGGGGACTCCAGCTCTGCGGCGATGCCTTTATGGATCCGCAGTCCGAGGCACGCTTCTCGCTCCCGAGGCCCAGGGCGCTCACCTCCGCGCTCATCTCTGCTCACCTGACCCTGGAGCTCATGCCCGATGGCGAGCTCCGCCCCACAGAGACCGCGGCGCGCGCGGCGTTAGCCGTCCTTCGCTCTATCCCGGAGCGAATCCGACGATGCGCCGGCCACACGGCCCAACGTCGCGTCGACGTCCTGACCGACTGGGTCTCTCGACATTCCGCCGCCGTCAGCCCCGAGCCCGACGTGTCCTTGAGCGCGGCGGCCAGGACCGCTTCTGCGGAGGGGCAGGCGGCCCTGATGGCTGGTGATCCAGTGGGTGCTTTGACGAAGTGCCGGCCCGCTGCTGAACGATCCCCAGGTTCCCCGGCCGGGCGGTGCGCGGGGCTTGCGGCGTTTCATGTGGGTGACTTTGCTGAGGCCGCCCGATTCCTCAGGGCGTTTCTCGGCGAGTCCGACCGCGCGCTCGCCGACGTCGACGCCGAGCTCCTGCTCGCCCGAGCCCTGGGCCGAGCGGGCGATGATGGCGCGGCGCGAGCCCTCATGGTGCGCCTGGTCAAGCGTCACCCCAAACACGTCGACACCCTGATGAACCTCGGGATTGCCGAGGCGCGGTTGGGCCGGTATCGCGCCGCACGTCGAGCCTGGGAGGATGTCACCCGCTTTGGGGCCGCGTCCCCGTCAAGTCCGGAGGCCCACCGCGAGGCTCTGACGCTCCTGTCCCAGCTCCCGAAGGCCCGCTGACCTTCCATCGACGATGGAGCCAAAGCCACTGCTCGGGAGCCTCCCGAATCGCCGCCTCGATCGCATTCGTCGCCTCGACTGTGAGTATTAGGGCCAGTTCACGAGGGCTTCCGGTTGCAGAGACGCCGAGCGGAGCACCGACCGTCACAACATGGCGTCCGCCTTTACGCACGGTGAAGACCGGCAGGACCGGAGCCCCCGAGAGTCGCGCCGCCCGTGAGAGCGCCGCGCTCGTCGCCGCGGGACGACCGAAGAACGGGAGGATCACCGCCCGTCGACCCGGATCATGTTGGTCCAGCACAAAGACCACGACCTCATTGCGGCGAAGCGCGGCGATCGTCTCTCGACCGCTCACCGCGCCATCGAGGATGGTCGGACCGCCGAGCCTGAGCCGCCGCCAAATCATCTGGGACAGCGGTGAGGTGAAGCGCTTCGACAGGACGCTGACCGGGCGGCCGACCCAAGACGCGCCGCGCACGGCGAGCTCGAAGTTCCCGAGGTGCGCCGTGACAAAGAGCGCGCCGCGCCCAAGGTCGAGCGCGCGGTGGAGGTGATCGAGGCCTTCGACTCGGCGGGTCTCTTCGACCTCCGCGTCCGCAAGGCCAAGCAACTCCGCGACGCTCTCGCCGAAGTGGAGGAACATCCGCCTCACGACGCGCGCGCCTTCCGCCTGGTTGACGCCAAGGGCCGCGCAGACCTGATCCCTGGCGAGGCGACGACGCTTGTGCAAGACGCCGCAGACGACGAGGCCCGCCGCGCGTCCGATCGCTCGTGTCAGGGGAAATGGCAAGAGGCGGGCGGCGAGCCTCAGGCCGCTGACGATGATCAACGCGGCCACGCTGAGGGCGCGTCGAGCGCTCGCGTTCATGACGGCCCGAGGTCGGTCAAGAGGCCCGCCGTCAGCGCGCGCATGAAGTCCCCGAACTCGTCAAGCCCTTTTACGATCTCGACGTTCGTGTGCACGACCAAGGCTTCCGTCGACGCAGGCAGTCTGACCGCGTCTTTCGTCGTCGTGACGAGGGCGACGCCCGCGCCGATGTTCGCTGTGTGCCTGGGCTGAAGCGGCGCGTGATCACCTCGGACGCGGTGCTCGACAATGTTCGCACCCAGCGCGCGAACCGTGTGCTCAAACGAGCGCGGCTGACCCACTCCGCTGAGCAGAACGCAATCCCGGCCATTGAGGAGCTCAAGGGGCAGGCGCTCTCCGTGACGTCCGATCAAGTGCGTGGCCCGCACTCGACTCTCGACGACGGCGGTCATGGGCATGCCGCTCACGCTCAGGGCCATGTCGCTTAGGCCGGGCTCGTCGGCCCGATGCCCCCATGACAACGCCCGGGGAAACTCGCGCCGCGCGACCTCGGGGTCCAAACGAAAGCTCCCCGCGGGCAAGAGGCGCCGGGGCGCAGAGGCATCAAAGGCGATGATTTCCGCTGAGCGGGGCAGCGTCGCCGAGGGCACGCCCCCATCCACCACGACCACGTCGCCGTGACGGCGGGAGAGCTCGACCGCCGCTCGCCAAGGCCGCCCGACCACGACGGCAACGTCTGCGGGTAGCAAGAGCCTCGCTGCGGCCGCTTCATCGCCGTCTCGAACGAAGTCGACGTCGAGGGCCAGCCGTGGTGCGCGCTCGCGACCGCCGTAGCCGTGGCTCAGGAGGACGGGCCTCAGCCCCCGATCCCGGAGCCACTCGACCACGAAGAGCGCCACGGGCGTCCGACCCGATCCGCCGATGTTGAGTCCACCCACGGCCAGGACGGGCACGCCTCCGACGAGTTGCGGTGCCTGCCGGGCGCGCTTCAAGGTGATCCAGGAGAGGCCGCGACCCAGACTGGAGGCGAGGCCTCCCGGCGCGTCGCGCTGCAGCCAGTCCTGAACGGGGACCCAGCGAGGTCGAATGAGCCAAGGCACCTTCGGCAACTCCCTTTCGAACGGCGGGGGCACCTATTATGCTTCCTCGAACGAGATGCTCTACGAAATCCATTTGCCCGGTGTGGGCGGCCCGTCTCCCCGCATCGTGCAGGTCCACGGCGAGAACTGGCTCGATGCGTTGCGCCGTGGGGTCGGAGCTGCGGGGCTGCCGGCGCCGACGCGGAACCTCGCCTGCGATCTCCAGGACGACGAGTCGGTGATCGTCACGGACACGGACACGGGCATGGTCTTCAGGGTCGCCCCGGCCCAGGGCTCTCGCAGCACGGGCCCATTGACGGTGGGGCCCGTCGAGGCCAGAGCCACCCGGCTCCCGAGTCGCCCCCCGGACCCGAACGAGCTCGCCGATCCCTTCGAGGAGGAGGACGCGCTCAGTCAACGGCGCGGTCCACCGAGTCGAGACTCGCTCCCCTCGCTGCGTCGCTCTCAGGACGCTGTGGCGGCCAGTCCTCGGGCCACCGCTCCGATGGACGGCTCGGACCTCGCCCGTCGCTGGGACTTGCTTGAGCGTGAGCTGACGGAGCTCGATCAACTCGGCCGTGACATTCATGACGCGTGCAACTTCACGCTCGACGTCATCCGAGCGTCGGTGGCCTGTGGTGCTGGCTCGGTCCTGCTCATCGACGTCCGCGACCGCTGCCTCTACTTCGCCGCCACGCGTGGGCCCAAGGCGGCGGTCGTGGCCTCACAGCGAATCCCCATTGAGGTCGGCATCGCCGGCGCGTCGATTCGGGAACGACAGGTGCTCAACATCCGTGACCCCGGTCGAGATCCCCGCTTCGCCGCGAGCTTCGCCGACTCGATCGGCTACCACCCACGGAGCCTCGTCTGTGCCCCGATCATGGCTGGGAACAAGGCCTTCGGCGTCATTCAACTCCTCGACCGAGACGCCCGCGACGACTTCTCCGCCGACGACGCCGAGCTCGTGTTGAACACGGCCCGGCGCCTCGGCTCGCATTTCCTCTCGCTTCTGCCGCCAAAGGCCTGAAGCGCCCCGAAGCCCCGGTGCCCTCAGATGCTGTCGAAGAAGCTCTTGAGCGACCCACTTCGGTTGTTCTGGCGGAGCTTCCGGATCGCCTGAGCCTCGATCTGCCGGATGCGCTCACGCGTGAGCTCAAAGACCTGACCGACCTCTTCGAGCGTGTGGTCGCTTCGCACGCCGATGCCGAAGCGGAGACGTAGGACCTTCGCCTCTCTGGGGGTCAAGGCGTCGAGGACCTTGTTCGTCTCCTCCTGCATGAGCGCGCTGAAGGTGTGGTCCGAGGGAGACACGGCGTTGGGGTCCTCGATGAAGTCTCCGAGGTGGCTGTCCTCCTCCCCCACTGGCGTCTCCAAGGAGACGGGCGAGCGGGAGATCTTGATCGCCCGTCGAACCTGGTCGGGCGTCATCTCAAGGCGCACGGCGATCTCCTCGGGCAACGCGTCGCGCTCGAGCTCCTGTTCCATCTGGCGGGCGACCCGAGTGATCTTGTTGATCGTCTCGATGAGGTGAACGGGGATGCGGATCGTCCGGGCCTGATCAGCGATGGCCCGCGTGATCGCCTGACGGATCCACCACGTCGCATAGGTGCTGAACTTGTGGCCGCGCTGGTATTCGAACTTGTCGACCGCGCGCATGAGGCCGATGTTGCCCTCCTGGATGAGGTCCAAGAAGTGGAGCCCGTGATTGAGATATCGCTTGGCGATGCTCACCACGAGGCGAAGGTTCGCGAGGATCATCTCGCTCTTGGCCCGTTCCAGGGCCCGCGCGTTGCGCTGGATGAGCCGGACACAGTCGAAGAGCTCATCGGCCGTCATGCCTACCCGAGCCTCATAGTCGGCGACGACCATCAATGCCCGCTCGATGGTCTTCCGCATCGCCGCGACGCTCGCCGCGTCCAGGCCACTCCGCGCGGCGGGCTTCTTGCCGGCGAGCAGCTTGTCGGCCGAGATGCCAGCGAGGACTTCGCACTCCCGGATCATCGAGCGCTGATCACGCACGCCGTCCCGGGTGGCCTCAAGCAAATCAATGATGTCGACGACCGCGTTCCAGCTGACGTTCATCTTCACGACGAGCTCACGAAGCTCGATGTCGTAGTCGCGATTCTTCCGCCGATCCGTCTTGGTGACGCGACGCGCGCTGCGTGTCCGGGCACGGGCTACGCTCCGCATCTCCTCGACGATGGCCTCCATGCGCTGAAGGCCGACGAGCCCGGTCTCTTCATCGGGCTCCTGGTTGCTCGAACCGTCGAGGACCCCACGCAGAGACTTCAGCCCCTTCTGCACCTGACGAGGCAGATCGACGATCGCGTTCACGCCGGCGTTCGTGCTCAGGATTCCATCGAGCACCGCCTGCCGCGCCTCTTCAATGCGCTTGGCGATCTCCACCTCTTTCTCGCGGGTCAGCAGCGAAACCACGCCGATCTTCGAGAGGTACATTCGCACGCTGTCGAGGTCACCAGAGGCGTCCGCGGACTTGGCGGTCTTTCGGCCCTGGCGCTTCTCCTCGCGCTTGGGCGGATCACCGTCTTCATCCTCAGAGGTGCTGATGGCTGTCTCCGGTGGAGCCAACGCCGCCTTGGGATCAAATCGAAACTCGTCATCTTCCGCGCGCCGGAGGAAGTCACGGGCGTCGTCTCGGGTCAGATTCTTGATGGCCATGAGAACCTCCTGCCTCTAAGAGTTCTGCGGTTGCCGAATTGCAATGCAACACGCAAACCATGGGACTCTAGACCCTCAGCTTTACGGCATTCGTACGCTGCAACTTGACAAAGACCCACTTCGCTGCCGATTGGTTTCGGTCCTCGGACCGCACCGAGGACCGTGGCCCCTGACATAAATGTCAGCAGCCCGGCAGCCAGGCTCGAACCGCAGCGAGGACTTGATCGACCGGCAGATCATCCAGGCAGGCGCGCCTCGGCATCCGGCACGCACGCTGGCCATGGTCGGAGCAGGGACTACACGGCAAGCTGAGGGAAGCGACGCGGCATTTGGGGCCGATCGGGGCCCATCTCTCAGGGGATGTGGGGCCGAAGATCGACACAACCGGCGCGCCCACCGCGGCCGCGACGTGGCCCCAGCCTGTGTCGTTGGAGACCACGACGGCCGCTCGCCGGAGGATCGCCGCACCTACGCCGATGCCCTGTCCGAGCCCGATCGGAGGCGCGAGCTCAGCGAGGCGGCCGAGGTCCAGAACCTCCTCTGGAGCGACGAGGGAGCGCACTGCTACGCCTGAGTGACGTAGCGTGTCAGCGAGGGCACCAAAGTGTAACGCGCCCCACATCTTCGTCGCGTGCGCGCTCCTCGGGGCGAGGACCACGAGCGGGAGAGGGGGTCCTTTGTGGAGCTCTTCGTCGGCGATCTGCTGCCAGGCGTCCGTCACATAGAGCCGCGGTTCGCTCAGGGTAACGCCCACCGCGTATGCCCGCGCGTGCGCCTCATGCTCGGGACCGGCGGGTCGCGCACGCCGGGGCAACCGAAGTACCGAGCGGACCCGGTCGACGACGCCTCGCCCGCGATAGACGCGACTTGCGGGCGAAAGCCAGCGATACAACCGAGTCTGCCAGCGGTCGTGAAGATCCACGACGAGGTCCGCCCTCGGCCACCGGCGGGCGTCCTTGAGCGTGCCGACGCGCTCGATCTCCGGATGGGCCAAGAAGAGGTCGTGATAGGGCTTCCGGGTGATGAAGCGCAGGCACGCGTCCGGGAAAGCGGCGCGCAGCCCCGAGACGACGGGCTCGCTGAGGACGACATCCCCGAGAGACGACAGCCGGATCACATCGATGATCGGGCCAGTCAAGCCGACGCCCCACGCGCGATCGCCGCGGCTTTGGAGAGGTCCGCGAGCGCGTGTTCGACCCGCACGATCGCCTCTGCCATGGGCTCCGTGCTCCCGACCCGGATGGGCTCACCACAGACGACCACCACACGAGAGAACGGCAGAGGCAAGAGAAAGCGGTCCCAGGCGCGCCCAAGACGGTGGCCTCGGGCGCTCGCCGCCAGCGCGAAGATCGGGACGGACAGGCGCCGAGCCAAAAACAGCGCGCCGGGCTTGACCTGGCCGTACGGACCTCTCGGCCCATCCACCGCGATGAGCACCGACGCGCCGTCAAGGATTGCCCGGCCGAGGCCCTTGAGGGCCCTCACCCCGTTTCGACTGCTTGAGCCGCGCACGATCTCCAGCCCGAACACGCCGAGCACTCGGGTCTGGAGAGCCCCGTCCCTGCTGGAGCTCACTGCGACGACCAGGCGACCTCGAGGCCGCGCGCCGATCAGCGCGAGCTGGTCACCGTGATGAAAGACGATGACCGAGCCGCTGGGGATCGTTGGCCCCTGCCAATCGAAGCGCAGCGTGCCCACCCAGAGGCGGGCGAGAACGCCGAGCAGCCTCCCAAGCAGTCCACTGAGGAAGACGGGCCGCATCTCAGCGAGCCTGCGATGTCGGGTCTTGAAGCTCGACGACGTGGTCTGCGGCGAGGACGAGGCTCGGGGCGTGGGTGAAGACAATCACCGTGCGGCCCGGACACAACGCTCGCAGCAGGGCGGCAAGGCCGGGCAGCGCGGCCGCGTCGAGGCTGGCCTCGGGCTCGTCGACGATGAGGACGCTCGGCTCACGAACGAGCGCGCGGAGCAGCCCCAGACGCCGCTGTTCGCCGCCGGAGAGACCTGCCCCGTCGTCGGCGAGTGGCGTCTCCCAGCGGCGCGGCAGCCGGTCCAGACAGGGCTTCAGGCCCAGCATGTCAGCGAGGGCCTCGACGCGGTCAGGCGGCACCTCTTGGCCGAACGTGGCGTTCTCCCAGAGCGTGCCGCGCCCGAGGTGGGTCGTCTGGCCACAGTACCCGAGCGTCTGACGCCACGCCGAAGCGTCCATCGCGGACATCGGCAGCTCGTTGATCAGGATCTCCCCGTGCGCCCCATCCCGCTCCGGTTTGAGGAGCCCGGTCAACGCCCACGCCAGCGTCGTCTTGCCCGAGCCATTTGGGCCGACGACGACGTTGAGGCGATCGGGCAGGAACGTCGCGTTCACCGGCCCGCAACACAGCCGGCCGCCGCGCTCGATGGACAGCGCTCGCAGCTCGATACGGTGCGGACCCGGGCCCGGAGACGCCAAGCCGGGCATGGGCTCCGCAGCCTGGGAGATGATCCCGAGTTCGTCGAGTCGAGCGAGCGCGGCCGTGCCCTGACTCCACACCTCCTGCACACGCCCGAGGCCCTTGATCGGCGCGTACAACATGAGCGCGGATGCGAGGAAGCCCAGGGCGTCTTCGGGGCTGAGCTCACCTTGGGCGACCCGCCCCCTCGCATGGATGAGGACCGCCACGAGCCCGAGCGCGCCGAAGACCTCCATCGTCGGTGACGACAAGGCGCGAAGTCGCGCCGCCTTTGCCTGCGCCAGGGTCAGACGCCGCGCCGCCTCGGCGAAGACCGCCCGCGCCGGGGCCTGGGCGTCGTGGACCTGCAAGATCGGCAGCTGGGCAAACTGCTGATGCGCGATGTTGGAGAGCAGCCCGCGCTCGGTCTGGGCCTCGCGCGCCGCTCGCCGGATGCGTCGCATGAAGGTCAACATGGGGATGAGGGCGACGGGGTAAACGAGGAACGTCAGCCCGGCGAGGCGAGCGTCCATGACCACGCAGAGCCCGAGGAGCGTGACGACGGTGACAAGGTCCCGCAGGCCCAGCGCGATGCCGTTCGTGAAGAGTCGCTCGGCGGCCTCCACGTCCGGCCCGATCCGGGTCAGGAGGTCTCCGCTGCCCATGATGCGAACGAGGTCCGGAGGCAGGCTCAGCACGTCCGCGTGGGCCCGCTCACGAAGCGCGGTCGCGACCTCGAGCCCGAATCGGGTGGACGCACGAGTGTGCCCATAGGTCGACAGCCCCTTGCACAGGGCGGCCCCGACGATGGCGACCGGCAAGGCAACGGCGAGATCGAACCGTTGGCCCCAGAGCCACGACTCTCGCTGGGCGTCGGTGCCAAAAAGCAGGCCGAGGGCAGGACCGGCGAGCACCCCGTAAGCTGCCGTGGAGGCCGCGACCAGCGACATCCAAGCCAAGCTGTACACCATCACCGAAACGTGGGGGCGGACGCGATGGACGAGCGACTGCATCGGCCGGCGGAATTCACACGATGAAGGGGGCCTGTCAATGCCGGGCCCCCTTCCATTTGCGCTCTGCCCTTCGCCCACCTAAGTTTCACCGCGTGTCAGAGCTCAAGAGCAAGGATCCCCAGCACACGCCCGCGCCGGAGCCTGCCCGCGTGACGGCGACCATGCGCTTCGACTCTCCGTCCAAGTTCCTCGAGTTCTACGACAAGCAGCTCAGTCGGGGCGTCGTCGGGCTGCGGCACGCGGACACGGTCGAGCCCGGAACGGAGGTCCTGCTCACGCTCGTCGCGCCCGGCTCGCGGGTGCCGCTGAGCATCACAGGCTCGACGGAGTCAGCGACCCGAAGGGCCGACGGATCGGCCCGATTGCGGGTGGGGCTGCAGTTGGACGCCTGGACGACGGGCTGGATCGAAGCCTTCGTGACCGGCCTGCGGGTGGGCCTTGAAGCTTCCGTCGAGGCGGCTTCGGACAACTCCGAGCACGGAGGCTCGGTTGTGCCCCGCGACGATCCCAGAGACACAGACGACCTCTCGTCGAGGGTCTCCAACATGGACATGCAGACCTACTTCCAGATCCTCAACGTCGCGAAGGACATCTTGCCCGAGGCCCTCCAGAAGCGGTTTCATGAGTTGACCCGCCTCTACCACCCGGAGTTGTATTCTGCAGAAGACAGCCAATCCATAAGCCGGGACGTCGGGCGACTCTATCGGCGAATGAACGAGGCCTACGCGGTTTTGAAGGACCCAAGGCGCCGCAAGTCCTACGAACAGGGGCTCGCTGGCCCGCCGCACACCTGGTCGCTGCGACTCACGGAAGAGGCCGAACAGGCCGCCCAACGCAGCCGCCAATTCCGACGAGGAGATACGCCGCTCGGCCACCTCTACTGGACGCTCGCCCGCGACGTGTTGGAACGGGCACGCACGGCGGACACAGGGATTCGGATCGCGATGAAGGAGTCGTCGAGCCTGCTCCGCATCGCGCTCGCTCTTGAGCCGGACAATGAGCACTTCCGTCACGCGCTCGACCATGTGCTCTATCGGCTCTCGGTTGCCGACGACGCCTGAGCGGTCGCTGGCTAGGCGACGATCTAGAACCGCCCGCCGTAGCCGAACGTGAACCCGTCCGGCAGGACAGAGACCTCTACCCGCCCGGCATTGGCAGCCGTGTGATCGGCGCGCAGCCAAAGATAAGCGGCGGTAGCGGCAGCCAACGCCGAAGTCGCGAAGAGGGCGTCGGCGGTGAGGGCCTTCGACTCGGCCTCGTCTTTGTGCTTCTGCGCCGTCGTACGCACATCGGCGTCTCGAGCGACCGACGCTGCGGAGAGCGACTGAAAGCCGAAGAACGCGCCCCCCAAGAGTGCAGCGGCGCCCGCACCGGCGGCGACCCACGGCCAGGGCCCCGGCCCTTCCTCGACGGTGACCAGGGGTGCCCGAGCGGCCGCCGAGGGCTTAGCGCTCTGGGCACTCGGCAAGGGCTCGGCACCCAACTGCTGAACGCGATGAATGACCGCAGTCTCGTCGGCAGGCTTCGTCGCGAGGTACGCCCGATACCACTCGACCGCGCCCGGAATGTCTCCCATCCGCTCGCGTGATCTCGCGACGTTGAACAACATATCGCGGTGGCTCGTCAGCACGTGCGCCGTCTGGAACGACAAGGCTGCCTGGTCGAAACGGCCGGCGCGGTAATGCGAGAGGCCCTCGAGGAACGCGGACTCGGCGAGGTCGAGGGTCTTCTGATCAACGTCCGCCATCTCCCGGACTCGGACCGCTTCGCCGACGGCGGCGTCCTCGGCTCGAGCCACAGTCAGGGGCACCAGCGAGAAGACGACCGCGACACCCACGGACGCTCGGCGGGCGGTGCTTAGTCGCATGTCGTGAGCACTCCGCAGGGGGCTTGGCCCTGAATCGCCCCCGAGCGACGACAGCAGCCAATGTCACCGCTGAAGCCGACGGGCCCTGAAGCGGCCGGGTCACCGCAGAGATTACGAGCGCCTCCATCGCCCCCCACACCCGGCTCACCCGCAAACAAGCTGAGCGCGCGCGCGCCGGCGATCTCCGCAGGGGCCAGCGGCGCACCGTCGTCCCCCAAGAATACGACGTTTGATTCATCGATGGACGGGAAGCCCACCATGCCCACGATCGACGGCGGAGCGACCCGGAGGACCGCGAAGGTTGGTCCCCCAGCGCCCCCGCCAGCGTGCCCACCGCAGCCACCAATTCCGCCCCATCCACCGTCGCCGCCGGAACCACAGTTCATGCAGTCAGGGTGGCCGCCGCCGAAGCCGCCGGTCGCACCCGTCGCTCCGGCGCTGCCTGCCCCTCCAGCCCCTCCCGTGGCACCCGGGCCTGCAAAGAGCATCACGTTCTGGAGGGCGACGTGCCCGCCGACGATGTGAAGTGCAAAGGAACCCCCACCTCCAACGGGCGCTTGGCCGGCGCGACCCGCACAGCCGCCTGCGCCGCCACCACCACCGCCACCCCCAACGCCCGAATTGAGATTCAGCGCCCCGCCGCCGCCACCACCACCACCACCGCCACCCGGCGTTCCATCGACCGTCCCGAGACCCGAGCGGGGCTGCCAAACAAGCAGGCCTCCCAGTTCCCGGACAATGCCCTCGGCGTTGCCTGCGATACTGTTCGGGCCGTTCATCCCTGCGCCTCCGGGGCCACCCGGCTGCCCGGATTGCGTATTGCCACCACCGACGCCAGGCAGGCCGCCGAAGGCGACTCCACCGGCCCCCGATTGGCCAGCCACCGAGGCTCCCCCCCCGTTACTGGCCCGCGCCCCGTTCCCGCCAGAGCCTCCACCGAAGCTCCCCACGCATCCCGCGTTTAAACCACCCGCGCCGCTCGTCCCCTCCACGCCGACCGCGTTCGACGCCGCGCCGGCCAGCCCCTGCTGAGCCTGTAGCGCAGCCGCGACACCCGCGATGCCCCGAGTGCCGACGCCACCCGCCGCCGACCGAATCTCGACGTCGCGCAGCAGGAGTCGGTCGCCGACATTCGTAGCGTGCACCCCGATCGAGGGCGCCATCTCGGCCTGAGCAGGATCGGCGACGATGATGACGTTGTCCAGGATCGTGGGCTGATTGACGTCCAAATAACGAAGCACAATCGGCGCGCCCCTGATGATGCTCCTGTTCATCGAATAATGCCGTCTATCCCAGACGTTTGTCTGTTCATTGAAGCTATACCCCCCATGCAAGCTCACGCCCGACGGCACGCGGAGGGTGGCATTGCCCGCCAGCGAGTAGGTGCCCTGATCGAGGAAGACCGGCTTACCCAAGGGACCGGCGGCGGTGACCGCTTCTTCCAGGCGACGGAAGGGATTTGAGATCGAGCCGTTGCCGGGAGAGACCAGGTCATTGCTGTCATGGCCAAGTACGTCGGAGACGAAGACGGCGTCGTCCCGATCCCCGTCGACATTGTCGCAGTTGGCGTCCATGAAGTCCGGGTCGGGCAGATCTTCGTCCTCGCCGTTGCACTCGCACCCGTTGGCGTCGTTGCTGTCGTGGTTCTGATAACCCCCGGTGCAGAGAAAGATCATGCAGACGCCCTCGGTGCAGACGGGAACGGAGTGCGGGAGGTTGCAGACGTTGCCGCAGCCTCCGCAGTTCTCGAGGTCACTCTCGGTGTCGATGTCTTCGTCTAAGTCGCCGTCGCAGTCGTTATCCAAGCCGTCGCAGATCTCGGCTCCATGGTCTGCGGGCACCGCGCTGCAGGACGTCCGGGTGGAGTCGTCTCGGTCGCAGACAAACGAGCCCTGCTGGCGGCACACGCCGATCCCCACAAAGCAGTCGTCGTCGATGTTGCCGAACCCGTTCGCCGGGTTCCCATCGCAGGTGTCCATGCGGTCACAGACAACGCTGCCTCGACGCTCACACATGTTGGGGCCGATCGGGCACTCCCGACCCAGGACCGTGAAGCCATTGTCCGGGTCGCCGTCGCAATCTCCGTCAATCATGTCCGCGCAGCGCTCGACGACCGGAGCGCCCGAGACCACAAGTTGACCCGCGCCGTCGACGCACTGGGTCGTGGCGGCGTTCAGACAGGCGAGAGTGCCGGTACGCAGGCAGGCGCCAACACCTGCCATACACGCCGCGCCGACCATGAAGCCCTCGTCGAGGAGGCCATCGCAGTCGTTGTCGAGCGCGTCGCACGCCTCCACCTGCGCGTCGTCGTCGGCAGGCTCGGCATCGCAAACCACCCCATTCTGCGCGGCGTTGCAGACCTTGATGCCTTCACGCTGGCAGATGCCCACTCCCTGTACGCAGGGCAGGGGGCGACCACGCCGAGCCACCTCAAAGTCCTCATCGGTCCGGCCGTCGCAGTCTTCATCCCGGTCGTCGCACGTCTCCGCTTGGGTGCCGACCTCAATGACCGGCACGCCATCGGCGTCCTCACACGGACCCCACATGCCCTTCGCATCTCCGGCCGCGACGATGCACGTCCGGCTACCGACCAAGCAGATACCCTTGTCGACGCCGCACTTCTGCATGTCTTCCTTTGAGCAGCATTGGTCTAGCCCTTCGTCGGTGACGCCACTGCAGTTGTCGTCTACGTTATTACAGGTCTCCGGGCGAGGATGCCCTTCGTCCGCGTTGCAGCGCACCGCGCCGGCCTCGCAGACGATTTTCCCTTTGGCCTCGCAGTACCCTTCACCGAGGGTGCACGGAGCCCCGGTGAGTCGGTTCTGATCGTCGACCACGTCTTCGTCGACGTCGAGGTCGCAGTCATTGTCGGCGCCGTCGCAGGCCTCAATCGTCGCGCTCAGGGTCGCGTCCCACTGGACCTGGCACTCGCCGTTC
>SHZC01000050.1 GCA_009692505.1 Myxococcales bacterium
GGCATGCGCTTGCCGAGACCTCCGGCCGATGGCCTCCAGCGTGTGACGGGGGATGAACTTCAGCATCTCGAACCGCTCGGACAGCGCGGCAGCCATGCTGTTGAACTGGCGCGCGACGACGCCGAGCTCGTCCTGTCGACCGACGCTTATCCGGTGAGTGTACTCATGATTTTCGATCGCCTCAGCGCCGCGACGGATGCGCTGGAGATCCTGTCCGACGCGATACGCGAAGATCCCGGAGAGCACGAACGCCAGGAGGATCGCGACCATGGAGTCGAGCACCAATTTCCGCAGATAGGTCTCGGCGGCCTCTTTATAGATCCCCGCGTCAAAGTCCGCCTCAAGAACCCCCGCGACGCGCCCCTTGGAGTCGAGGATGGGGGCGTAGGCCGAGACCCAATTTCCGTGCTTGTCTTCATAAAGCCGGGTATGGGTCGCCCGCTTCTCGCTGACGCAGGTCCGAAAGGCCGCAAGGTTGCTTTGGACCATCTGGTAGGAATCACCCACAAACGTCTGCTCCTGGAGCATGACGGCGAAGTGCATGTCGGCCTTTTCACCGATTCGAAACGTATAAAGCGCGTCCATCTCCAGCCCGTTGACGGCGCGCACCCGCTCCAGATAGGCGCGAATCTTCTCGAACGCCGGGCCCTTGGCATCGTCGGGCGATACGATCGTATCGTGCGCATCGCCGTCGATGCCGAGGGCTGCCGTCGCGACGACGCGCCTCAACGTCTCGCCTAAGCGGGCCTCCAGGACCTCGCGCTCATGCACCCAAGTCGCGCGGGCGAAGTAGCCGATGGTCAGCGCGACGACGAAGCCAACGAGGCCGGCGAACTTCAGCGAGAGGCGCCGATTTGGGAGGGTGAGCGTGGACCACATACGAACTGCATGGCGACACGCCCGCCGCTCAGCGTCAAGGCTTACATCCGGTCGGTCACGCCCCGCTGGATGCGGAGAGTGAAGGCGGCCAGAGCCTCCCGGGAGAGCGCGGACTGCTCGATGATCTCGCAGCCCAACTGCTCGGTCTCGTCGGCGGCCGCGTCATCCATCTCCAGAGTCGTCCGGGCGCGAAGGCTCAAGACCCGAGCCACGGCGCGATGCGTCATGGGGAAGCCCGGAACAGTGAACGAGAGCTCCAGCAAGTCACCCTCATGGACGACCCCGTCCGGCGTGCCGAAGGAGAAGCCGTTGACGGAGAAGTTCATGAAGGGATCCGGCGTCCGCCAGACGTTGTCTTCGTCTGCCCGTAAGGATCGAAACTTGAGGTCGATGGCCCCCCAACTCCGAGGGTGCATGCGGTTCTCGGGCTTGATGAGCGCGCGTTCAGCCAGCGTGACTCGTCGCCCGATTTGTGACTCGACTCCGCAAATCACCCGGCGTGGTTTCGGGCCGCGCACGTCGAGGATGACGCGCACGCCTTCCACGAAGAGGGACGGAGAGACGTCGGCGTCATCGAGTTCGATGACGTACGAGCGACCGCTCCGCACCACGAGGCGTCCAGCACGCCCGCACACCTCACCGCCGATCACGACGATGGCCTCAACGCGAAGGCTGGGGGCAGGAACCTGAGCAGCAGAGAAGTGCACGAGCAGCGGCATGGAAAGTCTCCCGATCTATCGCCTCATTCTGAGTTCGGTTTCGGAAGCCGCCGCTCGACCCTTGAGTCGACCCTCTATATTTGAACCTCTACTGGAGTCGATCGAGACCCATGTACGCGGGACACCGGGGGCGGGCTTGACGCTCATTTGCAAGATGGGCAAGCCTTCGGACGTGTTGACGACCGTAGAAGCTGGGCGCTTGACGATTCGGGGCGTGTCTCTGGGGGGGGTCTATACCTCGCTGCACGTGCCCGAGCTCGACCTCTTCTTCGACGTCGGGTTCCCGGTGCGCCAAGCCGCCTCGGCCGGGAGCCTCTTCATCAGCCATGGGCACGTCGACCACATCGGCGCGCTGGCGACGGTCCTCGGGCTGAGAGGGCTCGTCGGCGTGCGGCAGAAGCTGCGCATCTTTCTGCCCGCCGCCCTCGCGCCTCACATTGAGGAGCTGCTCCTCGCGGTCAGCCGCCTGCATCACTGGCCGCTCGAGGTCGATCTCGTGCCCATGGAGCCGGGCATGGAGGTGCGGCTCCGGAATGACCTCTTCGTTCGGGCCTTTCGCACGTATCACCCGGTCCCGTCCTTGGGCTTCGGGTTCGTCACCAAGCTCAAGAAGCTGAAGCCCGCTTTCGGACACCTCAGCGGCCCGGAGATAGCGGAGGGTCGGAAGGCCGGGCTCGCCCTCTTCGACGAGGTGGAGCGGATCGAGCTCGCCTACGCGACCGATACGCTGCCCTTGGTCTTGGAGCGCGAGCCTTGGCTGCTCTCCTCACGGGTGCTGATCCTGGAGTGCACTTTCCTGGACGGCCGCAAGTCCATCGCCGACGCACGCGCCGGCTGCCACATCCACCTCGACGAGCTCCTGCCCTTCGCCGATCGCTTCCGGAACGAGCACCTCGTCCTCATGCACTTCAGCCAGATCTACCGCCCCTCGGACGTGCACCGGATCTTGGCCGAGCGTTGCCCGGTCTCCATGTCCAACATCCTGAGGGTCTTCGCGCCGACCGGGGATTACTGGCCGGGCTGAGACCTCAGCGGCGGGGTCTTAGTTGCCGGGCCGCTTGAACGGTGAAGGTGCCGGCGCGGACTCTTCCTTGATGATGAACTCGACGCGGCGGTTCTTGGCGTAAGCGACCTCATCGTCGGCCGGGTCGAGCGGCGCGGTCTCGCCGAAGCCCTGGCTGCTGACGCGGCTGGCCTCGATGCCCCCTTTGTCGACGAGGAAGGTGCGTACGGATGCGGCGCGTCGACTCGAGAGCTCCAGGTTGTAGTCCTCCGAGCCGCGGCTGTCGGTGTGGCCCTGGACCTCGATGAGCGTGATCTGCGGGCTCTGCTTCAGCGTCTCGGCGACCTGATAGAGGATGTCGTAGCTCTCCGGTCGGATGACCGCCCGGTCGAACTCGAAGTAGATCTTGTCGAGGATCTGAATCTTGCCGCCTTGAATGAAGACCCGCTTGGCGACCTCGGGGCAGCCGTCCTCGTCTTCGATGCCGTTGAAGTTCTCGGGCTCGTTCGGGCACTTGTCGACCGCGTCGATGAGCCCGTCCTTGTCGTTGTCGGGATCGGGGCAGCCGTCTTCGTCCTCGAAGCCGTCGATGTCTTCGGGATCGTTGGGGCAGTTGTCGACCGCGTCGATGAGCCCGTCCTTGTCGTTGTCGGGATCGGGGCAGCCGTCCTCGTCCTCGAAGCCGTCTTTGTCCTCGGGATCGTTCGGGCAGCGGTCAAGTCGGTCGACGATGCCGTCGCCGTCGCGATCGCGATTGCCCTCGGGGCAGCCGTCCTCGTCTTCGAAGCCGTTCTTGTCCTCGGGGATGTCCGGGCATTGATCCGAGAGATCGAGGATGCCGTCCTGATCGTTGTCGGGATCGGGGCAGCCGTCCTCGTCTTCGAAGCCGTCTCTGTCCTCGGGTTCGTCCGGACACTGGTCGATGTCGTCGTTGAGCCCGTCGCCATCGCGGTCGCGGATGGCTGGCTCGAAGACGATGCCGGCGAGCAGGCGGGGCGTCGCATCCCCCATCGCGCCCATGAAGCCGTAGCTGCCGCCGATGGTCAGATACGAGTTGCCCACCAGAAAGAGCTTGAGGGCGCCCAAGGCCTCGAGGGGCATGGCCCGACTCGCGCCGCTCTCGACGGGGACCGCGCCAAAGCCCTCGATGATGAAGTCAAGTCGCTCCGGCACGATGACGAGGCCGATGCCTGCGCCGTATTGGAGGTCTTTGCCGACGATGAAGGGGTCCTCGCGGCGCAGCGTCGTGACGCTCCGATCATCGGCGGTGACCCGGACGGGCGCGTTGGCGTCGCTGTATTCGCGCCGGTCTCTCATTCGGAACGCGGCGTTGACCGCCATGTAGACGCGAGCGCCAAGGGTCCAGTCGATGGCGAGGCGCGGCACGAAGATGGCGCTCTGGCCGTGGGAGACGAACGCGTCGTCTTCGCCGGTGTCGAGGATGACCGACGGGACGAGGGCCACGCCCACGCCGACCTGCTCGCGGTCGAGCAGGCGGACCTTGAGGCTGAACTGCACGTCGCCGAGGCCGTCGGTCGAGAGGCGTTCGAGATCCCCGCGTCCGTCGGTCTGACCTCGCACGATGACGAGCGGGACGTTGACGCCCACCTCGACGATGTGCGCGAAACCCAACGCCGCGACGAAGTTACCCGTGGCGAGGTTCTCGACGACGTTGACCTCTTGGCCGTCGATCGTCTGCTTGACCGGATGGAGGCCATAGTTCAGGTACAGGCCGATGCTCGGCTCGAAGGTGCCGAGGGCCTTCGTGCGCTCGACCGTGACCATGCCCTTGGAGTCCATGGCCGGTCGGAAGTTCTGTACGTCGATGTCCTGGGCTTCTTGAGCCCGAGACAAGCTGGCGGTGAACGACACCGCCGTGAACGTCACCGCGGTGAACGCGATGCGAGGAGCCACGAAGAATCTCATAATGACTGCCGATCCTACTTCTGCATCTCCGCCTCAATGGCATCGACGTCTCGCTGAATTTGAGGCTTGTACGCCGGATTCGTCGTCTTCTGAAGCAGCTTCTTGCAGTGATACAGAGCCTTGTCGAGCTTGCCCATCGGGCGGTAGATCGAGCACAGCCGCTGGTGGGGCAGGGTGTCGCCGGGACGCTCCTGGTGGAGGCGCTCGAGGAGGGCTGCGGCGTCCTCCCGATTGCCCCTCAGGGCCAGCTTCAGTGCCTCCTTCATCGACTCCTCGTACTTCTCGTCGGACATCCTTCCACCAGAGATGACCCTCTTCTCCGAGGCCGGCGATGGGACCTCAGACGCGGCCTGAGAAGGGGAGGTCTGGGCGGTCTCGGGCCTCGCGGCGCGGCGCTCGGCCGTCCGAATCTCCCGCCGAAGCGTCTCGGCCTCGCGGACCTGACGCTGCCCGAGGGCCTGTTGGACCGCACGCGCACCGCTCAAGTCATTCTCGGCGATGAGCGCGCGGCCGCGGGCGAGCTCCGACTCGGTGAACCTGGGCTCCACCCGGGCGAGGACGGACTTGGCCGAGGGGCTGTAGTGGCTGTCGGCGGGGAAGGTCGACAGGCCCAGATAGGCGTCGGCCCACTCGGCGTTTTCGGCGGCGAGGGCGAGACGGTCGAAGTCGGCCTGATTTCGGGCTTCGCGCTCGGCGGTCGCTCGTCCGGTGCGGGCGCGCTCGTTCTCCGGTGTCGCCTGAAGCGCGCGCTCAAAGACCCGCTGCGCCTCGCTCCAGCGCTGCGAGGCCACATGAAGCTCGCCTTCGGAGACGAGGCTGCCGACATCCACGGCCTCGTGGGGGCGCGCCGCACTCGAACCGGCCGTCGAGAGCGAAGGGGCGGAGACGGTCGCGGTCGGGCCCCTGTTCCCCCCCTTGCGAACGGCGAAGAACGTCCCAACGGCGATGGCGGCGAGCACCAGCGCGATGATCACGAGTCGGACCGTGCTCGTTGACGAGGTATCCGAGACGTCGTCGATGTCTGCCGGCGTGAAGACGTAGTGCTCGCCCGGCGCGACGAATCGCATCTTGACGTGGCCGAGCTCGATGATGTCGCCGTTGACCAACGTGACCGTGCCGAAGGGCTCGCCGTTGACCCTCACGCCATTGGAGGACGCGAGATCAATGACGGTGAAGGTCCCATCCCGGACGACGATCTTCGCGTGGTTTCGCGAGATGCTCCGGTGGTTGACGACGACGTCGTTCTCGTCGGTTCTGCCGATGATGATCTCGCGCCGGGACAGGAGGTACGTCTCCCCGCCCAGGTTGCTCGAGACGACCACGAGCTTGCCGTGGCCCTCCTTGGCGAGGAGATCGGTGTCGGGGACGGTGTGGACCCGCGTCTGGGCGTCGGCGCCCAAGCGTCCATGCGAGACGAGGGTCGCTGCATCCCCTCGAATGATCGCCTGATCGCCAGTCACGGGGCTGGGCTGATCGGCCTGAAGCGCCAGCGAGTAGTCCCCGATCTGGACGAGATCGCCGGGCCGCATCACGCACTTGCCGCTGACCCGATCGCCGTTGAGCTTGATGCCATTGTAGCTGTCGAGGTCCTCGACGATGACCGAGTGATCGACGCCCTCGCCCGTGCGGACGAGCCGCGCATGGCGCCGGGACACGTTGCGCTCGGTCAGCCGGATGGTGTTGCCCTCTTTGCGGCCAATCGTGATCTCGTCACGGATCAGAGGCACGACCGTTGTCTTGCCTTCGTCGTCCTCGATGATCAGCTTGAGCATGGCGGCGCGAGCACTTTCGGATGGGCCGGGGGGAAGGTGCTATTTACCACATGGACCCGGCGCGGCCAAGGCGACGTCTTATCGGGCGATCTCCGAGGCTCGGTACAATCGAATCCCGCGCCTCGACAGCCCCTCGAGCCAGGGGCCGAGTACGGCGATCGTCGCGGGTTGTCCGTGGGCGACCGCCACCGCGCGCCCGTCGAGCACGAGCGCGCTCTCGATGGCCTCGAGCGCGGCGGCCGGATCGCGGCCCGGAAGGTCGACCGCGTGGGTCCTCGCCGTCGTTCGCACGCCCATGACCTTCGCTGTGGCCTCGGCGACGCTCGCCGGTGAGGTGCGATCGTCGACGAAAAACTGCCCTCGCTCGCCGACGACGGAGAGCACGGCCGCCATCTGCTGAGGCACGGTCGTCAAGCGACCACCGAGGTGATTAATCGCCCCGACGGCCCCCGGGATTCTTCGAAAGAGGCGATCAGTGGCCACGGCCGTCTCGTCCGGAGGCACCTCGGTCGAGAGGAAGTCGGGCCCATCGGCGGAGACGGGGGGCTGGGGCTCCATCGGCAGATCGACGAGCACCTCGCGCCCGGCATCGGCGAGCCGAACGGCCAGCTGCGCACCCGACGAGGTGTTCGGCAAGACGGCGAAGGTGACGTGCTCATCGAGCGCGAGCAGGCGCGGCAAGACCGCGGGCTCTCGCCCCAGATCGTCGATGATGAGCGTGAGGCGCGGGCCCGACGGCATGGCGCGCAACGCGAGGGCCGGGCGACCTCCAGAGACGACGACCCGGAACATGGGTCGCCCCGGCCGATCCCCGCCGATATTTCTTAAAATGTCGAAGCCACCAACGCGCAGCGGGGCCGCGAGCTCGGACCACAGCTCGGCGCAGGCGCGGCTGCTCGGACACGCAAAGCTGGCGAGCGGCAGGGTGGCGTCTGGTCGTCGACCCGCCCCGCGCAAGGGGTATCGACCATATTCGATGGCGGAGAGGGGCACGCCGAGCTCGACGAGCGCGCGGGCGACCACCTCGCGGGCCGCCGCGCCGTCCATGGGCTCCGGCATCGTGGCAGTCGCGACGTCAAGGTGGGCCGTGAGGGCGGGTGGCCTGGGGGAGACCCGGGGGGCGCGGGACAGGAGCGCGTCCACGCCGAGGGTGAGCAGGGCCCCGAGGGCGACGGCACCGAGGATGACCGGCAGGCGCGTGCTCTTGAGCGCCGCGCTCGTCGTTGTGTCGGTCGCGCCGTAGGTCTCGGGCACCTTTGGAGGGGGTGGGGACGGCTCGCCGAGGCTCGGGATCTCGCTCACGGTCGCCCCAAACGGGAGAGCCACTCCATCGGATTGACCGCCTTTGTCCCGGCTCGCAGCTCGAAATACAAGTGTGGACCTTTCAGCGAGCCGGTGTCCCCTACATCGCCCACGACATCCCCCCCCTCGACCCCTGTTCCGGCCTCCAGCGAGAGCGTCGAAAGGTGGGCGTAAAGCGTGTGGTACCCACCGCCGTGCTCGACGATGACCAAGTTGCCGTAGCCCTTATACCACCCGGCATAGACGACGCGACCCGAATGCACGGCCCGAACCGGAGCGCCCATGGGCGCGTCAATCTCGATGCCCTTTTCGAAGGTCAACGTGCCGAGCTCCGGGTCCTCGCGCGTGCCGAAGGTGCTGACGATTCGGCCCGGCGTTGGTAACGGCAACTCACCGCGCATGTCGACGAAGTCGTCTTCGAGGGTCGCCGCCTCGGTCGCGTGGAGGGGGGGCTTCAGCAGGTCCAGGGTGTTTTCTCGCTGGGAGAAGCGGCTGGACAGGCGCTTCGAGCGGCGAATGACGGCGACCTGCTCCACCTTCAGCCGCCGCTCGGTCTCCAAGCTCTCCCGCTGCCGGAGCAGGAGTTCGCGCTCGGCCTCAATCTGCGCGGTGACGCTGCCGTGCTCGCCCTTGAGTCGGAGGAGGTCTGCTTTCATCGAGGTCAGCTGCGTCAGGAGGCGCGCATCGTGGGCCAAGATGTGACGCAGGTAGACCCGCCGATAGACGACCTCCGTGGGATCGTGGGCCTCGACCAGAATGCGGAGTTGCGTGAGCGCGTCGACGCGAGCGCGCGCTCCGAGCCGCTGTTGGATCAGCGTCCTTCGATCGGCCATGGCCTCCTCGGCCAGCGACATCCGCTCCTCGACCGCGGACAGCCGACGGCGAGCGACCGCCACCCTCGCGTTCGTTTCGCGTTGGGCGAGCGCGAGCTGGGTCAGCGTACGGTCGAGCTGGTCGAGTTGCCGGAGCGGATCGGCGGCTAGGTCTTCAACCCGCTCGGCCGATTCACCGCCGCGGCCCCGGCGCCGTCGCTCGACCTCCGCGCTCGCGCTCAGAGGGGCCAACGCCAGCAGGATGAAGAAGGCGAGACCGTGGGTGATCATGAGCTCGGGGAGCCGCGCAGGAAACGCCCCACCGCGAAGTGGCTCGCGATGATCCCCACCAGTGAGGTGCCCAGGACGAGGGCCGCGATGATCGGCGTCGGCAAGAACTCGAAGGGCAAGTAACCGAGCTCAAACCGCAGGACCGACTCGCCGTCGGGGGAGAGGGTTCGCCAGAGGGTGAAGAGCAGCGCCATCGCCACCGCCGCGCCCATCGCCCCCTGAATCGCCCCTTCGATATAAAACGGTGCGCGGATGAAGCCCGCGGTCGCCCCGACGAGGTGCATGATCTCAATCTCCTCTCGACGCGCGAACATGGCGAGGCGCACGGTGTTTGAGACGATGAAGATCACCGCGAGGATGACCAGCGTGGCGATGATGAGACCCAAGTCGCGCAGGCCGTCGCGCAGCTTCGAGAGCTTCTCTAGGAGGTCCTGTCCATACGCGACCTCTTCAATCGCCGAGGCCCCTTGCAGGGTCGCAACCCGCTCCGCGAGGCTCGACAGCGCCGCCGGGTTGCGGTGCTCGGGTCGCAGGGTCAGCTCGATGGCCGAGGGCAGGAGTGAAGCGTCGATGCCATCAACGAGGACGTCGTCATTCCCGAGCGCGGCCTTGAACTCCGCGAAGGCCACCTCCCGATCGCGGACCGCCACGGACTCGACCTCAGGCAGCTCGGCGAGGCTCCGTTTCAACGCGTCGCGGGTTGGATCGAGCTCGCCGGCGCGGACGAACACCACGAGTCGCACCTGCTGACCCCACGCGGAGGAGAGGGCGTCGATGTTCCGCAAGACGAGCAGCATCGAGCTCAAGACGAGCAGCGAGATGCCGATCGTGCTGACCGCCACAAGCTGGACCCACGGGGCGTGCCGCATGGATCTGAGTGCTTGTTGGAGGAAGTAATGCGTGCGCGCGACCATTCGCCGCCTTGTAGCACTCGGGCGACCCTCTGCGAACGCCTGCGCCGCGAGCGGTCGGTTCAGCCCACGTCCGTGAGAACCCGACCGCCGGTCAAGGTGATGCGGCGCCTCGGGACGGCGTCGAGCACCAGCGGGTCGTGCGTCGCGACGACGACCGTCGTGCCCCGAGCGTTGACATCCGAGAGGAGCCCCATGATGGACAGCGTGAGCGCGGGGTCGAGATTGCCGGTCGGCTCGTCTGCCAAGAGGATCGCCGGCTCATTGACGAGAGCGCGCGCGATGGCCACCCGCTGCTGCTCACCGCCCGACAACCTCGACGGGAGGCTGTTGGCCTTGTCGGCGAGCCCCACCTCTCGGAGGACCGTTGTCACCCGGCGTCGGATGTCCCTCGGGGGCCGGCCTATGACCTCCATCGCGAAGGCCACGTTGCCGAAGACGGTGCGCTGGGCGAGCAGCTTGAAGTCCTGGAAGACCACGCCGATGTGCCGACGGAGCAGGGGCACCCCCGAGGACGACATCCGGTGGATATTGCGGCCGGCGACGATGATCTGCCCCATCGTGGGCTGCTCCGCGCAGAAGATCAGCTTCAGCAGCGTGGTCTTTCCCGCGCCCGATGGGCCCGTCAGAAAGACGAAGTCGCCGCGATCAATCCTCAGCGTCACGTCATCGAGGGCGCGGCCCCCACGGCCGTATGCCTTGCAGACGTGGAACATCTGGATGATGGCGTCGGGGCTCACGCTTCGTCCGCGTCCTCTAGAAGCCAGGCGAGTACGACGTTGTCGATCTTGTTCGCGGTGACGAGCTCAGTGGGGAACTCGACGGTGCCGCGAGGGGCCCGGAGCGGGGTCTGTAGCGGGGCCAGCGTGGCCCTCCGCTCGAGCACGTCCACGTTCGTGGCCGTCGTGGGGGGGGGGGCGATAGGGCCCTCGATGAGCTCGAGGCCGTCGTCGTGGGAATCGATGACGTCGTCGTAGGGATCGATGACGTCGTCGATGTCGAGCGTCGTAAACACATCCACCCCGGAGGCGTCGGGAGGCTCGGCCGTCGTACTCGCAACGGGGGACGGGCTTACGGATGCGTTTGCGAGGGGCAGGCCCGTTGCGCCGCCCTTCTTCATGGGCCGGCGGGCGAGCTCGTCGAACTCACCGGCGAGCAACGCGGTGTGCATCGCCTTCAGCTCGGTCCGCATGATCGACCGAACCCGCTCGGTCAGATCCTCCTTCAACAGCTCGTCGCGGTACTCATGACGTCGCGACGCCAGGATGGTCCCGAAGAGGAAGAGGTGCGTCATGATCACCGGGTTTTGACGCCCGGAGTCCTCGGTCTGGATGTGGAACGTTTTGCCTGCGAAGCGAACGTCGAGATTGAATCCGGGGATCATGGATGTGCTCGCTTCAAGCTGGGCTCGGCAGGACGTCGACGTGCTCGAAGGCACCGATGGAGCGACCAAAGAACTGGAGCGCGACCTCACCGACGCGGTCGGGCGCGTCGGTGACGCAGAACCGGTGAGCTGGCGGCCGAGTCTCCTCTCCGGTGGCATCAAAGCTCGGCGCGGTGAGACCGAGCTTCTCAAGCAGCGCGGCGACGTCCGAGGCCACGGCGGAGGCGGAGTCGACGATCGCGATCTCACGACCGAGCAGCTCGGTCGCGACCGCGGTGATGGTCTCCCGCAGCAGGGGATAATGCGTGCACCCGAGGATGAGGGTGTCGACCCGCGAGCCGCGCAAAGGCTCCAAATACTCCCGCGCGACCGCGGTCGTGACGGCGTGTTGTGTCCAGCCCTCCTCGACCAAGGGCACGAAGAGGGGGCAGGCGATCGAGACGACCTCCCGCTCGGGATCCAGCTCGTGCACGGCCTGCTCGTAGGCCCCGGAGCGGATGGTGCCCGGCGTGCCGAGGACCGCGAGCGTGCCGCCGGAGGACGCCGCGAGGGCGGCTCGGGCCCCGGGTCGGATGACGCCGACGATGGGAAGATCACCCCCATCGGTCAAGCCGGCGAGGCCATGCGCCGAGACGGTGTTGCACGCCACAACGACGAGCTTGACCCCCTGCTTTCTCAAGAAGGCGACGTTGTTTCGCGCATACCGGACGACCGTCGCAGGCGAGCGGGTCCCGTAAGGCACACGCGCGGTGTCCCCGAGGTAAACGAGCTGCTCGTGGGGCAGGCGCTCGGCCAAGGCCTTGGCCACGGTCAGCCCACCGAGCCCGGAGTCGAAGACGCCGATGGGTGAGGGCGGTCTCTGGGTCATACGGACGTCCTCACGGAGGCGGACGTCCTCACGGAGGCGGACGTCCTCACGGAGGCGGACGTCCTCACGGAGGCGGTGGGGGAGCCGGCACGAACGGCATCGTGAACGACCGGGTGGTCTTGAAGGTATGCATCCCAAACGCCGTCGGCTGTTCGATCACGAAGACCAAATGGCCCTCCAGCTCCGGGAAGCCAGCGGCGGGAAGGTTGAGCAAGTCCCGGGCGTCCAGGAGAATCTCCCCGAAGGGCAAGGCCGAGGGCTGCTCGATGTTCCCGTCGATGGCGCACTCGGCGTCGATCTGGTATTCCACCTCCGGCATTCCGCTGGAGAGGAAAATGGGCTCATACCCAGGGGGTAGGGTGGTAGCGGTGATCTTCAGGGTCGCCGTGCCGTCCCCCACGCAGTTTCCGTTTTTGTCGGTCGGATAGGCGGTCACTCCGACCCGGCCCCCGGCCACAGTGAACGCGAAGTCCCCCCGAGGCACGTCGGGGTTTGGCCTCGCAGGCAAGGCGCAGTCGCCGATGCAGCCCAGGCCACAGCCGAAGTCCCCATCGTTGCAAGTCGTTGTCCCGTAGTAGGCGTAGGGAGACTCGCTGACCTGCCCCGTCCAAACCACCCAGGTCCCTGTCCAGATGGCTGTGTCTTCGTCGTAGACACCGTTCCCGGGATTCCACATCTGATCCGCCCGTCCTTCGGGACCGATGATGTCGTCGAAAGGCTCGCCTTCGTTCCAGATGCCGTCGTCATTGGTGTCCACGAAGGGCTCAGGCAGATCTTGGCCGGCCTCATGGACATCCAGCCCCTCCGTGTACTGATGGTCACCGTCGACGTCGATGAAGCTCTCTTCGCCCCGCGTGGCCGCGATGATCCGCACGAGCCCGTCCCGTGGGTTGGCCACCCGTCCCTGCTGAAGATCAAACTGAAAAGCGCTCTCCCATTCGGCCGGCAGCGTATCGGCCGGGATGTCGCAGCAGACGTCGTGCGTGGCGAAGGCGCGGCCGGTGGCGTCCGTCAGGGCCTGAGGCGTGATGGCGCCGGCCTCGGTCGTGAACCGCACGGTCACGCCCTCGCCCACTCGGTCGAGCAGGCGGTCGGTGAGGGAGACCCCGCACGACGCCGCCTCGAGCACGATGCCCAACTCCCAGTAATCGCCATCGTGCATCGGGGCGATCAGCGGCGCGTACCGTCGATCGATGAAGGCGGGCACGAGCCGCGAGCCACACTGAAAGCTCATGCCGCTTGCGGTGGGCACGCCGGCCTGAATGGTGATCTCCGGGGAGAGCTCCTCAAGCTCGATGAACTCCTGATTCTCACCCTCCGCTGGCGTGCCGACGGGGACGCGGATCTGGGCGAGCACCTTGAGCTGACCGGTGGTATTGCCCGAGCTGACGACCGTGACCAGGCTCCCATCGGGGAGCGTGCGCGGCAGGCGGTCCGGATCGATGAGCACGTCGGGCGGAGAGTTCGGCATGAGCTTGAAGGTCACCGCGCCGGTGCGCGTGGGCACTTCGCCGTTCTCCGTCAGCTTCCACTTGATTACGACCGTATTGGGTCGATTGGCCGCTACGCTCGAGCGGATGCCCATGATGAGATCCTCCCCCCGGAGGCCGTCGTAGGCGAGGGCGAAGCTGCTCGGCAGCCGCTCCACGTCGGGCACCCCGACCTCGGCGTCCGTGTCGCCGTCGGGAGGCAGCTGCAGATCGGGTGGGACATCCGGGGGAGCCAGGTCGGGCTCGCACTCGCCGAGACAGTCGCAGCGCCACTTCTGCCGCTCGACGCAGCGGATAGGCCAGCCGTCGCCCTTCTCCATGGTCAGGTGCTTGCCCGGCCCGCCGAAGTCCGGCCCGTAAGCATAGAGGTAGTAAGTCCCGGGCTTGTCGCCGCAGTAGAAGTCGTCGAGGACCGCGCCACCGGCGAACTGGAAGGTCTTGGACTGGGTCAGCCCGATGGGGTTATCGGCGTCGAGCGTGGAGAGGAAGTAGCCCCCGGTGCCACCCGGCGCGCCCTGGCCGTTGCCCACGTAGAGCTTGACCGCCGTGCCCGGCTCAATCTCGCTCGAGCTGCGTGAGGGATCGGTGCCGGTGACGCGCACCTCGGCGCGCTCCATCGTCAGCTCAGCGATCTCGCTGGCCGTAGAGGTCGGCAAGGTGTTGGTGTCGCAGCTCCCGTAGGCCCGAACCTGGAGCGCGGGCTTACCCGGAGGGGAGGTGGTCTCCTCCTTTGTGCAGCCCCCGACGGAGGCCGCGACCCAACCGATCACACATACGGTCGTGACGATTCGCCACGACTCCCGGCCGACTGGACGCATACCGTCCTCCCTCGAAATAAAGAACGATTCTAACGGTGCGAAACCTAACGCGAATCGTGATCGAATCGCGCGAGATCCCCCCGCACCGTACTTAGGGGCGGAAGAGGGTGTCAACTTCTACCGAGCCTTCCGGGTGGCCCCGAAAACGATCCATGACCATGCCGACCGTCGCGCGGCTTTGTTACTGTCCGGTTCGGGTTGACGGGGGAGGGGTCACAATGTCCGCAGCGCGTCTCAACGGTTACCGGCACAGCCTCGTGGTCGCTGCCCTCGTCCTCTGGCCCGACGTCGGGCGGGCCGGTGGCTTCGAGACGGAGTACCCCGATAACGGGGCGAGGGCGCTCGGGCGGGCGGGAGCCTTCGTGGCCAAGTCGGACGACGGCTCGGCCATCTACTACAACCCCGCCGGACTGACTCGCGGGACGGGCGGGGCCCTCTACGTCTCGGCCAATCTCATGAGCTATCAGGCCTCGTTCCAGCCCGACGACCGGAAGGTGTCGCTCGGCAACCGCCTCGTCTCCGTCCACTTCGAGGAGGCCGAGCAAGACGTGCCGGTCTTCGTGGCACCGTTCCTCTCGTATCGTTTCGACTTCGAGGGCTTGCCGGACTTCGACTTCGCCGCGGGGGTCTACGGACCGGCGGCGAACGGCGACCGCGAGTGGCCCGATCAGTGGAGGCCTACCGGGGCCACCGACGATCTCGGGGCCGACGCCGTCGCCCGCGTCGAAGGCAATCGCCAGCGAACCCTCGTGCCCAATGGGCTCATCGTCGTGGCCAAACCCGCGCAAATCTTCCCCACGGCTTCAGTCGCCTATCGGGTCTCGCCCACACTGTCCATCGGCCTCTCGCTCCAGAACTCCATCGTGATCGCCAAGATCTCCCAGGGCTCGGGGGGCGCGTACCCCGGGCAGGCGATCCTGGAGGTCGTCGATCTCTTCGCGCCGACCGGCGTCTTCGGTCTCCAGTGGGCGCCCTTGCCTTTCCTCGAACTCGGCCTCTCGGCAAGACCGCCGATCTACGTCGAAGCCAAGGGCAAGGCGACGCTCCGCAAGTACGCCGAATGTGGCGCGCCGGGTGTCGACGGGAGCTGTGCGAATGGCGCGCCGGGCGCGGCCTTTGGCGAGCCGTGGCCGCTGTCCGGGGAGTTGAACCTCCGGAACGCCGACGGCTCGGCGAACGACGGCGTGACCATGTCCTTCGTCAACCCGACCTGGGTGCGGCTCGGGGCGCGATTCGTCGATCGCGACGGCCAAGGTCAGGAGCGCTTCGACGTGGAGCTCGACTACATCTTCGAGCAGAGCAGCCTGCACCGGCACTACGCCCTCGACTTCGACGCGAGCCATGTGAACTTGCCGGCCTCCGAGGGGGTCGGGACCACCTTGCCGATGCCGGACTTGAAAGACCTCCGACGCTACCAGGACACCCACGCCGTCAGGCTCGGTGGCGACCTCGCCGTCATCCCCGGCCGGGCCTTCGTGCGCGCGGGCCTAGGCTACGAGACGGGGGTCTCACCTCCAGCTTATACCCACCTCGACTTCCCGGGCACGGACCGTCTCACCGCGGCCATGGGCCTGGGGTATCGCTTCGACCTCGTCGAGCTCGATCTGGGGTTCTCGTTTTCTCGATTCGCGCCCAGGCAGGTCTCGAACAGCGATGTTCGGCTCGTCGACGTGCAAACGCTCGACCGGGAGAAATGGGAGGTCGTCGGGAATGGCGGCTTCGAGGCCAACTATTACGTGATGGGATTGTCCTCCCACTGGTCGTTTTGAGATGTCGATCCCGTTTCCGCTCGAACTTGTCCTGACGGCGCTGAGATCCGAGCGTCGGCAGGTCGTGGACATCTCGGGCGTCGACGCCGATGTCCTCGCCTATCTCACCGTCGCGCTTCATGGCCGCAGCGGTCGGCCCGTCGTCATCGTCGTGCCTGATCTCGCCGACGCGCAGCGGGTCGCCAACGACCTGACCTTCTTCGCCGGGGAGTCTTTAAGGGTCGTTCACCTCCCGACGATTGAGGCCTCTCCTTATGGAGACCTCAGCCCCGACCGCGCCGCCGTCATGGACCTCTGCGCCCAGCTCGCCCTCTTGGCCTGGGACCAGGCGGGTGCCTTCACCGTCGTCTCGGCCGAGGGGCTCTGCCGCAAGGTCATGCCCAAAGACTCATTGGTCGAGCGCAGCTTCCTCGTCGTCGTCGGCTCGCGTTTCGACCGCGACGCCTGCCTTCGCGCCCTCGCGGACGGGGGCTACCACGCGGTGAGCACCGTTGAAGATCCGGGCACGTTCGCCGTGCGAGGGGGCATCGTCGACGTCTTCCCGCCGCACCTCCCGAAGCCCGTCCGCATCGAGCTCTGGGGCGACGACGTCGAGTCCCTCAAGACCTTCGAGCCGTCGACCCAGCGAACGGATGGTCAGACCCTGAAGGAGTTGATGCTGCCCCCGTGCCGTGAGGAGCTGCTCGTCGCGCCTTATCGCGACCGGGCCCGAGCGGGCATCCTCGAAGCGGGCGCGAATCTCGGTTTACCGACCCGGAAGCTGCTGCCGATGCTTGAGGATCTCCAAAACGGGATCCCCTTCATGGGTATCGAGGGCTTTCGGCCGGCCTTCCATGAGGCACTCGTCCCGCTCACCGACTACCTGCCGACCGACGCCCTCTTCGTCGTTTTTGATCCCTTGGGGGTCGCCGATCGGTGGTCCTCGCTCTTCGACACCCGCCAGGCCGAACACCTCGCCTGCGTCGCGGCGAAGATCCCTTCGATGCCCGTCGAGGCCCACCAGCTCCACCCCGGCGAGCTACACCGGCTGCTCAACGCCCGCCCGGTCCTGCGGGCCCACGTCCTGCAATTGGGCGTGCCCGGTCTTGAGCTGAACCACGCCGACGAGGCCCCCACGGTCTACGAGGGCCCTGAAGACGCGATCCGATTCTCGGTAAGGGGCAACGGCGATCTCTCAAGCGCCTTGACCCTGTCTCGCGGCGATAAGGAGCCGCTGCGCCCACTCGCCACCGCCGTGCGGGAGTGGAGCGCGTTGGGCGCGGTCGTGGTCATCTCCTGCCGACAAGAAACACAGCTCGACCGCCTCGAGCGCGTGCTCCGTGGCTATGGCGTTGTGGTTCGTCGGGGTGTGGGCGCGCCGAGGGATTATCTTCGGCCGCCCGCCGCCGAGAGCGAGATGGGCGCGATCCTCGTGCAAGGGGACATCGGCGGGGGCTTTCGTCTGCTCGAGCACGGCTTCGCGCTCGTAACCGAAGACGAGATCTTCGGACGCAAGACCAGCCGCAAACGTAAAGCCAAAGCGGACGCCGGCTCGCCCTTTCTTCAGAACTTCCGCGACCTCAATCCGGACGACTTCGTCGTGCACGCCGAGCACGGCATCGGGAAGTATCTCGGCCTCAAGAAGCTCATCCTCGGGGGCAATGAGAGCGACTTCCTCGTCGTCGAGTTCGCCGGCAAGGACAAGCTCTACCTGCCGGTCTACAAGCTCGGCCGCCTGCAGAAGTACGTGGGGCCCAGCGAGAACCAACCGAGGACCGACAAGCTCGGCGGCGCGGCCTGGCAGAAGGTGCGGGAGAAGGCGGAAAAGTCGGCCGAGGAGGACGCCTATGCCCTGCTCGAGCTCTACGCCCGTCGGGAGGCGTCCGTCGGCCACGCCTTCTCAAAACCCGACGACTACTACCGCGCCTTCGAGGCCACCTTCCCCTTTGAGGAGACGCCCGATCAGGAGCGCGCCATCGAGGAGGTGATCGCGGACATGGGTCGGGAGCGCCCGATGGACCGACTGCTCTGCGGCGACGTGGGGTTCGGCAAGACGGAGGTGGCGATTCGGGCCGCGATGAAAGCCGTCGTCGACGCCAAGCAGGTGGCACTCCTCGTGCCCACGACGGTGCTCGCCGCCCAACATCACCGCACGTTTCGGGATCGTTTCTCCCAGTATCCGATTCGCGTCGAGCTGCTCTCGCGCAGCGTCAGTCCAGAGAAGCAGAGAGAGGTCGTGCGTGACCTCAAGCTCGGGCGGATCGACATCCTCATCGGCACCCATCGCCTGCTCAGCAAGGACGTGGTTTTTCGTGATCTCGGGCTGATGGTGCTCGACGAGGAGCACCGCTTTGGCGTGCGAGACAAGGAGCGGCTCAAGGAGATGAGGGAGAACATCGACGTCCTCTCGATGACCGCGACGCCCATCCCCCGCACTCTCCAGCTCAGCCTCGGGGGCGTGCGCGACATGAGCGTCATCACCACGCCCCCGGCTGATCGCCTGAGCGTTCGCACCTACGTCTGCCGGGTCACCGACGTGCTCATCCGCGACGCCCTGCTGCGCGAGCTCTCCCGCGGCGGGCAGGTCTTCTTCGTTCACAACCGCGTGCAGACCATCGAGGCGCGTAAGGCCTACCTGCAGGCTCTCGTCCCGGAGTGCCGCATCGTCGTCGGCCACGGCCAGATGGATCCCGAGAAGCTCGAGGAGGTGATGCTCGACTTCACCGAGGGGCGCTTCAACGTGCTCTTGTCGACGACCATCATCGAGAGCGGCATCGACATCTCCAACGCCAACACCATGCTCGTCGACCACGCCGACCAGTTTGGCCTGGCGCAGCTCTACCAGCTTCGAGGGCGGGTCGGGCGCGGTCGGGAGCGAGGCTACTGCTACCTGCTCGTCCCCGGAGAGGCCGCGCTAACGGGGGACGCACGCAAGCGGCTCGGGGTGATTCAGCAGTTCACGGAGCTTGGCAGCGGGTTCACGGTGGCCAGCCAGGACCTCGAGATTCGGGGGGCCGGTGAGCTCCTGGGCACCCGCCAGAAGGGTCAGGTGGCCGCCGTCGGCCTCGACCTCTACGCCCAACTCCTCGATGACGCCGTGCATCGGCTCAAAGGCGAGCCAAAGAAGGTCGAGTTCGAGCCGGAGATCAATCTTCAGGTGAACGCCCGCCTGCCCGAGGAGTACCTGCCCGACAACCACACGCGGCTCGTCTTCTACAAACGTCTCGCCAGCGCCGCCGACGAGGAGGACGTGCTGGCCCTCGCCGAGGAGATGACCGATCGATTTGGGCCTCTGCCGGGGCCGGTCCTGAACCTGGTCGAGGTCATGCGCGTACGCACCCTCGGTCGCTACGTCGGCCTCAACTCAGTGGACTACGCGGGCGACCGAGTGGCGTTCACGTTCCACCCCCAGAGCCCCTTCCCGGTGGACGCGGTCATGCGGCTTGTCTCCGCCCCAGCCAGCCGGTTCGTGGCGCCCGCAGAGTACAAGCTGTATTACCAGTTCAGCCCCGACGAGAAACGAGAGACGCTCTCGTCGACCCGAATCTGCTTGCAGCGGCTGGCCGAGTTCGTTACCGAGGCCGCCGATGTGCTGGAGGCGATGGCCTGATGTTCCTATTTTTCACGACTTCGTCCCCAACCGTGACTTCGTCCCGAGCCCGCAACGCCCTCGCGGTGTGCGGCCTCCTCCTCGTCGGCTGCGGCTCCGAGGCCCCGGGTGGCCCCACGAGCGCGCCTGCGGCGTCGAGCCTGTCCGAGGCCGAGCAGTCCACCGTCGTCGCCAAGGTCGGCGACGTGGTCATCACGCTGAAGGACTTCGAGCGGCGGCTCAATGAGCAGGCGCCCTTCGCCCGCGCCCGTCTAGGCAGCGGGCAGCGCAAGGAAGAGTTCCTCGACAGCTTGATCCGCTTCGAGCTGCTCGCCCGTGAGGCGGAGGCCAAGGGTTTTCATCGCGACGCCGACGTGGTGATGGCCCAGAAGCAGGCCATGGTCCGCAAGCTCATGGCCGATGAGGTGCCCAACCTCGTCAAGCTCTCCGACATCGCCGAGCCCGACGTGCAGAAGTACTACGACGACCACGCCTCAGAGTACGACAAGCCCGCTGAGGTTCGCCTCTCGCACCTTCGGGTCAAAGACGAGGCGACCGCGCGAAAGCTGCACGCCGAGCTGAAGGCCAAGATCGCCGCCGCCAAAAACGCCGGGCGCGAGACCTTCGCCGACTATGTCAGGCACCACAGCGAGGACACGGGGACGCGCGAGTCCGGCGGTGATCTCGGCTTCCTGGGCAAGCCGGGCATCAACCGTGTCGAGCGGCCAGCCGGTGCGGCCGAGGTTCCACCCGCCGTTGCGACGTCCGGGTTCGAGCTCGAAGCCGTCGGGGAGATCGCGCCTGGGCCGGTGCAAACGAGCGAGGGCTGGCACCTCATCCAGAAGACGGGCTTCAAGCGGCCCTACAAACGCGCCTTCGACGACGTGAAGCTGAGCATCCGGAACAAGCTCTTTCGGGAGCGCAAGACGGCGGCCTTGGAGAAGTTCGTCGCCGACCTCAAGGCCAAGACCAAGATCGTCATCGACGAGCAGGTCCTGTCCACCGCGAAGGTCAAAGCCGGCTCGTTGTCTCAGCCCTTCGGACCCCCGACGATCGGGCCGGGTGGGCTGGTGCCCGGAGGACTGGGTATGCCCCTCGGCGCGGATCCTGAGGCCGCCGGCGACGAGAGCGGCGCGGCAGGGGCCCCATGAGAGCCGCCACGCTGTCCCTTACGCTCGCTGTGTGCGCGTCTCTCGCGCCAGCCGTCTGCAAGGCCGAGGTCGTCGATCGCGTCGTGGCCGTCGTCAACGACGAGATCATCACGCTGTCCGAGCTTCAGGACCTCACGGCCAGTATGGTCAAGCAAGCTGACGATGTCTCCGATCCCATCGCCCGCGACCAGCTGAGGCAGAAGCACCTTCGTTTGGGTCTCGACGAGCTCGTCAGCCAGAAGCTCGTCGCCCAAGAGGCCTTGAAACGAAAGCTCAGCGTCACAAACGACGAGGTTCAAAACCACATCGAGCGCGTCAAGCTCCAGAACAAGTGGGACGCGGGCATGCTCGAGACCTACTTGGCCACGCAGGGCATCGCTGAGCCCGAGTTTCGCGCCCAAATCCGCGAGCAACTCCTCCGCAATAAGGTGCTTCGGGGCGTGCTCGGCGAGCGTGTGAGGGTGAGCGACGGCGACGTCGAGCAGTACTACAAGAGCAAGCTCACCGAGCTCAACGCCCAGGTCGAGCTCGACGCCGCCCACATCGTGCTCGTGGTCGACGCCGCGGCGAGCCCCGCGCAGGAGGCGGCGATTCGGCAGCAGGCCATCGAGATCCTCGAGCGAGCCAAAGCCGGCGAGGACTTCGCCGCGCTCGCCAAGCAGTACAGCCAGGGCTACGGCGCCGACAATGGCGGGAGCCTTGGGCGCATCCGGCGAGGCAGCCTCGACGCGGACTTCGAGGAGGTCGCCTTCGCCCTGCCGGACGGTGGGGTCGGCGGCCCGGTTCGTAGCAAGCTCGGCTACCACGTCGTCCGGGCCGTCACTCGCTACAAGGTCCCCGCGCCCCCCTACGAGGAAGCCAAGGAGGAGATGCGCCGCACCCTCACGGACAAGCGCATGAAAGACGAGGCGGACAAGTGGGTACAGGAGCTGGAGCGCAAGGCGTTCATCGAGCGCCGCCTCTGAGAGCCTTAGACGGTCGAGGTCGCGTAGAGACTGTCGGGCTCGGCGAAGGGGAACACGGCCGCCACGATGACCCTCGTCGCTTCGAGGGCTGCGGTGAGCACCTCGGCGTAGGGTGCTTGGCAAGCTAAAACGAACCCCGCGCGGGCCGGTGACGTCGCTGGATCCGACACGTCGGCGAGCGGATCTTCGGGCAGGGTGTCCCAGTAGCTCCGATACTCCGTCGTCGAGCCGAAGAAATCACGAAGCCCGTGCCGCGTGGCCAAGGCGCACTGGAGGCGCTGGCAGGCGTGCTCCCGAACGACGTCGCGGCTCGTCATATTGTCCAGCCCCCAGTCGGGAAGGCCAAAAGCCGCCTCGCCCTCGACGAGCGCGTGACAGAGCTCGTGCAAGATGAGCTGCGCGAGGCTGTCATCCGGATCGAAGTGCTCGGCCGTCGACAACGTCAACGTGCCCTTGCCGTCCCAGGAGGCGTAGACCGCGTCTGAACGGACGATGCGGAGGCCGAGCCTCGAGGCCGCGCCCGTCCAGAGAACCTCAAGGGGATCGTTATACCGGGCGGGCGTATGTCGCGTCACGGCTTGAGCCTAGCAGAGCGGCGGCCCATGTACCCGCGGTCGTGTCCGGGCGTATGCTGACGCCATGACCAACCGTCGAGTGCTCGTCGTCGACGACGAGGTGAACGTTCGCCTGTCGATGGAGCTGCACCTGCGGCGCGCCGGGTATGAGGTCAGCACGGCCGAAGACGGGGAAGCCGCGCTCGCGGCCATCCTCCAGGGCACCTTCGACATCGTGCTCTGCGACCTCATCATGCCCAAGCTCACCGGCGTACAGCTGCTCGACGCGCTGGCCGCCCGGGGCATCTCCATCGACCTCGTGCTCATGTCCGCGCACGCGGATCTCGATACGGCCCTCGACGCCCTGAAGCGCGGGGCCGTGGACTTCATCCAGAAGGGCGCCCGCTTTGAAGAGGTGCTCTTTCGGCTGCGGCGCATCGAGGAGCTTCGCCGTCTTCAGGCCCAGGTCAAGGCCTCCGCGGCGGCCAGTGGGGGGCTCGGTCGGCTCATCTCCGACTCGGCCCCCATGCAGAAGGTCTTCGCGATGGTCCGCAAGGTCGCCGACTTCAAGACGACCGTTCTCTTGCACGGAGAGAGCGGGACCGGCAAGGAGCTCGTCGCCCGCGCGCTGCACGACGTCGGCGTTCGAAAGACTCGGGCCTTCGTCGCGGTGAACTGCGGAGCGATCCCGGAGAACCTCCTCGAAAGCGAGCTCTTCGGTCATGTTCGCGGGGCCTTCACCGACGCGACCCGCACCCACCACGGGCTCTTTGAGCAGGCGGACGGTGGCACGCTCTTCCTCGACGAGATTGGTGAGTTGCCGCTGAGCCTGCAGGTCAAGCTCCTCCGGGTTCTCCAGGAAGAGGAGATCCGAAAGGTCGGAGACACGAAATCACAAAAGGTCGACGTCCGCGTGGTCGCCGCGACCGTTCGGGATCTCGCTGCGGAGGTCAAGGCGGGGCGATTTCGAGAGGACCTCTACTATCGCCTCAACGTCCTGCAAATCGCCCTGCCGCCGCTGCGCGATCGACCCACGGACATCCCCATGCTCGTCGAACACTTCAGGAGCCACCTCAACGTTCGGTTGGGCACGCGCGTGCGGGGGGTCACGCCGGGGGCGATGCGCCTGCTCGAGCGGTGGCCGTGGCCGGGCAACGTCCGCGAGCTCGAGAACTGCATCGAGCGGGCCATCATCCTCGTCGATGGGGACCAGATCACGGAGGCCGAGCTGCCGCCGCGGCTCTGCCAGGAGCAGGACCGAATCCAGGCAACTCTGGCCGCCGGCGAGCTCTCCATCAAGAAGACCACCCGAATCATCGAAGAGGAGCTCATGAAGCGAGCCTTGGCCCGAACGAAGGGCAACCGCACCCGGGCCGCCGCGCTTCTGGAGATCTCCCACCGGACGCTGCTCTATAAACTCAAGGATTACGGGCTCGGCGACTAAGGGCCGAAGTGGCTGAAAATGGGGAAAGTCGGCCCCACAGGCGGATTTCCGCATAAACCTCACATTTCGGTCTTTTCTTGACGATGGCGGACCCCTGAATGATAGTCGCGCCGAGGTGGCACCCGCCGCTGCATGTGCCGGCAATTGAAGGGGATCGCGCCCGATGGCTCGCGGAAAAAACGTTCTGGGATTGGATATTGGCTCGAGCTCGATCAAGCTCGTCCAACTCAAGGAGTCAAAGAAGGGAATCTCGCTGTCGAGCTTCTCCATGGCCCCCTTGCCCAGCGATGCCATCGTGGACGGTGCTTTGATGAACTCCGCGGCCGTCGTGGACACCATCGCTGGCATCGTTCAAGCCCAAAAGCTGAAGGTCAAACAGGTCGCGATCTCGGTCAGCGGCCACTCGGTCATCATCAAGAAGATCAGCTTGCCGGCCATGACGCCGGAGGAGCTCGACGAGAGCATCAAGTGGGAGGCCGAGCAGTACATCCCCTTTGATGTCAACGACGTCTACCTCGACTACCAGATCCTCCAGACGCGCCCCGAGCAGGGCCAGATGGACGTCCTGCTCGTGGCAGCCAAGAAGGAGATGGTCAACGAGTACGCCGCCGTCGTTCGCGAGGCCGGGCTCGATCCGGTGGTCGTCGATGTCGACTGCTTCACGATCCAAAACTGCTTCGAGATCAACTACGGCTACCCGCCGGGTGAGACCATCGTGCTCATCGACATCGGCGCGTCGACGATCAATATCAACGTCGTGGCGAACGGGATCACCACGTTCACGCGTGACATCTCGATGGGCGGCAATCAGTTCACCGAAGAGGTCCAAAAGCAGCTCAACGTCGGCTACGACGAAGCTGAGGCCTACAAGCTCGGCGGTGAGCATGGGGTCGACGCGGACAGCGTGGTGCCGCAAGAGGTCGAGCGCGTCATGGCCTCGGTCAGCGAGTCGATGGCCAGCGAGATCCATCGGTCGCTCGACTTCTACCTCGCGACTTCCTCCGAGGGGCGCATGTCCCGCATCTACCTCTCCGGGGGCAGCTCCAAGGTCCCCGCGCTCGCCCGCACCCTCGAGAACCGCATCGGTGTCCCCTGCGAACTCGTCGATCCGTTCCGTGGCATCCAGATTGACTCGAAGCTGTTCAATCTCGATTACATCAACGAAATCAGACCTTTGGCGACCGTCGCCGTGGGGCTCGGCCTGCGAAAGCACGGCGACAAATGATACGGATCAACCTTCTCCCGGTCCGAGAGGCGAAGAAGCGGGAGAGCGGTCGGCAGATTCTGCTCCTCTTCGCTGTCTGCCTGGCCGCCGAGATCGCGGTGCTTCTGTATTGGCAGAGCGACAAGGAGGGCGAACTCTCGACGGTTGATGCCCAGGTCGCCAAGCTTCAGGCCAACCTGAAGACCAAAGAGGCCGAGGTCGCCCGGGTCGTCAGGATCGAAGCCGAGAAAGCCGAGCTCGAAAAGCAGAAGAACGTGCTCGACGGGCTCATCGAGGGCCAGGCCGGACCCGTCAAGATGCTTGACGAGCTGTCCTTGATGATCACGCCGATCACCGATCCGCTCCGCAAGCTGGCAGCGGGCAAGCGCGGCTGGAACCCCGAATGGGATCCCAAGCGCCTCTGGCTCGAGTCCTTCACCGAGGAGAACCGGAAGGTCAAGCTCATGGGGCTGGCCAGGACGAACGACGACCTGGCCGAGTTTCTCACCCGGCTGAACACCTCAAAGCACTTCGTGAAGGTGCACCTCAACGTCTCCGAAGCGGTCGACCTCGCCGCAGCCGCCGGTGTAAAGCTCGTGAAGTTCGACCTCGACGCAGTCGCCCTGTATGGGCCCACCGACGTTAAGCGCCTCGCCGCCAAAGAGATTGGCGACGACGACCTCAACAAGAAAAACTGAAACATGGGCGAGCTTCTCGAGAAATTCTCAGCGATCCCGACGCCCCAGAAGTTCGTCCTCTTGGGCGTGCTCATGGGCCTGATCGGCGCGGGGTGGTACTTCGGGCTCATCACCGACTACGAAGACCAGATCACCAGCCAGAGCCGGATGACGGGCACGCTGAGCGCCAAGCTCAACGAAGCGCAGGCGAAGGTCGCCAATCTCAAGAAGTTCGAGGACGAGGTCGAGCGCCTCAGGCGTTCGCGTGAGGAGATGACCGACAAGCTGCCGGCCGACGAGGAGATCGCCACGCTCCTTCAGAAGATCCACGGCCAAGGCAAGATCGTCGGTTTGGAGATCACTCGCTTCGAGCGCGCCGTGCCGCAGATCGCCGAGCTCTTCGTTCGAATCCCGGTCAAGATGACGCTGTCCGGCACGTTTCATCAAGTCGCGACGTTCTTCTATTATGTAGGCAAGCTCACGCGCATCGTGAACGTCGAGAACATCAAGCTCCTGCGTACGGGGAACACCCCCGAGTCGACCGTGCTGACGGCAACCTGCTCCGCGACGACCTTCATGTATCGTCCGGCCGGGCCTGCCTCCGCCCCGCCTCCCAGTGCCCCGAAGAAGAAGGCTAAGGAATGAGGGGTCGCATCGCCAGCTTGGGGTTGGGAATCACGGTCTTCGTCTTTGCGGTCGCGGCTTGCGATGACCCTCCTCCCCAAGCAGCAACCCGGCCATCCCGCAGCCCGAGCTCTGCGGCCGCTCCCGCGAGTGGTGCAGCCGCCGAGCCCGGTAAACCCGCCACACCGACCGGTCCGGACCCTTCTCTCCAGAACCTGGACATCCCCGAGAAGCTCAAGCTCGTGGACTGGAACGAGAAGGATGACCTCGATCGGGATCTCCGGGACGGGCGGGACCCGTTCCAGATCTACATCGAGGATCTCCAGCCTCGCATCGAAGAGGGCGAGGCTCTGGCGGACAATCCGTGCCGGGGTCCCCTCTGTGTGGATGAGGTGGCCGCAATGGACCTCATCGCCATCATCACAGGCACGGCGGTCCACAAGGCGATGCTGAGTGACGTTCACACCGTCGGGCACATCGTCCGCGCCGGTGATATCGTCGGCAAGACGCCTTTTCGAATTACGCGCATCACGCGGAATGAGGTGGTGTTCAAGCCCCTTCAGCCGCCCGCTGCGGGCCAGCCCCCGGTTCAGGAGGTCGTGAAACGCCTCCTCGGCGAACAAGAGCTTCAGGAGCTTCTGCCGTGAACGAGAAGAGACCCATCACGCGACGTCTCGCCCCCGGAACCATCGGTCTACGCGCCCTCTTGGGGTGCTTGCCGGTCGTCGGAGTCGTCGGGCCGGAACGCGCATCGGCCGAAGAGAAAGTGCAGAACCGCCTCACTCGCTTGGCGGTTCGCGAGTCTGAGACGGCCACCGAGATCGTGATCTCAGGCTCGGTCGCCCCGACGTTCGCCGTGTTCAAGCTCAGCGACCCCATCCGGCTCTTCGTCGACATCTCGAACGCCGATACGCAGGCGCTCGAGAGCCCGATCGATTTGGACAACGGGGTCGTCGGCGAGGTCTCGGCCTTGCAGTTCCAGGACAGCCAGGCCCGGGTCGGCCGGATCATCATCGGGCTTCAGCTCGACGCGCTCTACACGGTGCGCGCGCAAGGAAATGACCTCGTGGTCACCATCGACGCGACTCAGCGTCGGCGCAAGGTCGTGCCCATCGCTGCAGGCTCCGACTCCGGAGCAACGCACGCGCAGATGGCAGCCATCGAGGCCCGCGTGGCCGAGGCTGAGCAGCGGGCTCGTGGCGCCGAGTCTCGCGCCCGGACCCTCGATGAGCAGGGACAGTCCGCCATCGCCGACGCCCGACTGGCCGCGAAGGCCGCTGAAGAAGAGCACGGGCGCGCCGAGGCCGCAGTCGCTTTGGCGGGCCGTGATGCTGCCGCGAAAGTCGCGCTTGCGAACACCACGGCGGCGGCCACAGTCGCCCTTGCGAAGGCCCAGGCGGACGCTCAGCGGGTCGCGTCCGAGGAGTCGAGCCGTCGATCGCAGGCCGAGGTCGAAGCGGCGTCTGTCGCGCGGACCAAAGCCGAGGAGTCGAGCCGTCGATCGCAGGCCGAGGTCGAAGCGGCGTCTGTCGCGCGGACCAAAGCCGAGGAGTCGAGCCGTCGATCGCAGGTCGAGGTCGAAGCGGCGTCTGTCGCGCGGACCAAAGCCGAGGAGTCGAGCCGTCGGGATCGGGCCGAGGTCGAAGCGGCGTCTGTCGCGCGAACCAAAGCCGAAGAGTCGAGCCGTCGGGATCGGGCCGAGAGCGAAGCGGCGTCGGTCGCGCGAACCAAAGCCGAAGAGTCGAGCCGACGGGCCCAGGCTGAGGCCGAAGCGGCGTCCGTCGCGCGGACCAAAGCTGAGGACGCGAACCGACGGGCCCAGGCCGACGTCGAAACCGCGCGTGCTGAGGCCGCGCGTGATCGGGCCATCGCGAAGCGCGCAGCCACCGAAAAGGCCGAGGCACTCGCCAT